>CAZVWV010000084.1:0-17168 GCA_964631745.1 uncultured Bdellovibrionales bacterium
GTATTTGCTCAAAAACCCCGGGCGAAGCAGGGATATTAAGTATCGCCGACGACTCGTCGGCCGGTGGTTATAGTGGCATTATCGTTTTCGGCGTAGCCACCACCTGCTCGCACCGGCTGCTGCCTATCGGCCTAAGAATTTGTGCCGCTTCGTGACACCGGCCGACGAGTCGTCGGCGCTCCATAATATCCGTGCTCTGCGCCGCGTTTGTAATTTACCCGGGGTTTTTGAGCAATTACTTTAGCCACGGAGGCCATGGCGAACACGGAGAAAGCATTGAGGATTTCTCTCTCCGTGACCTTCGTGTTCTCCGTGGTTAAATTTAAATCGCGGCAACTGCAAATTCCTGTTTTCCCTTTTGAAATTAAGAAATTACAGCATCACCGCCGCCTTCCCACCGGACACGCTTGCTACCATAAGACTATACTTCCAAAAATGCGGCAAAATCGGAATTAGGTACCCTCGGCCTATCTGTTCAAAAATCCCCGGGGCAAAGCAAGAACATTATGTAGCGCTGTTGAGTCGACCGGTGTGTATAGTGGCACTGCTTTTTAGGGCGCATCCACCACCTGCTCGCACTTGGTGCTGCCTATCGGCCTACGATTTAGTTCAACTTCTTGGCATCGGCAGGCGAGATCGCCTGCGCTACCTAATATTTCGTGCTCACAACGAGCCGGTTACCGGCGCCAGTATCGATGCCGATTGCGACTGCTCAGCCTGCCCGAGCTCCATTCCGGCAAATTCTGTAGGCTGATAGTTAGGGTCAAAGAGGCTTTGCACACCGTTTACGTAAGCTGCGAGACTTCCCGAATCGATGGCCCCTTGCTGGGACATCTGCGCTAGAGCGTTGCAGAGATCTTGTGGGGGCACGCCCGCCTTTACGTAAAAGCTCTGAATATTTGCGCGCACCGTCTCCCAGTCGTTGGCGTTACTGAGGGCGGCGTTCACAAAGTATCCCGTGAAATCACAAGCGAGTTTAGGATTCCCCCCCGTTAGTAAGTTAACCAATGGTTGCACCCAGCCGATGGCCTGACCCACGCGCGGATCTTTAAGATCGAGATCGTAGACATGCCGCTCGGTTCCGTCCAAATTCATAAGCTTCGCCCCGCCGTCCTTTCCGATATCGTAAGTGGAACCATCAGCTAAAGTTAATCCCCAGGCTGAATTAATGATCCCGGATTTTTGAAGCATCTCGCGAACACTATCGCGCGCGAGTTGGGGCTTAGACTTGTGTCCACCAAAAAGTCCGTTGACAGCACCAGCCAGCGCGCCAATGGCCCCGCCGATTAAAGAGCCTGGCGCTCCAAACATTGATCCGATGTATGCCCCTGCTGTAAAACCATTCACCGCTCCAGCAAGCGGTGGCATATTGCCCCAATCCTTTACCAGGCTATAGGCAGAATACGCTGCACCAGCGAAGCCCGCGGCCTTACTCAACGTTCCGCTTGCTTGCGCACCGACTTTACCGGCGGCGCCAGCAGCAGCTTCGGCTCCCTCTCCCGCGATTACCCCTGCGGCTGAGGACGAGGCTGCCCCACGCCCTAAGATCTGCCGCATCTCTTGCGGAACCATTTCGTCGATCAACTTCTTGGGATCAAAACCAAGCAGCTCTCCGAGTTCTTTCTGGGTTTCGCCCAACATCTCCTTATAGAGCAGCCCTTGAGCCTCACTTCCCAATTTTTCAATTGGGGCGGGAAGTGCGGAAGCGTTAGGACGCGCATATTGCCTGTTAGCGTAAGCAACCTGCATCAGTTTTTCATAGGCCTGGAGTGTTTCTGCGGCTTCCATTTGCCTGGCGATTTCTTCTGAATCTTGCACGGCTAGATGGGCTCCGGCAAACAGGCCAACTCCGTTCGATCTGTCTTGGGTCCGGCGTTCGCCCAGTGCGCTTGAGTAGGTGTAAAGGGTCTTTAGCGCAGACAAAATCGATGTATTGGGGGTAGAAACAACGCTCTGGCGGAGGTTAGGAAACTGATTGTTGAACCAGCCCTTACCCGAAAACCCATTAGAAGATCCGAGTCGTTGCACAGTCTGGGGATTACCTAACTGTAAGCTTGGTTGATTAAAAAATGGAGCAATTTGCATCTGAGTAAAGGTCCGATTCTCTGAACTTGGTCTAAAGCCGATTGGGTAAGACATTTGACTCTCCTATAATTTAAAGCCTCAAAGCCTTATCGTTAATTTTCTATAAAAGTTGCGTGAGTTCTTGAAAAAAGTGGGGCGATTTGGATTATTTTGTCGAAAACGACATATTCTTAAAATTTTGATGGCTGCTAACACGATGTGATAGTAATATTCCTTTATGCAAAAACCTCTATTATTGCACATAACTGATTTCTTCTACGTAGCCGTAGGACGTGAGTATTACAGAGAAGATCTTCTATTAATCGAAAGATTACGGTCGCGATTCGATATTGTGAGTGCGGCGATCGAGGACTGCGAGCGTATCGAGCGCTGCGTAGATGGTATTTTTCGGCGCAATACCGGGCCAAGCTCTTTGCATCGCCTCGGGCTTGACGCCCAAAACAACCGCATAAAGTCTCACGGAATGCGGGTTTATAATGATTTGAATGCCCAAGGAGACTTTTTGGGCAAGCAACATTTACTTGAGCTTCATAAGCTTAACTATCCTGTCATTCCTACCTTTCTGGTGAAGGAACAAGCCCTTGCATTAGGCGCGGACAAATTCATCTTAAAACTCTTAGATGGAGCTGATAGCAGAGGCTTGAGAATACTCGATCGGAGCGAGCTGATGGCTGCCATGACCGATAACTATATCATTCAACCGACCATCGACTTCGTTCATGAAGTTTCGTTTTATTTCATTGATAGTGAACTTTTATATGCTTGTCACACGGGGAAAGAAAAGCGTTGGCAACTGACTGAGTTCACTCCCACACCTGCGGATCAGGAATTCGCCCGACGTTTTGTTTCTTGGAACAAGATGAGGTACGGCATTCAACGTATAGATGCTGCCAGACTGAAGGATGACTCTCTGTTACTGATGGAGATTGAAGATCATAACCCCTTTCTTAACTTATTTGACCGATCTGCGACAGTTCAACAGAACTTCATAGATGCTCTAATACATTCACTCGAAAAGAATCTTATTGGTTGAATGCATCAGTTCACGGGGGCACAAAGATCGGGAGGAATCTCCATATCCTAATCCAAAAGCCGAAACTCCTCCATATTCACGGGCTCCAAATAGGGGCTGCCTGGGGCGTAGCGGCGGACATTCCAATAGGGCAGCATTTTTTCGCATAGCACTATCATTTCAGCGACAGTGTACCGAGGCGGTTCAGACATGAAGTCTGGGGCGTCCGGAAGGTTTAAATCTAGATCGTTTGGAGGGTTAGTTTTGTTTTGTGTGCTCATACCGGTACCTTTTGTTTTTTCTGATGTGTTATATCAAGAAGAATTCGTTCGTAAAGCTGAGGGCTGGCATACTTCAAACACTTGCCCTTGAACTCCTCGCCTTCTACGTTTTCGTCTAGTTTAATCATAAGCGCCCTGAGATCCGAGTAATCCTTAGTAAAACGGTGCTCTTGATAATACTTGAGCGCATGTAACTTGAGTATTAATAAATGCGCGGCGGAAATAACTCGCGCTAGAGTCGGACCGAAATCAGACTGAATTGAGTCCTTATATATTGACTCAAAGGTCTTATCATCTACATACATCAAATCAATTGGCCAGTTATCCAATTGTACCGCTCGAAATCTAGAAAATCTTTGGTCGCTTTGACCCTCTTGATATCGGAGTTTCTTCATGAGCTCCAACCAAAGCGGCTTAGCTCTAAGAGGAACCATCAAATCGAGATCCCCAGTTTGTCTAGAAATTCCATAAACGTTAATGGCATGCCCTCCAATTATCAAAAATGGCATGTCCTTCCCTTCGGCATATAAAGAAATGCTGCGTAGAATTTCCATGAAGGTATATTACGATAGTGGCGGCAGTTAGGGAAAGGTTTGGTCATCTCGTAAGTCCCACAAGCCCATTTTAGTTATGGAGCATTACTATTCCCAGTGAATCTCAGAATCTCCATGTAGGGGGACTACTTTTCACTCGGTTTGACAAACCTAAATCACGATTCGATAAACATCAGAAATTCCAAGATGTTACGGCAAATTAGATCGAGTAAGTCTTCAGAGAGATCTTGAAAGTGGGGTCGGCCCCTTGCCTCCTCTCAGAGACGAATGTCACTTACTGAGGAGGCAATCAATTGATATTGTTAGCAGAAGCTTTCCGTCCCCGGCATTCTCGGCCTACACCTTAGAGGTCATCCACAAATTCTTCGTGCTCTTCGCGCTCTTCGTGGTTAAATTGTTTAATATATTCACCACGAAGAGCGCGAAGAGCACGAAGAATTTGTGGACTGCCTCTGCGACTGACGTAGAGAAAAGAAACAAAGCCACTTTTTTAAGTAGCATCAATAGATTGCCTCCTCAGTAAGTGACATTCCTCTCAGAGACCATGCGCAAGCGGCGGATTCAACAACTTAGATTCGCTACATATTGTATGTGTTGCGTTAAGTTGTTGAATCCGGCGGGACAAGGATATGTGTAGATTTACTCACGAGTAAGTTTCCATGCTGAAGTAAGGCGTAATTACCTGGAGTAGGAGCCCGTCCTTGGGGTATACTGAGGTATCGTTTGTAATTGCGGAGAGTGGAGGAGTAATGCCAAAAAGTCGTGCTTCCAACCAAGGCGGGGATCCGGGAAAGAGTGACCAGCACAATGCTGGCCCCTCCCTTGATCCGCTGCGCCGTATTGGTAGGGAGGTTATCGGCATTCTAGCTCTTACTACTCTTCCAGTTCTACAACCGAATCGCTCTGCGGCTCAGTCGGGAGACGGAGTTCAATCACCGGCAGAAGACACTAGCGCGCGACCTGTCGTGGCTGAGGAGGCTCAAAGCGCAAGTTTAGGTTGGCAGAACCGGATACCGCGGTTGGGTCGACTGGAATGGTGCCGCGCCGAACTAGAGCGGAGTGCGGATTGGGATTCTATAAGATTTGGGAACGCCATTGATCTGTTGCTAAAAGGGAGTGGCCCTGAAGATTATGCATTGCGCCAGGAAGCGGAAGTCCGAATGAAGGATGTTCGGCCACAGTTTTACGATGATCCGAGTGGCAGTTGGCATCACGCTGAGGGGTTAAGATTAGGAGCCAGGCAGTACGGGACCGTTGAGGAGTCTATGGCTCTTCCCTACATTGAAGAGGCCATCCAACGAGATCCGACTAATTGCGATATTTTGGCGCTCTATTTAGATATTAAGCTTGAAAATGCGATGCAGAATGGGGATGCCGTAATGCCCACTGAGTTTTGGGGGAGAGCGCAGCTTTTGCTTGAAAATCTCCTTGATCCCGAGTGGCAGCCGTCTCCAGCAGAAGAGAAGTTGAAACAACGAGCGTTAAGGCATGCAATTGCAGTGATGGTCCATGGTCACCGCCTAAGCAGCGTGTTCTCTTCTGCCCACGAATCCGGAGTCAATCCTGATTCAGTTCGGGTTAGTAGTGAGGCCGGGCTTCAACTGGTTGAACTGGCGAAGGAGCAGAAGGTTTACGATGCTAATCTAGCGTTACTGGAGCTGATCCTTCGGGTGCGGATAGGGGACTTCGATGGTGCTAAGGCGGCGTATAAGAACGGTTCAAATAATCTTTCGTCGCGCATCATGGATGTTCTTAGCATACCACCAAAATTTGAATCCCTAAGTGAGATCCGGAAAGTAGGAACAAGGTTTACCAAAGAGGAGCGAGAGGCAGCATATGAGCGGGTATGGCTTAGTCTGTATAGCCCGCGCGAGGCCTTGATCGAACGGTTAACTTATGCCGCCTCAATGGCCGAGCTCGCCTATCTATTGGTTGGTCCAACCGGATTGGCAGGGCTAAACGGCAAGGAAGGCCAGAGTCGCCTTGATCAGATTAGCGGCGTGCTTGTTTTGGCTGGGATTTGGCCTAGTGTGGAGAAGGTTGATCGTACCCCGGCCATTGGGATGTGGGGCCTGGGTATGGCGCATACCGACGCGCAGCGATATGACGAGGGTAGCGGTAGAAATATGCCTACCTTGACGCTACAGGTATATGATCCGAAGGAAGGTCGTTTTGTTGTTGTTTGTCAGACCCCGGCGCCAGTCGAGATGCCATGGGGCGTTTCAGATCCTAGAGTGCTTGATGACCTTGTGTTCAATCCCAACTTGCCTCCCAATATTCGACCGATGGATCTGGTACACGTTAAGGTATCTCCTCATGAACAGGGCGAACTTGCTTTGCTTGGTGTCGATGGGATTGGATTTAGTGTTGTGTTGGCTGAATTTCAGCTCCCCTCGAGATGGCGCGAGGAGGCTATTGAGATTAGGGCGCGCTTGCTTAATGAAGCAGAGGGGAAGACAGAGAGTGGACTTTCCCTGGCAGTAACCATCACTAATAGTCACCAGCGTGAGGTATTGTCTCTTGGCGGGGCTAAGATAAAGGCGGAGAACATCACGGATTCTGGTGCTATTCAATTCTCATGGGTGGCGCCGCCACTTCCCAGCGGGGAATACTTCGTCTCCCTAGAGGTAGAGGCAGACTCCGGCATCCGGCACGGTCGAGCCAGTGTAACTCTTGGCGATGTCAAACTGGATCCTGACCAGACAGAGGTCCAGGTCTTTATGCAGAAGCCGAACTCATTTCGACCAATGCCTGATACTGTGCCGCTTCTAAGTGAGACACCAGGGCGGTGGACTGCGGAGCAAGTCGCCGGGTGCCGTGATAACGCCCAGTATTGGAATAGCGGTTCTGCCTGGGGAGCACCGTTTTTACCGGAGTTTGATAAGACCTATATCGTGGATGGTAATTCAGAGATAACGATTAGTCCCGTAGCGGCGGTTTTGAGTAGGGACCCTACCTTAGAAGATCGAGGCATGATGGTTAATTTTATCTTTCTACCAGAGAAGACACTCCAAACCTGGCAGGAGCAATTTGGAACATTGACCCCAGAGAAGTTTTCCGGCTTTGCGCGCGGACTCGGTCTTAGCTCAAGCGTTGGCGGAGTTGTCTCTCGGCCAGGTGCGAAAGCCGTTAGGCTCAATAATGAGCACAGACATTCAGTTGGAAACGGGTCCTTTTATCCCTTTAAACTAGTAAAGATTCCAGTTCCTGATTTAACCATTCCAAATTGGAGCTTGGTGGCGGCCTGTTTCAACTCCCGTGGCGACATAATCGCCATTGACATAGAGGGGATAAAAATTAGAACTCAGAGGGATCAAACTGAAGGTGATCAAACTCAGAGTGATCAAACCACTAGCCACCCAGCAGCGAAGTAGGTTCTACTTTGTTACGCACGCTTAGAAATTGACCGTCTGGCCAATATTAAAGGAGCGCCCCGGCCACGGCGCGCATCTCACCCAAGCGAAAGGGGGACCGGGCCTCCCTAAGCAGCTTGGTCGTTCAGCGCAAATCTAGGACCATGTGATTCTTGCGCTAATTCCAGAATAGCGCCTTGCCCCATAGCCAGGTGTAGCTGGTCCCAAAACCAACTATTACGCACCATCTTGACCAAGCCCACCTCGTGACCAGCGCAGAGCCCGCACTCTATGAATCTCACCGTACTCGACATTCTCTATATGCTGAGGCGCTATATGCCAAAGCCAGCTGTTGCTTCCCGTTAAATTATATCCTTCCAGTTCTTGAGGAATATCAATCTGCAAGGCAGCTTCCTCCTGCCACAAGCTTTGGGTGTCTTTATAGTAATAAAATCTGTCGTCGCTTAGAAGGAGAAGCTCTTTTGCGGCGCTTTCCTGTAACTGATTGATGTGCTGTTCTTCAAGAAGCCTGGCATTTGAGTCAAGCGCCTTTTGGATTTGGGGACTCTCGGCCAGAGCTTGTCCTAGCTTTCGTTTTAAGATCTTATTTGCGCGATCACGCCAATAGATTGAAAGTTGGCTCATAATATTGAGCGAAATGATGCAATCATATTCTTTGAAGCACAGGGTGGACTCCGGCAACTTTAGTGCAGAAAGAATTTCCAGGGCGTCACGCTCGTTCCAGAACACCTCGGTACGCAAACACGCCTCCCAGTTTGCGAGCGTTCCGGTTATATCGTGTGTGTGAAAATTAACGTTGTGACGGGCTCGGCGTTTCAACAGATTCCAGGTACCGAGTACTCCTGGGTCAGCATCGAAAAGATCTACTTCGGCAGCCACTTCGGCAAGCGTCTCGGTATCCAAATCCAGAAGCCGCCCTGCGCCGAGGACTGCGATACGCGCGCCCTCTAAGCCTATCAAGGCGCGCCTCTGGAATACCTTCGAAAGCTGAAGATGTTTAGACCAATGGGCCTTACACCGCTCGTATCTGGCTTCGATGCCAAGTCCCATGCTTAAGAAATCACGCGCGCTGGGATATTGCCCAGCACGCCACAGGTATTTCAAAAGCCGGATCATGGGCTTAAGGATAGCGCGGACCAAAGGCTGCTTAAAGCTACTATCACCGGCGAGCCTTCAGATGCAGCCCCCTAACGGAAAGTAGTTTTGCGGAGCAAATAAGTATCTGCTACCCTTGGGCGCATGAATAAGCATTTTGATATCCTAGTCTTTGGCTCACATCCCGACGATGCCGAAATGGCCATGGGCGGAACCATGATTAAGCTGATAAGAGCTGGGTATTCGCTTAAGCTAATCTCGATCACGCGTGGAGAGATGGGCACATATGGAGATGTGGAAGTGCGCGCCAAGGAGTTTTTTGCGGCTTGTAAAGTCGTGGGATGCGAGGGGGAATTTCTGGATTTCCCCGATTCGCGCGTCGAAAACACGCCGGATGGGCGATTACGACTTGCAAAGATTATTCGCGCACATACCCCCAAGATAATCTTTGCGCCTTACCATACTAATCCCCTTGGTGAGTTAGCTGGGTTAGCAAACGTTGACCACTATACAACTGGCGCTTTAGTGCGAGATGCTGTCAAAATGGCGCGGCTTGAGAAGACCGTGCCAGATTTTGCCAAGCATCAGATTCAGAAACTTTACTTCTATATGGTGCCGAGGGACGTCTATGCCCAACTTTATGTGGATGTAAGCGATGTGATTGAGGAGACTACCAAGGCCATCGCCACCTACGCGACTCAAATGAGCATTAAACCGCACGGGCTTGATGTGCAGCACACCTTACGCACCAAGCGAGCCGCTGCCGGAATTGATATTGGCGTGGCCTTTGCCGAGCGATTTACCACCGATTTACCCCTTGTCATGACCCCGCAACACTTTTTTACGCTTTAATCTCACTTTTGCCTGCGCAATCGGCAACTTTTTTAAGAAATTCACGATAAGTCTACTGAAGGGTGTGCTGCTCTTCCCTCTAGATTGAGCTGGTTTGTTCGATCTGGGATGTAATTTACGTGCTTTTATTTAGGAGAAGTCATGTCAGAAGTTCAATCGTTTCAATCTGTAACCCAATCTCTTAGCCAGGCCTTAAATCCTGCGTTATCCGATACTGTATCAAACGCTACCAGCAGCAATACTGGAAACACGGGAGTTCATATACTCCCCTCACCAAACAATTCTGGAATCTATGGGCATCATAGATGTCACGGTAGACCTCGCGTCTGCACGCCGCCTCACCAGCCCCCCGTCTCCACTCCGCCAGCGGACAATAATTCATTAGTAAATCTGATCAATGAAAAGTTCCAGAGCTTGATGAACTATATGTCGGAGATGGTGACTAAGCTTCTTCAAGCCATCAGCGCGTTGACACAACCCGTGACAAATCCTGGTACGCCCAAGGATCCCCCGCCTACCACAACTCCTCCGGTCTCTGGATCAGATGCGAACGGAGCGACCGCCGCCGCGCAAAATGCTACCTACGTGGATCCTGAAAGTGAAACAGGTGTGCAAGACAACACCGAGATGGGAGCGATCGCACAACCAACGCCCGGTAATGCTGTCCAGGTGACAGATGTTGGAACCACGGCGGATGACACGGTCCAAACAAAAGAGATTCCTGTTCTTAAGAAACTAGCTGGATTTTTATGGAAACCGGAGAGCGACAAAGACGGTAACCTTGCCGTACTCCTGCCCCCCAATCTAACCGGCAAAGTTAAGCGGGTTGAAGTTCAGGACGCTGACGGGAAGGTCATCGGCCGCGGCAAGGCTTCCGGGGTTGGAAACGGCGGGCGTACGCATTTTCGCTTCAACAAAAAGGGCAGCGCGTATCCGACTGAGTGTAAAGTTGTAATAACTTTGAATAACGGCGAACAGCGCGTGGTTAAAATCAAGGACCCTGCCCAGCGCTTGGAGAAGAAGTAAGGAAGTAAGGCTGATTCGGGGCATTTGCTCAAAAGCCCCGGGTAAAGCACGAATTTTATTTAGGGCCGTCGACCCCGGCGGCCCATTTTCATACTGTTCATAGTGGCATTACCGTTTAGGGCGCCGCCAGTACCTACGAGCCAAGGCTTTCCCCCCGCATTCTATTATGCAGCGCCCTCCATTCCATTGCCCGCTTTAGGTAACAATTGAATAGCGGATTTACGAATTCTATCTCTTCAACCAACCGATGCATGCGTTCTTGAAGCTCGGAAGTGAGTGACTGCTCGGCTGAGTTATGTAGCGCGTGGGCGGCCTTGGCGGCGCGTGGCGCTGCCAGGTCCAGTAACATCTCTTCCAGCTTTGAGCAGCACTCTTTTATCTTCTCGACATCCAGGGTGACTAGCGCAGACCCAATTTGTTTTAGAATGGCCGGCGCGCTTGTTTGATAGGCTTCTGTAATTTCACAAAGTAATGGGACGTCTCCGTGCAGCCGGTCAATTAATGTGGCAACGTTAAAGATCTGATCAAGCGAGTCTACATTCACAGCTCCTATGCCTTTCAGGTCCCTGGCGCTTACGCTAATCTGAAGTTCCTTATAAAGCTCGGCTATAATCTCAAACAATAGATCCGCTCTCCCATCAACCCGTTCTAGTAAAGATCTGGAATCTACCTTGGTTAGCGCGGGTCCTTGCAAGCCTTGCGTATTTTGATTCACGGCCACCCCTTTTCCGCGTGAGCGCTCGACCAACTCGTATATTTTCGTTAGTAGTTCGGGAGTATTAATAGGTTTGGGTACGTATTCATCCATCCCGGCCGCTAAATACACTTCGCGATGCCCGGCAATCGCGTGGGCTGTCAAGGCGATTATGGGTATGTGCCCACCGTGCCTGGCTTCCAGTTCACGAATCTTCATGGTGGCTTCTACTCCGCCCATAACCGGCATCTGAATATCCATCAGGACGAGATCTAGAGGCGCCATGCCCTGAGATGTCTTAAAACAACCCAGATGCTCCAGTTGTGTGAGTGCTTCATGCCCGTTACTCGCAACTGCGACCTGATGACCGGCTTTTTCAAGTATACGCACAACAAGTTTTTGATTAACGGGATTATCTTCAACCACAAGGAGGCGCAGTGGTACGGTAGCGCGCTGAATCGCCGCCGGTTTTGCTGGTAGAATTTTTCCGTCTTGGGTGAGACCCACGGATGCATCTGCCACGAGACCCTGAATCTTATCAGCGCTGGACACTTCCGAAACAGCCAATGCTCCTAGTCCAGAGATCAAGTCACTTTCGAGCACCGGTTTATGAATGTAGTTGGCTAGTTGTGCGTCGCGCAGAGGTTCGACAACACTTATTTCGTTTAGATCGGTTAAAAAGAGTACTTTGGTCGGTGAAGGGCTTTCTCTTCCATGCAGCATGGCCATAACTTGAAAGCCGTTAAGCTCCGCCATCGAGAATTCAGTCACCACAAACGTGAACGGTTGATGCAATTGCTGCGCCTTTTCCAATGCCGTCAGAGCTTCATGGGCCGTTGCAGATTGGCTAACACTTGTGCATCTCTTGCTCAACAATCGACAGATGATTTCACGCGACGTTTCATTTGGTTCAATTACTAAAACAGACGAGTTTGATAAATGTCGCAGGCTTATTGCTTCACTTAAATCATCTTGCGTGCTCAGATCTAGCTTAAGCCACAAGTCAAACCAAAATTTGCTACCCACTCCAGGATTACTCTGTACTTGGATAGTACTTCGCATCAGACCGACAAGTCGGCTCGACACCATCAGCCCAAGGCCAGAACCGCCATAACGTCGGGTCACAGAGGAATCACCTTGCTCGAAGGCCTTATATAATTTGTGAATATTCTCTTTTGCAATACCAATACCGGTATCTTGCACTTCGAAACGCAAATGCACGGCCTCAGCGGTAGACTCAAGTTTTTTGACCCTAAGATTTACCTCGCCATGCTCAGTGAATTTAATCCCATTTCCCAATAAATTAATTAGAATTTGCCGCAGACGATGGGCATCGCCGATCAAGTGATGCGGAACGCTTGAATCAATATCGGCGTTTAGTGTCAACTGCTTCTCTGAGGCTTTCGGGCCTAAACTCTTAAAAGACGACCTTATTAGTTTCCCAAGCACAAAAGCGTGCGGCTCCAGGGCCAATTTACCGTATTCAATCTTAGAGAAGTCAAGGACATCGTTAACGATAGCGAGAAGGTTCTTAGCAGACTCATGCACGGTTCGAACCAATTCGTCTTGATCTCGCGAGAGCTCCGTTCCAAGCGCGAGTTCTGACATGCCGATTATGCCATTCAGCGGCGTTCTAATTTCATGGCTCATATTGGCTAAAAAGTCACTTTTTGAGCGGTTGGCGCTCTCTGCGTTGTTCTTAGCAACCAGCAGCTCCTGAACCATAGACTCGAAGGCCCTAGCCAAGACCTCAAGTTCATCGTTGGAGTTAATATCTAAGTTCACGTTGGTGTTTCCTTGCCCGATGCTCTTGGCGGCTTCTTCCAGCTTAGAGATAGGGCGCGATATTGACCGCGCAAAGAGCACTCCCGAAGCTATCGTTAGAAGTAGGAGTCCAAAAACGGCTGAAATTATCCCTACAAGTTGCTTTTGAATTAATCGGCTGGCTTGCTCTCTGTTCTCTAAAAAGAGCTGTTCTTCTACCTTCGTAGCTTGGTCCAATTCACTAAGCAGCTCCTGCTCAGCGTCCTCAAACTCCTCTTTAATTTCGGATAAGATCTGATCTGACCGGGGTCCCTCTGTTGGCGCTAAGAACTTATCGCTTATGCCTCTGATGCGCTCCCAGGATCTCTCGAGCCGGGGTATAATCGCATTTTCATGGGGTGCGCCATTCTTATACAACTCCCTCAACCGTTCGAGACTCGAATCGAAATTCGTCTTGCTTTCCTCAAGTAGATTGCGCTCATCCGAGAAAGCCTTCTCGCGGGCTATGGAGTCCGAGTGGCCTCGATGCTCTGGCGCCAAATGCGCCAACACAACTAGTTCGGTGCTGGATGATACTAGTCTCAAGGTAGACTGTTTGAGGGAATTCAGTGTTCTAAGTATAGGAAGACGTACATCGATGACCGTATCAAAAGTCCTCTCTGAGAACTTCACCAGTTGCGACGAGAGATACCAAACTGGCAAGACGATTATGAGACCGGTGCACAGATAATGGGCAATAATTTTGTGCTTAATCTTCATTAGACTCTTACGTTCCACAGCACAGATTAAATTTGAAACTGTCTCGATACATATTTCCCTGATATTATTAGAGTATCGCTGTTTTAATGAGGATTCTTGGAATTGTTGTAAGCCAATTGGGCGCTAAGTACTGAAAGGTACCCTTTCATTTAGGCCTATGCTATAACCCTGCTCGAATTCTATGGATCACCACTCCCCGCTTCAGATTATACACGCCAGTCCAGCAATAGATCAGGTCGGCATTCTTGAGCGTGTTGCTCGCCTAAACGCTCGCAGCATAAAAAATAGTTCTAAAGGGGGCGCGCTTAGACTGGCTTTGAGCATGCTGGACCTTACTACTTTGGACGCGAAGGACACACCGGGGAAGGTACGACAACTTTGTTACAAAGCTCAACATTTAGCTGACGATATGCCTGGCCGCCCCACGGTAGCTGCGGTCTGCGTTTATGCTCCCATGGTGCGCGTTGCAAAAGCTGCGCTGGGAGAGTCAAAGATTAAGATAGCTTCAGTTTCAACGGCCTTTCCAAGCGGCATGGCTACATTAAGGTCCAAGATCCAGGAAACTAAATTTGCTGTTTCCGAGGGAGCAGATGAAATCGATATGGTGATTTCACGCGGGCGATTTCACGCGGGAGACTTTAAATATGTCTTTGACGAAATCGGAGCTATTAAGGAGGCCTGCGGCAAAACTCATCTTAAAGTTATTTTGGAGACAGGTGAACTTGGAACCCTGGATAACGTGCGCCGCGCCAGCGATTTGGCGATGCATGCGGGCGCAGATTTTATTAAAACCTCAACCGGTAAAGTTCAACCAGCAGCCACCCTCGATGTTACGCTGGTGATGCTCGAAGCCATACGGGATTTTTATTACGAAACCGGTAAACGCATTGGAATGAAACCGGCCGGTGGCATTGGCACGGCAAAATTAGCGCTGCAGTACCTGGTAATGCTGCGGGAAACTTTAGGAGAAGATTGGCTCACCCCAGATCTATTCCGCTTCGGTGCTAGTACTCTGGCGAATGACATTTTGATGCAGCTAAGAAAACAGAGCTGCGGATACTACCAGTCGGCTGATTATTTCGCTAAGGATTAATTTAATGGGGACTAACGTAATGGCACCCAGCAAAAGGGCGAGCTTAAATTTCAAAACCAGCTGGGAATATGCGCCCGCTCCTGAGAGTAATGAGCACGTCCAGATAAATGACCGTTACGATCTCTTTATCGGTGGCAAGTTTGTCAGACCCCGATCCGGGAAATATTTTCAGAGTATTAACCCAGCCACGGAAAAATCTCTCTCGAAGGTGGCCGAAGCTAATCAAGCCGACGTTAACTTGGCCGTTGCAGCAGCGCGCAAGGCTTTTAAAAGTTGGTCGACTATGCCGGCCAATGAGCGCGGCAAATACCTCTTTAGAATTGCGCGTATGCTGCAGGAAAGAGCGCGCGAGTTTGCCGTGATTGAATCTATGGACGGCGGCAAACCCATCCGCGAATCACGCACCGTGGATGTGCCGTTGGCCGCCGCGCATTTCTTCTATTACGCGGGTTGGGCCGATAAGCTTGAGTACGCCTTTCCCGCGCGTAAACCTAAACCGTTGGGTGTCTGCGGGCAGATTATCCCTTGGAATTTTCCCTTGCTGATGGCGGCTTGGAAGATCGCACCCGCCTTAGCCTGCGGCAACACGGTTGTATTAAAGCCAGCCGAGACCACTCCGCTGACCGCCTTAAAGCTTGCTGAAATCATGGAAGCCGCCGGGCTACCGGCTGGAGTGGTGAACATTATAACTGGGGACGGAAAAACCGGCGCTGCCCTTGTGAGCCACCCTGATATTAACAAAGTGGCTTTTACTGGCTCGACCGAGGTCGGGAAGATTATTCAGAAGTCACTGGCTGGAACTAAAAAAAGATATACCTTAGAGCTGGGCGGCAAGGCCGCAAATATCATCTTTGAGGACGCGCCCATCGATCAAGCAGTTGAGGGCATCATCAACGGGATATTTTTCAACCAGGGGCATGTCTGTTGCGCGGGTTCTAGGCTTTTAGTGCAGGAAGGCATTATGCCGAAAGTTTTGCGAAAGCTAAAAGATCGCATGCAGACCTTAATTGTTGGCGATCCCCTGGATAAGAACACAGATATCGGTGCGATTAACTCTAAGCTGCAACTTGAAAAGATTGAGGGTTATATAAAACTTGGGAAGAAACCCGGCGCGGAGATGTACCAACCAAGCTGTACGTTGCCCAAGGCGGGATATTTTTGTAAACCGACCCTGTTTATTAATGTAGCCCAGTCAGATCGAATTGTGCAGGAAGAGATTTTTGGGCCGGTGCTCGCCATTCAGAGTTTTAGAACGGTCGAAGAGGCCGTGGAGAAAGCTAACAACACGCCTTACGGACTTTCCGGAGGAGTTTGGACAGATAAAGGTTCAAAGATTTTTAAAGTTACAAGCCAGATTCGCGCGGGCGTGGTGTGGGCTAATACATATAATAAGTTTGACCCGAGTTCGCCCTTTGGAGGGTACAAAGAGAGCGGCGTTGGCAGAGAGGGCGGACTGCACGGACTGGCTGCGTATGTGGATCTGGAGGGTTAGATGAAACAACGTCGGTCAGTGGTCGAGAGAGAAAGTCATAAAGATTCTTCTAGTGCACAGCGCTTGCCGGTCCTAAAAACTTACAAGATGTACGTCGATGGGAAGTTCCCGCGTTCAGAATCAGAGCGTTACTATGCCGTTAGGGGGAGCAAGGGCGAGGCTATAGCAAATATCTGCTCGGGCTCGCGTAAAGATTTCAGGGACGCGTTGGTTTCAGCACGCAAGGCCCAGTTATCTTGGGCGTCGCGTAGCGCTTACAACAAAGCGCAGATCTTGTACCGCGTGGCAGAGATGTTGGAAGGGCGAAGTGCTCAGTTTACAGATGAGCTTATTTTGTTGGGGCAGTCTCCGAAAGAAGCGAAATGGGAATTGGAGCAAGCCGTTGATCGCCTGGTCTATTACGCAGGCTGGGCCGATAAATTTCAGCAGCTTTTTAGCAGCGTGAATCCGGTTAACGCGCCCTATTTTAATTTTTCTGTGCTTGAGCCGGTGGGCGTGGTGTGCGCCTTTGCACCCCCGGAATTCCCGCTCTTGGGACCGGTCTCCGCCATGGCGCCTCTAATTGCTGGCGGCAATACGGTGGTGTTGGTTGCCTCAGAGAAGAAACCACTTTGTGCTGTCACACTAGGTGAAGTGCTCCAGACATCCGATCTACCAGCGGGCGTTGTGAATATTCTTACGGCTAAGTCTTTAGAACTCACTAAAACGGTAGCAACTCATATGGACCTAAACGGTGTGTGGTTTGCAGGAAGCTCGGCGAGCGAGCTACGAGAGCTGGAGATTGGCGGGGCGCAGAACATCAGGCGTATAGCCCGTCACACTGGTGTGGATTGGAGCGAGAGTAGCGCGCAAAGTCCGTATATGATTACTGAGATGCAAGAGGTTAAGACCACTTGGCATCCGGTTGGGGTGTAGAGAAGCCTTCGTGGAAGGCTTGGGTTACGGCGTTGGACTAAGAGGGTAAGCGAGGGGCCGCCGCCAATTTGGAGAGGGTGGTGGCTTCGCCCTGGAAGGCAATGCCAATATCACCACCGGCCGACGAGTCGTCCAATGCCACTTAGCCAACCGACTTAAGTATCCGATTTTA
>CAZVWV010000085.1:0-17108 GCA_964631745.1 uncultured Bdellovibrionales bacterium
GCTGCCTGTCGGCCTAAGAATTTGTGCCGCTACGTGGCACCGGCCGACGAGTCGTCGGCGCTCCATAATATACCTGCATTACTGGCTTTTGGGCAAAAAAACTAAGCGTGCAGAATATATTTAGGCAAGCTGCCAACTAGATCGAGCGAAACATTAGGAGAATATAAAACCGTGCCGGATCTTAAAACAGATTTCTTAATAGTAGGCGGTGGCATCATCGGGTTAGCTCTGGCGAGATCGCTGCTTGCTCAAAAGCCTGGCGCTAAGATTACCGTCATAGAAAAAGAATCTGAAATTGCCTGGCATGCTTCCGGCAGAAATAGCGGAGTGCTGCATGCCGGATTTTATTATACGGCCGATAGTTTAAAGGCGCGTTTTACGGTTGATGGCAATCGTGCCATGCGTGCCTATTGTCAGGAGCGAAACCTGCCGTTGAACAATTGTGGCAAGTTGGTAGTCGCGCGGAATGAATCTGAACTTGAGGGGTTACATGAGCTTGAACGGCGCGGAAAACGAAACGGTTCAAATATTAAAATGATCTCGGCCGAGGAAGCTCGTGAGCTTGAGCCTAACGCCAAGACACATAAGCTAGCTCTTTATTCGCCGGATACTGCCAGCGTTGATCCTGCACTCGTATGCAAAACCCTCGGAGCAGAACTGGTCGCTAGCGGGGTTAACCTAAAAACAGGTTGCGAGTTTTTCTCGCATGCGGGCAATCTTGCCCTTACCAGCGCGGGTGAGATTCAGTTCACTTGCTTGATTAACGCAGCGGGACTGTATGCTGATAAACTTGCCCATATGTTCGGATTTGGGCGCGACTTCACGATCATTCCATTTAAAGGGATCTATCTAAAATACGGTAAGAACAAAACCGATATCGGCATGCACATCTATCGCGTCCCCAATCTGCAAAATCCCTTTCTTGAGGTGCATTTCACAAAAACGGTCGATGGCGGAATCAAGATAGGGCCGACCGCCATACCGGCCTTTTGGCGTGAAAATTACGATGGGCTAGCACGCTTTAGCCTACCCGAATTTTTGAGTATCGCAGCGTGGGAGAGTCGCTTATTTCTACAAAACGCCTTTGGCTTTAGAAACCTAGCCATTCATGAAGTGAAGAAGTATATTAAAGCTCATTTTATTGAGCTTGGAGCGGAGCTAGTGCAATATATAGACCCACAAGGCTTCAGTGAGTTTGCCAAACCGGGTATTCGCGCGCAGCTGTTAAACAAGCGTACCCTGGAGTTGGTGCAAGATTTTGTGATCGAAGGCGATTCGCACAGCGTCCATATTTTAAACGCTGTGTCTCCCGGATTTACGTGTAGCTTCCCTTTTGCAGATTATGTCGTTCAACATCACATTAAATTACATAAAGACTAGATAAAGGAGCAGCGGTACACATGCGAGCATTAGTAACAGGAGCCGTTGGTTTCGCTGGACGTTACCTAGTCAATCACCTGCTACAACACGGTGATAAAGTATTGGGCACCTGGCTGCACGAAGAAGCTTTAGAGATTACATGTGAGAAGGCTCACCTGGATATTCGAAACCTTCCTGACTGCCAACGTGTAATTTCAAAATTTCGCCCCGAAGTCGTTTATCATCTGGCCGGCATCGCCTTTCCCCCGGATGCTGAGCGCGACTTTAGCGAAGCCTTGGCAGTGAACGTAGAGGGGACTTACAATATTTTTCGCGCATGCCACGACTTGGCCCTCCCTATCAAAATAGTTTTGGTGAGTTCCGCGGAAATTTACGGCAACGCCAAAGTCCTGCCGATAAGCGAGAGCACCGCCATAAGTCCTCATCATAATTATAGCCTGAGCAAGGCCATGGCCGAGATGGTAGCGGAACGCTTCAATTCCAGCCCAACCTTAAGCTCCGTAAGAATCAGGGCATTTAATCATATCGGGCCCGGTCAGCGCATTGATTTTGTAATCTCAAATTTTGCTTTCCAGCTTGCCTCAATTGCCAAAGGCAAAAGCGCGCCGGTAATGCTAGTTGGGAATCTGGATGCAAAGCGAGATTTTACGGACGTGCGCGATATCGTTCGCGGCTACCGCTTAGCAGCTCAAAAAGGGCAGGGGGTTTATAACTTGTGCTCCGGAAAATCAATCTCGATTCGCGATGTCTTGGATGCTCTAATTGAAGTCTCTGGAATAAAAGTTGAAGTCAGAACAGACCCGTCGCGAATTCGGCCAATCGATACCTTGGAAGTATATGGAAGCTACAAGAAAGCCGAAGCGGAGCTGGGATGGAAGCCTGAGTATACCGATCTGAAAAAATCACTCAAAGAGGTTTACGAGTACTGGCTCAAGGCGGAGTGAGGAACCGTATATCGAATAACGGCGTAACCACCGATTATAAGAAACTTAACTCCCTTTTCTAATAAGATTCTCAACAGATCTTTGAAATCGGAGTTCATCTGGATTGCCTTTTCTAATTATGTGCGCGTCCTTTACAAGGTCCCAAGCGG
This sequence comes from uncultured Bdellovibrionales bacterium, assembly GCA_964631745.1. GTDB lineage: Bacteria > Bdellovibrionota_C > UBA2361 > UBA2361 > JBGSMV01 > CAZVWV01. Next base: position 2,474 of record CAZVWV010000085.1, read on the forward strand.
CTTTGAAGCGGGCGTCCGGTCCGAGTTTCTCCCAAAGCTCGTAATCTTCTCTTGAGTCATCTTCGCCCAATTTGCCAAGTTTCGTAAAGACATCGCCGCGTTTCGCCATTATAATCTAATTCTCTCATATTAGAATATGCGGTACAATCTCAATCCTTGGATGGTAGATACAAAATTTCACTCAGCCTTTCATGCTAACTTCGAAGGATTCTTAAATGCCGACTAACCAGATTACTTCATTGAAGGTCTTTGCCGATAAACGCGTACTAATAACCGGCGATACCGGCTTCAAAGGCGGCTGGCTAGCAGCCTGGCTCTCTATCTTAGGCGCAAAGGTTTTTGGCTTGGCCGATCGTGTGCCCACCGTGCCATCTTTTTATGAAGCCTGCGCCCTACCGACGAAGCTCCAACACTCGCTTGGCGATGTTAGAGATTTAGCCTTCGTCAAAAAAGCACTTGAGAGTGTTCAGCCCGATTACGTATTCCATCTGGCGGCCCAGGCCTTAGTGCGCCGAGCCTACAAAGATCCGCACGAGGCTTTTACCACCAATACCATGGGCACACTAAATATGCTCGAGGCGCTTCGACATTATAAGAAGAGATGCGCCGCGATCTTTATTACCAGCGACAAAGCTTATGACAATCTCGAATGGCCTTGGGGTTACCGAGAAACTGATGCGCTTGGTGGCAAAGACCCTTACAGCGGTTCTAAAGGCGCAGCCGAATGCGTTTTAAAAAGTTACTCAAGATCATATTTTGACGAAGCCGCAAGTCCGGTTAAGGTCGCAGTCACTCGTGCTGGTAACGTGATCGGCGGTGGCGACTGGGCCGAGGACCGTATCGTGCCAGATGCTGTGCGGGCGTGGTCCGCCGAAAAGGAGCTTACGATTCGAAGTCCTGATGCTATCCGGCCTTGGCAGCACGTTCTAGAGCCGCTCAGCGGATATCTTCACCTGGCTTCGAAGTTGGCCCACGACTCCGCGCTAAACGGCGAAGCCTTTAACTTCGGACCCGCCGCTGACCAGGTTTTCACAGTTGAGGAGTTGTTGCGAGCGCTGGGTCGGCACTGGCCCAAAGCGAAGTGGTCTTCCTCGGCGCCACAGAACGCCAAGATGCCCGAAGCTTCCTTACTAAAACTCAACTGCGATAAAGCCTTGCACAAGTTGGGTTGGGAATCGACCTTAACGTTTTCTGAATGTGTAGAATTTACGGCCGAGTGGTATAGCGTTTTTTATCAGGGCGCGGATGTCTGGCAGATTACCACTCGGCAGATTGAACTCTATACAAAGATCGCCAAAGAACGCGGTCGAAAGTGGGCATTGTTGTAATTTCTCTAAAACTTCCGGGCGAGACAAGAGAACATTTAGACCGCCGAGTTCAAGCCCATACTTGGTGCTGCCTATCGGCCTAAGATTTAGTGCCTCCCCGCGGCACCGGCCGACGAGTCGTCGGCGCTACCGAACATTAGACACCGCACTTTCATTTTGCCCGTGGTTATTGAGTTCATCATTCATGACGGAAGGCATTCGAATTAATCCCCCAAAGTCCACGCGCGTGCTTTCTAGCATCCTGGGCGGCTTTCCTAAAACGGGAAATGTAACGAACATTAGGCGGAAAAGTGTAAGGTTTTGCAAAGCCATCTTGAATAATCTTTTCATTAAGCATGCTGCCGTCGGATAAATATACATAGGCCAGCAAGCGTCCGTACTGGTCTCTTGGAACCACATCAAACTCAATATTCAAAAAATTCTCGTCGCTTACCAAGAGCTCCGTATGCTCTTTTGCGCGCTGCCCGAGTGAGAGGATCTGATTTAAATCTGCGTAAGACCTTGCAGAATCCCTCTCCGCTTTCTTATTCACTGCCGACTCAGGCGTATCGATCCCAATCAGGCGCAGCGCCTCTTTCCTTCCGTGATATGTAACCTTAAGAGTATCGCCATCAACCACCCGTAACAGCTTGACCTGCTCTGCAAGCGCCAAATTGGAAAAGATTACAAGCCAGCCCAGAATGCCTCTTAAATACTTAGTAGCTTGCATATGGGACTCCTTCGGTGCTTAGGTTAAGCTGGTGCGGGTTAAACAGGCAACGGAATGTATCGGGAAAGTCTAACAGGGAATTGTTTTGGATAACAGATGGGACTACTAGCATGCTTTCTTGGTGCCCTAAGTTTTTCAGCTAAAGATATAGTCAGCAAACTATTGTCGCTTAAAGTTGACGGCACTTCTTCAACTTTCGCCTCCTTTGCCTTTGCCGTTCCGTACTACGCCTTAATAATCTTACTTGCCTGGCAGCTGGGGCTTGAAGATTTCATAGTTGGCCCGGAATTCACAACGCTTGTCTTGCTTCGAGCTTTAACTGACTCTGGAGCCGAATGGTTTAAGATGCAAGCTTTAGCCTCGGGCGAAATTTCATTGTTAGTTTCTTTTCTCTATTTAAGCCCGGCTTTTGTTTTAGTGCTGGCTCCATTTATCACGGGCGATGTCATGAGTTGGCAAGGCATGCTGGGGGTATGCATCGTGAGCTTTGCCGGTATTATTCTTGCTCTAAGGGAGCGAAAGCTTATGCGCGGCCATTCCGTGCGCGGCATCGTTTTGGCTCTGTGCTCAGCCTTCTTCTTCAGTCTAAACCATTGCTTGGACAGACTGGCCGTGATGCAAGCCTCGCCCTTAATGTGCGGCTTTTCCATGACGCTAGTGTGCGCGCTTTTTTTCGCCCCATTTGCCCTACGTGAGTCGCGTGCTCGACAGGTGGCGAAGCACTCGGGAAACTTTTTCATACGGGGCTTTTTTGAAGTGGTCTCCATGTTTTGCAAATTATTTGCGCTTCAATACATGCAGGCCGCCTATGTGGTCGGAATCCTTCGAGTCTCTATGGTATTTTCTATCGTGAGCGGCAAAGTTTTATTTAAAGAGAAAGATTTCGGCGCCAGAATCATTGCCGGTGTAGTTACATTGGTGGGGGTGTTACTGATTGTTCTAAGTTGAGCGACTCTTGACACGGCCAAGGCAGCGTGTGCGCTCCTTTGGGAGGCTGTTTATAGCGACCGAAAGTTTTTTCTCAAGTTTATTTAAAGCGTTCGGTGCTGATCTTACCTTACAACTTTTTACTGCAATTTTTTCTGCTTTTCGTGAGGCCGCCAGGACGCTGCGCGTCAATTTTTGTAGTTCTTTAATACTGGCCCCATTCTTAACCTGTTTACAAGCCTTAGCCTTACATTTCAAGATTACCGTACTAAAATTGGTCCTTAAAATGCGCGCGAATTTGGCAAACAACAGCGACTGCTTAGTGTTAATGGCAGTTACGGAGAGTGACTGCTTACAAAAATTAATCTGCGACAAGATACGCTCGGCCCTAACCTTTACCTTGTTTATGCTCTGCCTGATTATCGTTTGGGGACGAGCAGACTTGCGAATTTTACAACCTGACACAACGGCGCTTATCCTCCAACTCGGATTAAGCTGGTGCGGGTTGACAAATCCGGCAAAGGCATCATCAAGACCATCATAGTTCTGGTCAAGGTCGCGGAAGCGAATATCAGGTTTGTGGTTTTTATTAATATCAAAGGCCTCATAGTAATCAGTCTCGCCGTCATCGTCGCTATCTGAGTCAACAGAATCGGGCTGGCCGTCGGCATCAGAATCTATTGGTATAATTTTGCCTTGGCCCTCGTATGCATCATCTAGTCCATTAAGGTTGGTATCGATTCCGCTCTTGGCGCGAAATGGCTCAGTAGCCTGCGCTTCGATATTATCATTAATTCCGTCACCATCCGAATCAAGATCTAGATAGTTTGGAATCTTATCTTCATCCGGGTCACCTAAACCTTCGATACCATCGACTACACCGTCATTGTCCGAATCCTGGTCAAGAATATTATCAATTCCATCGCCGTCATTGTCGCCCGGACTCTCGTTTACATCGTTAAGGCCATCGCCGTCGTCAGCGCCCCCGCTTGGGGTAATGGTGGGACGAGGCGTCACAGTCGCGCCCGGTGTGGCCGCATCTGCTGGCGTGGCCGTGGCCGTTATAGTTGGGGTAGCTGAGACGGTGGGAGTTTCACTGGGGGTGCTTGTAGGTATCCCTGTCGGCGTTTCTGTCGGAGTCTCTGTGAATACCGGTGTTGGTGTGTCTGTGTCCGTTGGCAGCGGAGTTGCGGTCTCTGTCTCTGTAAACTCGGGAGTTGGAGTTTCGGTAGGTGTCTCAGTAGGCACATCTGTGGGTAACTCTGTAGGAGTGGCGGTCGCGTCCGGATCGATAGTATTAGTGGGACTTCCCGTGGCGGTCGGTGTTGGAGTAGCCGGCAAGATCGCCCTAAGATCAGCTTCGTTTAATCCATTGTCGCCCACCCCATACCAACGAGAGTAATTCATCGTCGGAAAATATTGAACTCTCGCGCGCCAGTGATAGTTAGTATGATGCGCTAGCCCACTAACTGCTTGCTGAAGCTCCATACCAATAGTGCCGATATCGCTCCAGGCACCGTACTGAATGGCTGAGCCGTTCAAAGCTTGCCCCAAGGGCTTACTCTCCCAAACTAATCTTGCTTGAGTTCTGCCGACCGGACTTACTGCCTTCAGCCTAAAGCTAAAAATTGAATCAAAGGTGGCTGTATTTGGCTGAAGAAGCCGTCCCAAATGATCGAATTGTTGGGCAGGAGCTGCTCGACCGCCCAGACCACCTCCCACAAAAACGCTTATGCGCCCTTCGTCGGACTGTCCGCCATCAAAGTTCGGAGATCCCACTAGAATATCGGAGAACCCATCAGCGTTAATATCCCCAGCGCCTGAAAGTGAGGCTGCGAATGCTCCGGCAGCCTGTCCGCCCAACATCGTCCAGGCCGCTGGGTTTTCTAGTCCGCTCACATTTCCCAGATATAAATACGCGCGTCCCTCATCGCTAAAAGTGCCATCGTACTTACATGCGCCCACGAGCACGTCTGAGTATCCATCGGCATTCACATCGCCGGCACTAGCTACGGCGCAACTATAATCTCCCAGCGCTTGATTTCCTTCGCCTATCCAACTAGCTGAATTTTGTAAGCCGCTCGGGGTTCCTAAATAGAGATAAGCGCGTCCTTCGTTATTCTCACCGTTGTCGTGGAAGCGTGCTCCCACAACTACATCTGAAAAGCCATCCCCGTTTACGTCCCCCGCACGCGCCACCGCGGAGCCAAAACTTGCGGCGCTTTGGTTTCCCTCTCCTACCCACGATGCGGCGCTTCGCAATCCGGTCGGAGAACCAAGAAACAAAAACGCTCCGCCCTCGTATGTCTGGCCATTACTATAATTTCTCGCCCCCACAATAATGTCAGAATACCCATCACGGTTGACGTCGCCAGCGCCCGAGACCGCAACACCGAAGTCGGCGAAGTCCTGCCCCGCGCCCTTAATCCAATTGGGGGTGGAGCTAAGTCCTGAAGCCGAACCGTAATAAGCAAACACCGCACCCTCATCTGTTTTAGTGAGATCGTATCGGTACGCGCCAACAATAACGTCTGAGTACCCATCACCATTAAGATCGCCCGCGCCGGAAACTGCGTATCCAAAGAAAGCGTAGTCTTGGTCCGACTCAGCTATCCAAGCGGGAGTTGTTTGAAGACCGTCCACCGATCCAAGATACAGATACGCGCGCCCCTCATTTATCTGACCGTTATCGTATAAACGCGCACCTATAATCACATCGGAATAACCATCACGATTAACATCGCCAGCAGAAGCCACAGAGAACCCAAATGACCCCTCGGCCTGATCTCCATCCATCTGCCAAACGGGAGTCGAAGATAAACCGCTGGTGCTCCCTAGGTATAGGGAGACACGGCCTTGCCCTACAAGTCCGTTGTCAAAATTCGAGGCGCCTACGATTACGTCAGCAAAACCATCACCATTGACGTCACCGGCGCTCGCCAGAGTCGCTCCAAACCCAGCCCCAGTGCTATTGCTCTCAGAAGTTGAGAAAGCCACGGCTGCTAAACCCGAACCGGACCCAGGAAACAAAAAACTTCGCCCTTCATCTGTGCTGCCGTTATCATATTCGGGAGCACTCACCAAGAGATCGGAGAACCCATCTCCGTTAACATCCCCGGCCGCAGCCACAACACTTCCGAAATGCGAAGATTCCTGATCTGACTCGTTGGTCCAAGATGGCTCAAGCATGAGCCCCGTGGCCGACCCTGAGTATAGATAGGCACGACCTTCTTCGATTTGACCATGCTCGTATGCGCTGGCGCCAATCGCCACATCCCCGAAACCATCCCCGTTAATATCGCCAGCAAAGGCAACTGAGATGCCAAAAAGCGCCCCGGCTTGATCCGCGACCATGCTCCAACTGGGCGAGAGCGACAGCCCAGCCGCGCCACCCAGATACAACAAGACCCGTCCAGCTCCACCGTTATAAAACGGAGCAGCTACAAGAACATCCGCATATCCGTCGGCATTCACATCTCCGGCGGATGAAAGCGCCTTACCAAAAAATGCTCCGCCTTGATCGCCGACGACGCTCCAAGTCGGTGAAGATCCTGGTCCGGATGCCCCCCCTAAAAATAAAAGTGCTTTACCGCTATTGGCTCCTGCTCCATCCGCTCCAACCAAGATATCAGCAAAGCCATCTCCATTTACGTCCCCTGCATAAGACACCGCCACGCCGAGATGCTCGTTGGCTTCAGTTCCTTCATAAAAGAAAGCCGCAAGCGAGCCCAGGCCGCTAGAGTCTCCAAAGAAAAGATCGACTCTGCCACTTTGGGTGTGCGAGTTTCCATGCATGGGACTTCCGATCAAGATATCGGAAAATCCATCTCCATTGACATCTCCCGCCGTGGAAAGCGTGGCTCCAAATCTTTCCCCTGCTTGCGAACCCGTACGCACAATAGGCGGGGAAGATAGCGAGCCGCTGCTTGAGCCTAAATAGATCATAATTTGGCCGGAATTGTCCGGGTCTGAACTAGATCCAGGAGCCCCGACCAACACATCGGAGAATCCATCACCATTAATATCTCCTGCTGTCGCGACAGCAGCGCCTAAGCGGGCGCCCATTCGATCTCCATCGACGGAAAAACTAGGCGCCTCCGCTAAGCCAGTGCTGGAGCCCAGAAATAGAAATAGTCGCCCCTGGTCGATATAACCCGCATCAAATGCAGGCGCTCCCACTACGACATCGGAGAATCCATCGGCGTTAATGTCTCCAACGCTCGCCACCGAAAGTTCTAAGCCTGCGCCATCCTGATCTGTCTCAAACGTGGCGGCGGGAGAGAAGGCCAGTGGGTCAACTGTGACGGGGTAGACAGCATTCCGATCTTGTACACGAATCTCAAGCATCGCCGATCTGCCGGGCTGTTTCTTAATCACAAAAGCGCTCGCCAGAATCTTTCCAACCGCATCAAAAGCAACTAAATTCCCAAGAACCAAACGATCCTGTTGGTCGTCAGAGAAAATAATTCTATCGGTTGATGCTGCTCTAATTTTGAGGGTCGTATCGAAGCTGCCTCTAACGGTGAGCGTATCAGATTTAGGATTCGGATCGGTCTGAAATATAAAGCTCTGCTCAATGCCCTTGGAGTTGTTTTCGTAGATCTCGCTTTGGCCACCTCCGTGATCTATCACGATCTTTGGTCCAGTCGCCATGATTTCGGTTTTCCGGGCTAGTGTCCCTTCACGAATAAATTTCCAGCTCCAATGTTCTTTTGATTGCGTTGAATCTCGCGGCTCAAGCACCCAGCCTGTGCGATCAACTTGAGAACGTAGATTCTGAGCCCGGTTTACAAAGTGCGCTTCCTGACTATCGCTATGTGAATTATTTAAAGTAGCTGCGTACTCTTCGATTTTCAGCGCTGAAAGGTCGGGGGAGGTGAATTCTATCTTTTGCTGCGGTTTCCTCACTCCTGCGGATTTCATCCCCTCAAGGGCTAATCCTAACGGCATTAACAACAACGCCAGTATAGTAAATACTGGCAAAGTCACATTACCTAAAGCGCGCTTCAAAGTAGCATCCATGCTAGAAAACATATCTCCGCCCGGCTAATTATCTGATAGCTCAGCCCGTGATGTTTCAGATGAGCTCCCAAAGCTGAGTGGTTCTGTTTATAGGGCACGGGATGCGATAACTGGCGAAGCGGCAAAATTTGCCGCTATTAAGGGGGCAACCCAACGCGTCAGGTCGATATCGTTTTTGGCTAAGTCGTTAATAGCGCAACGTTTTGCTAGTCGACTAGCTTTCGGCAAACCAATTCGGCCAAGCACACATCCTGCATAGATGTGCTTATCAACTTACAGATAATCTATGTCGCGCATAAGTCTTGACTCCGTCATCGATAAGACCTTGATTAACAAGTTCAGGGGACTTGCCTCCGGCAACGCCAGCAGTGGACAAAGTATCGCAAAGACCCTGAATGGCGGCGGTGCCGTCACTATCGCAGACGGGCTACGCCAGGGGGCCCGCACCTTTGCAACTGCCGTGCAAAATCTCAATTCGACCGTATCGGTGGTAAACGTAGCCAAAGCAGTGCTGGAAAAACTAGGGGACGTCACCGACAAAATGATACTGCTCACCGATCGGGCCAGCAGATCGGGCGTAGGTTCAGCCGGCAGGGCCTCCATCGATCGAGAGTTCAGAAAACTCGCCACTACTTTTCGAAAGACTCTGGAGAATGCCAAAGTTAGCTCCAAGGAGTTTTTAACAGTCGAGGGGCTTTCGGGAATTTTTCAAGCTGTCGGCCTAGACCGCGAAACTTCTGATTCGATTGCGGATGTTTTTTCAAGGTTTATAATACCGGCAAAAGATGATGCCTTAGCCAGCGAATATATAAAGGGCAAACGGCCGGTGATTGTTCCTGCCTCGGCATTTCACGGGCCCGCCTCGACGGTCAGCTACAATATTCAAAAACTTAGCGACTCGGCAGTTTCGGGCACCGCACAAGTTTGCACCGGCACAAACGTCTTCATAGATAACGATAATATACTAAATCAAAACCCGGGCTTTGATTCGATATTTCTTAAAAGCGCCAACGGCACGCTCTCTAGCTTAAGAGCCGGCATGTTGACAGCTCCTTTCGATACATTGGCGGTCAACGAAAATTCCGGATATACCTTGATAGCGACTAATCAAGATTTTGGTGCCAATCCAACCAATGAATATGTAGCATACTTAATGAATAGCTCCGGGGAATTGGTGCACAGGTTCGATGATTTTGACCCGGATCCGGGCGGCACTTATGAAAATGTCTCGGATTTTCAGATCTCAGCCGATAACGCCACTATAAGTTACATACAGCGCGAGTCCGATGCCGGCTCGGGACTCAGAACATACAAAGTGATGTCGCAGAGTGCGGCATCATTTTCGACGACTGGTGGAACTAATACTGTAACCGAGAGAGATCGTACCTTTTACGATTATTCCATGGGAGATCCAGTCAATTCCTTCGACTCACTTAAGATGAGTGATGACGCTTCTCATTTCGCATATAATAAATTTAATGGAGCAGGGGGTACCTATGTAACAATCTTTGATGCTCACACCGGAGCGAGAGCAACGACGCTTGATTCTTTTCAATTTATTGATAACGATAAGTTAGTTTTCTACGATAGTAGCGATGGCAAGATTCACATTCATCCCGAAGGTACGAGTGATGAAACTGCCGTAACGGGCTCTCTGGATGACGTCCAACATCTACAAGCGGTTCAAGCAAGCGATGGGAATTCCGGCTATTTCGTAGTAGATTCCGATGTTTCAGGAAGTCGCCAAGTATCGCTCTATTCCGCAAGCGACACAACTGCAGCCTACACCCTAAGCCTTCAGCCTACCGACACCATCTCTTCCCTGAGCATAGCCTACAACATTGCCGGGCAGCCTGAATTCGGCATGCTCGGCGCAATCCCCTCTCTTTCAAACGACACAGACACAGAATTTTACCGCATCACGGCCAATACGCGTGCATCCGGACAACGTTTTGAGCGCATGTCCAAGGAGTTCAGTTCGCTATTTGCCTTGGATGCGAATATTCGCTCACGCGCCAACGCCGTGCGCATGAATGTTGATTTAAAAGCGCTTAAAGCTCAGATTAAAGAGAACTTGTCAGCCCTAAATACTGCCACAGATGTAGTTAGTAAGAACTTGGAACTTGCGCGAGCCACCGGACTTGCCTTTCTGGATGCGTCAAGTACGATCTCAAGTTCGTCAGATGCCGCCACCGTGGCTGCCAGCCTACGCGAGGCAATCAGGGCAAACGCGCGACAGGCCATAAGCCAAGCTGAAAATTTGGAGCCCATGATTGTAGCGGCATTATCCTTGAACGTCACTGCTTGAGGTTTTTTGAGGGGCTTCGGTTGATAACGAATCCAAGACTTTTTTCTCAAGCCTTGCTTTAACCCGTGAGCTTGCGCCGCCATAGTTTTTCTTTATTAAGGGCTTAGGCAAGGGCGCATTCTCAAAAACGTCGACGGCTATACGTTGATAACGCTGCTTTGCTTCCTCATCCAAGGTAGTAAAGATTTGACACATCTCTTGCAATTTTCGAGTCTCGCGCGCCGCATTCATCTTCATAGATTTTAGCTGCGCCACAATCGATATCTGCTCTGAGATCTGGCCCATTAAGAATCGCACGGCCGCCTCTTCGCGAGCCTCGCTGCGTTCCTTCCTGACTTTAGACGCCAAGCGAGTAATCTCGGTCAATGAGTCCACCGAGTAAGGTTCGCACAAAAATCCATCGACTCCTAAAAGCACGCTCTGGGCTATCATGCTTGCCATCTCATCTCCGGCCTTTACGATCATGACATAGGCTGCGTCTTGACCAGCCGGGGCTTGCTTTGCGCTCTTAATAAAGGCGGGCAACCCTTCGGTTCCCATACGGTCGGAGACGAAAACAACATCACATCGTTCCGGTCCCGAAAGTTTCTTTAAGGCTTCATCCAGGGAGCCAGATTGATAAAACTTTCCAAAGGTTGGCACGCTATTGGTAGCTTGCTTTAACCGGATGCGGCTCTGCATCTCGGTATCTATCGACATTGCATCGAATTTTTCGTTCGACATCTCTCCAACCGCGTCTTAAACAAACAAATTGCGCATGAATTCCATGGCGATAAAGTCCATCACGTCTTTTATCGAGAGAATCCCAACTGGTTTAGAGTCCTCATCTACGATCGGTAAATGCCGGAATCCGCCCTTTGACATAGTATAGAGAGCTGCGGCCACGGTTCCCGAAGTTGGAAGCGAGGCGGGATTGGCGGTCATGATCTCTTCCACCGTCGTAGCATCCGCGTCGAGGTCGGAATGGACCCATTTCTGCACGATGTCGCGTTCGCTATAAATGCCGACTAAGCTCCCATCATCATCGACCACTAACGCGCAACCGATATGATGTTCCTGAAGCACCCCAATGGCTGCGGCAATTGAGTCATGCACGTTCACGCAAATTGGCGTTGGCGGGTTAAGAATTGTGAGCGGTTTATTAAGAGAGAGCGAACCAATATTTCCAAAGTTCGCCGGTACTTCCCCTTGCCATGCCATAAGAGTTCCCCTCAAATCACTAATCCCCAGCTTCCGAAGCTTCTGGTTTATCTAGCTAACGACTAAAGTACTTTGGAACTTGAGCTCCAAATTCGGTTACTCGGGAGCGAGCTGCCCCGGCGAAATTTAATATAATCAAGAGGTTGCCTGTTGCGACCTCACACCTTAGATAACCTTTAGACAGCTGGGTGAATTCCTCCTAGAATTGCAAGGCATAGCTAAGAAAATCGACAAAGAGGACCCATGTATATAGTCACAGGCGCAGCAGGATTCATAGGTAGTGCCATTGTTTCCCGCTTAAATGCCGAGGGCATTAAAGAGATCTTATTAGTCGATGAAATCGGCACATCAGAAAAGTGGAGAAACCTAACCAAGCTCCATTTTTACGAGTACATGCACAAGAGCGCTTTCATCGGCGAGCTTTTGGCCGGAAATATCTCTGACGATATCCAGGCTATCATCCACATGGGCGCTTGCTCATCGACCAGCGAAAATGATTTCGATTACCTAAACGAAACAAACACAGCCTATACAAGTAGCCTCGCAGGTTACGCCATTGAACACGGGATTCGTTTCATCTATGCCAGCAGCGCCGCCACCTACGGCGACGGCTCCGAGGGCTACTCAGACGACCACAAACTAATCTCCAAATTGAAACCTCTCAACCGCTACGGCTACTCAAAACAACTCTTTGACTACAAAGCCTCAGAATTAGGGTTTTTGTCAGAAATTTGCGGCCTAAAATTCTTCAACGTTTACGGCCCCAACGAATACCACAAAGCCGACATGCGAAGCGTGGTGCACAAGGCCTTCTTGCAAGTAAACGAAAGCGGCAGCATTAAGCTCTTTAAATCCTACCGCAAAGAGTATAAGCACGGCCAACAGAAACGAGACTTTGTTTATGTGAAAGACTGCCAAGATGTTATCTGGTGGTTGCTCAAAAACCGCAAGGTCAACGGAATATTCAACCTAGGCTCAGGCACAGCGCGCACCTGGAACGACTTAGCCCAGGCCGTCTTTAAGAGCATGGGCAAGAAACCCAAAATAGAATACATAGAGATGCCAGAAGATCTCAGAAATCAGTACCAATACTTAACCGAAGCGCCCATGCAGAAGATAAAGAAAGCCGGTTACAAGAAAACCTTCACAAAACTAGAAGACGGTGTGGCCGACTATGTGAAAGGGTATCTTATGAAAGAGGATGCCTATCTGTAAGAGGTGCTGGTGCCGGAGGAGCTGAATATTTGGGCCGCTGTGCGTAATTAGACCATCTTGCCATTGTCACTAATTTGCAGTAAACTACAAATTACTAACGCATCGTTTGTAGTATACTACAATTTAGTCATATGGACCCCATACGTTACTTGCAACCCATAATTAAAAGATTTTTGGAACGCCGCATGGTGTTTTTAGGCGGCCCACGTCAGGTTGGAAAGACCACCCTGGCACTTGGCTTCCTCGACCCGCCGGTTGTGAGCAACCCAGCCTATCTGAATTGGGATGATATCTCTTCGCGCTCCCTCCTTAGAAAAGGTGAGCTGCCCTCAAATGAAATCGTGCTAATCGATGAAATTCACAAATTCAAGAACTGGAGGGGGCTAATCAAGGGCTTTTATGATAAACGAAAAGATTTTCAAAAGTTCATCGTAACCGGGTCTGCCAGACTCGACCACTATCGACGGGGAGGAGACTCCTTACTTGGACGTTATCGATACTTGAGACTACATCCTTTATCAGCAAGGGAGTTAAAACTTCAATCGACCTCTGACCTTGATCATCTCTTACATTTTGGCGGATTTCCCGAGCCATACTATTTGGGAGATGATGTCGAACTAAAACTGTGGCAACGCGAACGTTTGTACCGGCTTGTAAATGACGACATTCGAAATTTGGAAAATCTTAGAGAGTATTCAACCCTTGAACTATTGGCGGAAACCTTACCAAATAGGGTCGGCTCGATCTTGTCAATCAACTCGCTAGCTGAAGATCTCTCTGTGAATCACAGAACTGTAGAAAGTTGGGTACGCATATTAGAGCAGATCTATTACTGCTTCCGAATTCCACCTTTTGGTGCACCAAAAATTAGAGCCGTGAAGAAAGAAAAGAAACTTTACTTATGGGACTGGAGTAGTGTGGAATCAGACGGTGCTAAATTCGAAAACTTGGTGGCGAGTCAACTATTGCAAAGCTGCCATTTTCTTGAAGACTCGCAAGGCGATCTGATGGAACTACGCTTTTTGAGAGATAGTCAGAAAAGAGAGATAGATTTTGTGGTGCTTAAGAATAAGAAACCCTTATTCGCAGTCGAGTGTAAAACTGGCGAGCGTGCGCTATCTCCGCATCTGAAGTATTTTAAAGAACGCACCTCCATACCGTTCTTCTTCCAGGTGCATCGCGGTCAGAAAGACTACCAGCCCGAAAGCAAGATTAGGGTTATCCCATTTTTAAAGTTTTGCAATGAGCTCTTGCCGCAACTCCTACCGACGCTGTAAAGGCACGTAAACATCATTCACAAGCCCCACTGGCCTAAATCCACCCCTCAAGTTAAATTAGCCCTCAATTTTATTAACCTTACGGAGAACTATGAAAAAACTATTTGTCTTTATCCTCTCATTATTCACAGCATCTTCCGTCTTGGCCTCTGGAAAACCGGTAAAACTTCCGTCCGGCCTGCAGTATGAAGATCTGCAAGTAGGGAGCGGCGCCGAGGCTACCAGCGGTAAAACCATCTCGGTGCATTATACCGGTTGGCTTGCAACCGGGGAGAAGTGGGAGAGGGGCGCTAAGTTTGATAGCTCCAAAGATCACGGCCAGCCGTTCTCATTTCCGCTTGGTGCCGGGATGGTGATAAAGGGCTGGGATGAGGGTTGCGTCGGAATGAAAGTGGGCGGCAAACGCGTCCTTATGATCCCAAGCGCGCTGGGATACGGAGCTCGCGGTGCAGGCGGAGCGATTCCACCAAATGCTAATCTTGTATTTGAAGTTGAGCTCTTGGATGTGAAGTAGACTTTGCGACATATCTCAAACAGACCCCCAAGAGACCGGCCTGGCCGGCCACTTGGGGGCGCCCATATCACAAAAAACCCGTAACCGTTCAGGGGGTGATAAAGTGGGGTGAGATCAGTTAGTTATAACGCGGTA
>CAZVWV010000086.1:0-17069 GCA_964631745.1 uncultured Bdellovibrionales bacterium
GAGAATTTCTCTCTCCGTGACCTCCGTGTTCTCCGTGGTTAAATTCAAATCGCGAAAACTACAAATTCCTGTTTTCCCTTTTTAAATCAAGAATTTACGGCATCACCGCCACCTTTCTACCGGACACGCATGACTCACCCTAGCGGTGCTAGGGTTCCGTGCCAATTCCGTCGAAAACTTCAAGATCTTCAGCCACCTCCGCCACCGCGCTACGATTCAACTGCTCTTTCTAGGATTATTGATTTTGCATGATAGTTAATGTCCGCAAAGATAATTTCCATCGGCGTTTGAAGGGCATTAGCCAATTTGAAAACGTATTTCAAATCGCGCAGTTTGCTCTCAGGGGCTCTGAGTAAAAGTCCAACCACTGGTCGAGACAATTAGTTTTAAAACTCATCAAGCGCGCTTGATGCACTTTAGTATCAAACAATATCATCAAGAATCAAAACTTTAGGTGCTTTGATTTTAGCAAAACCTCGATCGTTTGTAAGGAAACTATCTGCCGCCACATGCTGAGCTACTGCCAACTGAATTGCATCTGGAGTCATTAGGTTATAGTTCGCGCGAAGTTCGGCTGCTTCTTTTGCTATCTCAGCGTCTATAGGAATTAAGTGAACACCTACCGAACCAGTTAAGGTGTCTTCATACTGCCAATCAGATCTAATCGCTTATTCCGATATGGATGAACAAGCACTTCGAGCAAAGTTATCGATGAAGTGACAATCCGTAAGTAACCTTCGTCTACATTCGAAAAAAATTTACTTAAAAACTTAGAATATCTACGATTATTTTCAATAAAATAGATGAAGGGGGCTGTATCAACACAAATCAGTTTACCCTCAAGAGCTTTTAGGATCTCCACTCACTGCGCTCCTTTTTAAGGTAGCTCTCTACATCCAAATTTTTCCAAATTTCTGCTCCAACGCCTTTAAGTTCAGAAATACGGCGAGTCTTAGCAAACGCGGCCTTGTTTAGATCGAGCTTTAAAGAATTTATAAGATGTTCCAATATATCCATTCTTGAAGCGGGTTCGAGAGCATCAATCTCGTTACAGATTATTTTTAGTTTATTCTTAGCTGCCATAACTTAATTCCTTGAATAATGGTCTGTGCTTTGCGACGAAGAACCTTTTCTCGCTATTCAGATTATTCTATTTACTGGTCTAACTGGCAACGCCAAAATTTTTAGATTTAATTGAATCTAACCAGAGCCAAAGACTTGTCTCGTATTGGCTGGAGATAGAGCGCCATGCGCAGCTCCTGGATTGTTTTAAAAAGATTCATCGGGGTTACAAAAGCCCCGTTTCAGGAGCGACGCTCATGATAAAATCTAAGATGTGTTGAGATTGCAAATTAGTGTAAGTCGTTAAATCGCCGATCTGGCAATCGTTCCGCGTACCCGTAGAGGTAAGACCAATGATTCCGAATTTTTGCTTAGCACGCCGTAACAACGGGCCGCCGGAGTCCCCCTGACAGGTGTTACTGCCGTTTCCATCGTAAACAGAGTTGACGGTACTCTCGGAGACAGAGCTAATTTCAACCTGTCCGCTGCGCAAGACCGCACCATCCAAAAGACTACTGGCATCGGTGCCGTACCCAAAAATGGAGGCGATATTTCCAGCTTCCGTAACTTTACTCAGTACTATCGGTAGCGTTGGAAGCGGCGCGGCGCTGACTAATGTAAGAATAGCCACGTCGTTCTCGATCTCCGTCGATTTAAGCTCAAAGTGCGGATGGATATTCACACGGGAAACCAATACGGTCTGCAAATTAGAGCTGTCTCCATATCCGATCTTCACCTGCGCGGGATGCGAAACAAAACAATGACCGGCGGTGATGACCTTGGTAGTCGTAAGCATGGTGCCTGTGCAAAGCGCCTCGGTCTTACCACCTTGATCCTGTAGCAGCACTCGCACTACAGGACTCTGTGAGAGTCCCGTGCAGGCAGTGCCGTCTAAGATTAAGGGATTAATGGCTGAGAGGCCTAGGTCCGAGCAAGCATTTTTTGAGAGCGCTTGAGTAGTTATGCCATTGCCATCACCGCCACTGCCTCCTCCGCATCCCAACGCAGCAATAAACATAGCACTTACTACTGCGATTCTAATGTGAACGATATTAGGCAGTTTCATTCGTTAAATTAAATTCATTAGTTAAGCACGTTACGAATTATTAGCGACTCTTAAAATCCCACCACTCTATTGTCAAATGGAGTATCGAACCCCTGCCGCAACTCACGCGCGCGTTGCAGCTCGTTGCGGTAGCATCCACAACATGCCGGAAAGTATTTTTCTTCGGCACCAAGTTCGATGGAGGGTCCATCGACTGTCGCGATGCCATCGACATGCTTTAAGTTATAGATCGCCTTTTTGTTACAGAATGCGCAAGTGGTTTTTATCTCCTCGATCGTGTCAGCCAGCTCCAACAATCTGCGAGATCCTTCGAAGAGATGGGTGCGGAAATCCTGTCGCAGCCCGTAACATATTACGGGGATGTTCATTTCGGAGGAGATCTCTCTAAGCTGCTCGATAACAGGCGGGCTTAGGAATTGGGCCTCATCAAGTAAGATACAACTTGCGCCTTCTAACTTTTTTCGATCAATTATGGATTCCGAGCTTACTAGGATATCGGCGGATTGTTCGAGGCCTGCTCGGGATTTAATTAGCCGCTCGCCGAAGCGTGTGTCCAACTGGGGCTTAATTAGGACTACTTTTTTACCTTGCTGCCTGTAGTTGTGGGCCACGGCTAGAAGATTTAGCGTCTTGGCGCTGCCGACTGTGCCGTAGCGGAAATAAAGTTTTGCCATGCTGTTGCTCAATTGAGGGACAACTTGCCAGGCGGAGTGATCCCTGTTGTTATTTTAGTGCTGCCATTCGGCCCGAAAAGCGGCGGTGGCTCGTAGCATCGGCCGACGAGTCGTCGGCGCTCCCAAACCTTCTTCTACCAACTGGCTCCCCGGGTGCGCTTAGCCGCTCGGCTCGCTGGTTCGAGCCCGGCGCGAAACTTCACTTCTACCAACTGGCTCCCCGGGCCGGGCTCGAACCAGCGACACGGTGGTTAACAGCCACCTGCTCTACCAACTGAGCTACCGGGGAAGACTTTCAAAGCTATTAGTTTCGAGGGTAAATGTTCGAACGACTGGGGAAATATGTCAAGAAGCTGCAGGTTAAACCTAGAAAGAGCAGTTGAATCGTAGCGAGGTTAAAGGGTTATGCGGCCCTGGAAGGCCCTGGAAAGGGTGAAATCGTCGGCATATTCTAGCTCGCCGCCGCGCGGCATGCCTTGGGCTAGGCGTGAGGTTTTAACCCCTAGGTCTTGAATTAACCGGGATAAATATAGCGCTGTGGCATCGCCTTCCACCGTTGAACTTAGGGCTAATATCACTTCGCGGACCTCCCCACCCTTGATTCGCTCTAACAGCTCTTTGGACTTCATATTCTCAGGCCCCTGTCCTTTTAGCGGAGCCCAGAGCCCGTGCAAGACATGATAGAGCCCTCGAAACTCGCTTAACCGTTCGATCGCCACCAGATCCATCGGTTTCTCGACCACGCAGATGAGCCCCGCCTCGCGTGAGCCGCTGGCACAAACCGCGCAAAGTTTGTTCTCGCTCAGAAAGAAACACTTCTCGCACATCATTAATGAATTAACAGCCTCACAGATACTGTCCGCCAAGACCTTGGCGTTGCCCTTATCCCCGTTCACGAGAAAATAAGCCAACCTCGTGGCCGATTTTTCGCCAACCGACGGGAGTTTTGACAGCTCCCGAATTAACTTTTGCATTTTTGGCGGAAAACTAAACATGCAAGCTTACGTCCCCTGCCTAAAACAATCCAGGAATCGAAGCTCCGCCGGTTACCTTTGAGAACTCGCCTTTGAGCGCTTCCTGTGCTTTTTTCAAAGCTTCGTTACACGCTGCCTGGATAAGATCCTGAAGCATCTCGACTCCCTCGGGATCAACCACCTGCTTCTCTATCACCACCGCCGTAATTTGATTTTCTGCGCTCGCTGTAACTTTTACCATGCCGCCACCAGCGCTACCTTCAGCATAGATCTGGGCCGCGCCCTGATGAACTTTCTGCAGTTCAGTTTGCATCTTCTGAGCTTGCTTAATCAGCCCTTGCATATTGCCGGGTACACCTGAGAATCCCTTTGACATAATTATTCCTTACTCCTTTGTAACTATGTTATCAATCTTACTTCCAGGAAATACTTTTTGTAAATTCTTTAAGGTGGGGTGATCCTCAACGCTATACTGCTGCGCTTCCTTTTCCCGATGAAAGATAGCCTTCTCTTCATGCGCCAAACTTCCAGGAGCCGGATCAATCTGCCCCTCTGCACCGGTAAGATGTACAACCCAAGTTGGAATCCCCGAAAATTCACTTAATGCTTGCTTCAAGTTCTCTTTATTGGGCTCACCGCTAAAATATTGCACGCAGAAAGCTGGTCCGTGCGCTACTAATTCGCCATCACTAAAATTAGTAATTCCGAACCGTTTCAACTGCTCGCCCATCATCTTGCCTTTCTTATCGGAGACAAAACGGACGAAACTGCCCCAATCAAGATTCTCTGATTTAGATTTGGTCTTGGCTACTGCTGCAGTCGGACTAGCAACGGAATTACTCCGTGAAGCGTTGCTGGCCGCCGCAGTTGCCACTCTCGGAGCTTGAGCCGATCTCACCGCGCCCCCCACACCTGGTCCCTGTTCACCTTGTCCCAGCTCTTGAATCAAAGTGGCTAAGTCCTTGACGCTCTCTCGAAGAGCCAGTCGCACGACCAAGGCCTCAAGCGCGTACTTTGGATAGGTGCTTCGAAGCGCCATATCCGCGCCTTCTCTAACCAACTGTACCAAATCCTGAAGATCCTCAGAGCTTGGCGTACTTGCTTGGCGCTTGAGCTCGGTAACATCGTCAGGGGCTAAGCCCATTTTGGCCAAGCTGTTTTCGGCCCCAAAGCGCGCGATCAGCAGCTCTCTAAAATGGACCACTAGCTCTCGCAAAAACAAGCCAATATCAAGTCCACCTTTAAAGGCGTTAGCCAAAATTTCGAGCGCTCTTTGGCTATCGTGTGCAAAAATCGAAGCTGATAGCTCAAAAAGGATCTTCCGCTCGACAGAGCCCAACATCACACCGACTTCTGCCGCGCTTATCTTCCCATCGCAAAAGGCGTGCACCCGATCAAGAATCGACTGACTATCCCGCATGGAGCCATCAGAGTAGCGCGCGATCATACGCAGCGCTTCCGGATCTATCTCGACCTTTTCAGATTTGCACACCTCGGCAAGGCGCGCTTCGATATCGTGATTAGCGATAGCTCTTAAATCATGGCGCTGACACCTTGAAAGCACCGTCTCCGGAATTTTATGCGCTTCGGTTGTGGCCAGCATAAAAACCGTGTGCGGCGGAGGTTCTTCTAAACTCTTCAATAAAGCATTAAAAGCCGCGGTGCTTAACATATGCACCTCGTCGATAATGTATATCTTATAACGCGAACCAGGCGATGGCAGAGATCTGAATGAGTCTATCAGTTCACGCACATTTTCAACGCTATTATGGGAAGCACCGTCTATCTCGCGCACAGCCATGCTGTTGCCCTGAGCAATCTCGACACAGTTTACACATTTAAGGCAAGGCTTAGCTGTCGGCCCTTTCTCGCAGTTCAGAGCTTTCGAAAATATTCTGGCGATCGAAGTTTTGCCGACACCGCGCGGCCCAGCAAAGAGATAAGCGTGCGAAATACGTCCTCGCGCAATCGCGTTTGAGAGAGTGCGCGTGACATGCTCCTGTCCGGTCACGGAGCTAAAATCTTGTGGGCGGTATTTACGCGCTAGAACGAGATACGACATAAATCACATTTGTATAAAAAGTGGCAGCCGCGTGTCGTATCACAGAAAATAATCCGTTACGGTTGCTCCCTTCCGGGCCTGGCCGGGTTGGCGGCATCTCTCGCACGGCACAGCGACTACCAGCTAGACAGTATAGTCAAAAATCTTGGGGATGTAACAGTGCGGCCGGTCTGAGGCAATTTGCCCCAGCGATTGTAGCAAATTGCCCCAGCAAGGCCATCCTCTCGCGAAATTTATCTCGGAATATCAATAGCTTAACCAACCGGCCCTCTTGGCATCAAGCTTGTATTTACTAACCGCATGGCGCATGCAGTAACTCCCAAAATCCTTCACCACATCGCAAAATTGATTAGCTCGGGCCGGCCGATCTGGGGCTTGTTGTGGGCCAACGAGTATTTAGCGCACCAGCCTGAGATTCGTTTGGCGTATATTCACAAGGCAAGCGCCATGCTTCGAAGCTCTAGCGCCCACGGGATGGGGCCCGAACTGTTTCAGATGCTCATTCAGGGGCAGACGTTTTCCGAACTGCCAACGGAGCTGCAAGAACGGGTCAGGTCAGAGAGAGAAGTTCCACAGATACGTAACCGCACAGTCATATCGCAAAAGCCATGGCGGGCACTGCGGGAGTCAAATCTGCGGCGTAGAGCAGTTGGGTTATAATCCTAGTGTTGCGCAAATCGAAGGAAACTAACGGTGCGGTTGGCGGTTTGAAATTTTCTTTTCACCACCAAGACTCTAAGACTCTAAGGGGCACCAAGTGACTCTTGACGGCTCTACAGAAAAGACAGCACAGCAAATAGTCGATTCCGCTATTAAGGTTCACGGCGCTTTAGGTCCCGGTTTACTTGAAAGTGTATATCAAACCTGCCTTGCCCATGAGTTAAGAAAGCGCGGACTTATTGTAGCTAGAGAAGTAAGCGTACCAATTGTCTTCAATGACTTAAGAATAGAAAATGCCTTGCGGCTCGATCTGCTCATCAATGACTTGGTAATCGTCGAACTCAAGGCCGTCGAACAAATCCTCCCGGTGCATCAAGCTCAATTACTAAGCTATCTTCGTTTGACTCAGAAACACTTGGGCTTCTTACTAAACTTTAATGTTCCGCTAATGAAACACGGCATCAAGCGCTGCATCCATTGACTTAGTGCCCCTTTGTGACTTCGAGCCTTCGTGGTTCAATTAATCTCTCTCTAGGACAACTCTAATTCCTTACGAAGCGAGAGCGCACGATCGTATACCTGAGTTAGTCGAATGAACTCGTCCGAAGCTTCCGCAGATTCTGTCTTTTGCCTGTCAGGGTGAAACTCTTTCACCAAATTGCGATATGCAGCTTTGATCTCTTGCAAGCTAGCCTTTGGAGTGAGGCTTAGCGCCTGTAAGCAGCGTTCGTACTCGTTACGTTTGGGCGAGAGCTCTCCCGCTACGCTAAGCTTTGCGAAGGCACTGTCGTCCGAACTTTCGGGATTCACAGAGCGCGATTTCTTTTGGCTCTCTTGGCGCCTGCGGTTAGCGTACACACCCAACCATCCAAAGAAGATAATAAAAGCGGAACCGGTTGCTATAAACAAAAGTTGATCGGACCGAACGCGCCAAACAATTAATTTTAGACGATACAACAACGGCAGAGCGCTCCCGATTGTGCTGACCTTATCTTCAAAGCGTTGCCTTAGACCATGCGAGGCGTATGCAGCCGCTTGCGCATAGCGAACTCCATCGATTAATTGGCTTGGTTCTGGAATTACCTCTATCAGCTTGGGCAAAAGCTCTTCCGACTTGGCAAAATTACCTTGAGCGATAAGAGCCGCCGCGGTTTCTTGTAAACTTTGCACCAAGGCCATCTGAATTTCAGAATCGTTGGAAGCTAAAATCTTGATAAAATTGAAAACATCCGGATCGAAGGCAAAGAGAGCGGGGCTCCCATTTGATATTCCCTGCAAGGCTCTAAGCGTCAATTTATGCGTTGTGGGAGTGCGCTTTTCGGCAGTCACCTGCGCCAACAACTTCAGAGCGCTTTCGTTTCCACCGGCATCAATCATCGAACTCGCGCGTTGATGAATGAGCTCCACCACGATACCACTCAATAGCGGTGATAGCTCCGGATCACGCATGCGCGCCTCCAGTCCGGGCAAAATAGACCCAACTTCGTCATACTTAATCAGTTTTTGAAGCTCAGAGACCCTGAGCAACACCAGTTTCATGCGTGAGACAAGCGGGTCGGCGCTTCCCCACACCGATTCGAAGGCGTTTGAAAGTTTCTTAATATCCTCCAAGCTGTGTCGCAAAAGCATGCTCTTAAACTGGGCTTCAACCACAGCATGCAGCTCGCTGGCCACACGATACACTACTGACAAGGCTTGACCACGCGTCCACTCAGGGTCAAAAATCACCAGGTGATAAAGCACCTCGGCTAAACCTTTCTTGTTTTGGGCCAGCGCATACAAGTTAGTGACTACGCTTTTAAATAAAAGCGCCGCTTGCACAGGGTCGGCGCTAACTAGCGCATCAATCACCCCAGGCAGCTCGTCATTTTCAGGATACCTTTCAATCAACGCAACCAAAGCAATGCCTGCCGACTCGACATCTTTCACCGATTGTAAATAAAATAAGAGTTTTTTCAGATCTGAAAAGGTGAAACGTTTAGCGCTTTCGGAGCTACTGAGATATCTACCCAGCACGTAGTGAGCTAGCTCTCTCTTAGCCACGATACGGGTCTCGCCAAAGAGAGTGACCTTTACGTTTTCGTTATCGACCGGAACGAGCTTCTCGACAGCGAACTCGATCTCGCCGATTTTTGTTTTCTCCGCTTGGGCAGATACTCCCGTAAGAGGCAAGGCGCAGAGCAAGATCGCGAGAATCATCTTCGCAAATCTGCGCGGCGAACCGAAACGGTTAAAGTTTAGGTGGTAAAACCCCATACACGCTAACAAGAAGTTTCTCTTCTGGAATATTCGTAGGGATATTAATAGAGGCCCTTAAATCTTTTTCGACCAAGGCGGGGTTAAGAGCCAACTCAACCACATAGATCTTCCCCTCTTTAATGGGTTTTACGATGGTCTTGAGCGCCGGGTTATCCGATTCGATCTCACCTAATTTTAAGATATTTTTACTTAAGTTCTCGAGCTTAATTGAGCGCACTATAGTCTCTTTACCCTCAATCACGCCAAAGGAAACCGTCGCAGGCGAAACCCGGATACGTCCTTTTACCGCCGCAAATATGGGCACATTAATGCTCTGTTGCGCGGTTTTCCCCAACAAAGAGATGATGACACGTTCACGCAGCTCACCCAGCGGCGCCTGCGGATCGATGGAAACCGAAAAACGCCTATGCTTTGCACCACTTTCAAGCTCTTTTATATGCAAATATTTTGAAAAAGTCTTAACCCCGGAGATACTAACATCTGAGCCCTCGCGCACATCCACCGAAATCTCTTGAGATGTGGGCACTTCCTGTTCGCGCACTACCTCGCTAAAAATAACATTACGCGGGGAAACTTTAACATCGGACTCGACCGTGCCTTTCAAGGCTAAAGAAACGGAGGGTTGATCGGGGTCGTTTGAATACACTGTGATAGCTTTGAACTTCTCACCGGAAAAACCGGTCGTATCAAATTCGGCCTTCACCACCGTGCTGGCCCCGGGCGCCACCGAATTAGAACGCGTACTGGTGGCGGTACATCCGCAAGCGGCCACCACACGTTGAATATCCAAGGGCGCAGTGCCGGTGTTTTTCACCACGAAATCGTGCTGAACTTTGGTTCCGGCGGTCACGTGCCCAAAATCGTATTCCGCTCCCGAGATATCAATATGCGGCTTTAAACCCTCCCCCTCACCGTAAGATAATGGTGGCGCTGAAAGAGCGGGCCCAAAAGCCAGGGCTGAAATCAGAAGAGCTCTTAGGAATTTACGGCTTTTGCTGAACATGAATCATCCTCAAATAAGTTGTGGTGCTCTAAGAACTTAGTATAGAAGTCACCAGATCGGAAGTCCGGATGATTCAATATTCTACGATGAAGCTCAATATTGGTGTTAATGCCACGCACCAAGAACTCGTCCAAGGCTACCAATACCTTGGTTATGCATTCATCTCGAGTTTTGGCGCGGCAGATAAGCTTGGCGATAAGTGAGTCATAGTACGGCTGCACGGTGTAGCCCGTATACAAAGCCGAATCAACCCGCACACCGTTCCCCCCAGGAGGATGGAAAGCGTCGACTAAGCCAGGTGACGGTATCAGGCTACGCGGATCCTCTGCGTTAATGCGCACCTCGATGGCATGCCCACTAATTTTCACATCAGCCTGGGTCATTGAAAGCGGCTGCCCGGCAGCCACTCGGATCTGTTCTTTCACAATATCAGTATCAGTGACCATCTCTGTTACAGGGTGTTCCACCTGCAAACGTGTATTCATCTCTATGAAATAGAAAGACCTATTCTCAAGATCCACCAAAAACTCAACCGTACCGACGCTGCTGTAATTCACGGACTTGCCAACTTCCACGGCCGCGTCTTGAATGGCGCTTTGAAGTTCGGCTGGCAACCCGCAAGAGGGCGCCTCTTCGATCAGTTTCTGATAACGCCGTTGAATGGAGCAATCCCTAATACCAAGATGAATTAAGTTCTGATGTTTGTCCCCGGCGATCTGTACCTCTATGTGACGAACTTTAGGGAGATATTTTTCAACCAATAGATGCCCATCACCAAAGGCAGCTTCGACCTCGCGCTGAGCTGTGCTGAAAAGAGATGAGAACTCCTCCGATGAATTAACGATCTTCATGCCGCGCCCGCCGCCACCGGCGCAAGCTTTCAGCAGAACCGGAAATCCAGCGCGCTCGGCCACCTGCAAGGCCTCGCCCACCTCCATAAAGCCTTTACTGTCACCCGGAATTGTAGGCACCCCGGCTTTGTCCGCCGCTCGACGGGCGCGCGCTTTATCCCCCATGACGCGCATGTTCTTTACGCTCGGACCGATGAAAGTTATGCCACAGCTTCCGCACACCTCGGCAAAAGCCGCGTTTTCACTCAGAAATCCGTAGCCAGGATGAATAGCGTCGGCTCCGGTAGCGATGGCCGCAGACATAATTGTGGCGATATTCAAATAACTCTCCTTGGCGAGTGCCGGTCCGATACAAACGCTCTCTGAGGCGAGCTTCACATGCAAGGCATCCACGTCAGCTTTAGAATGCACCGCCACTGTTTTTATCCCCAATTCGTGACAGGCCCGAATCAATCGCACAGCGATCTCGCCACGGTTGGCGATCAGAACTTTTTTAAAAGGGGGTTCGGTTATAGAAGACATGACATTAATTATGCGTTCGGGTTAATCAAGAATAAGACCTCACCGAACTCGACAACTTCTCCATCACCAAGCATAACTTTCTCTACAACACCACCGGCGGGCGCTTCGATTTCGTTCATCAACTTCATGGCCTCAATGATACAAAGCGTATCGCCTTTGGTTACGCGGGAGCCTTCTTTAACAAAAGGATCCGCATCCGGCGAAGGCTTTCTATAAAACGTGCCAACGATTGGAGACTCAACCTTCACCAAGTTCGGATCGATCACCGGCACGGGAACAGACGCCGTCTGGGAAATCGGGGCGGCTGCACTAGTTTGTCCATTTTGAAATACTGACGGAACAGCCGGTTCAATCTGAACCTGTCGCACAACCTGTTGAGGAGCGACCTCAAGGTGCCCACCACGACTCAGCTTTAGTGTCATGCCTTCGCGCTGGAGCTCGAAGTCACGCACATCGTGTTCTCTAAGTAACTTAAGTATCTTTTCTATTTCTTCTAAATCCATGTAGTTCTCTCGACCAGTAATTGTGCCACAGCCGCCAAACATATTCTAGAAAGCGCGCCATTATAATTAGCGCTCCCTAGCTAACAATCTAATATCATTGACTTTTTACTTATTCTTAAGATCTTCCTCTAGAATGTCTATTTCATCTAGATCGAATTCGGCCTCGGCCACAGTGTCGTTGCCTGAAGGCTCGACCTTGACAGGCACCGGTTGTGAACTAATCTGAGCGCTAAGCGGGACTTCATGTTGCCCATCGGGCGCAAGGCTCTTAAAGAGTCGACGCAAAGATTCGATCTCTGGGAGTTGCGAGCAGAGCTCTCTCACCTCTCTAGCGGCAAACGGAAGATCCCCACGTTCATAGAACACACGCGCCAGCACCAGCCGCCCCAGATGGCAGCTGGGGTTGGCAGAGAGGCCCTTTAGGCAAACGTCGAGGGCTTCCCGCATCTCGCCGTTACTACGGTACGACTCTGCCACATCCACAAAGATCGGATTGCCGGCGTCATTTTGAAGGATCTCTAGCTCGTTCACCGAATCAGATTTAAGGCCTTAAGCTAATCGATTGCGATTAGCAGTGGTCAAAGCTATCTAAGCTAATTCCAACTGCTGAAGTAAGCGTAATCTCATCTCCTGCTTCGTTCGAGCACGAGACGCGGAAGGTTACATTTCTAAAGCCGAAGTCGCTATTCAAAGGGGCTGCGCCAGTGGCGTAAAACTTCTTTCCACCGAC
This sequence comes from uncultured Bdellovibrionales bacterium, assembly GCA_964631745.1. Taxonomy (GTDB): domain Bacteria; phylum Bdellovibrionota_C; class UBA2361; order UBA2361; family JBGSMV01; genus CAZVWV01. The sequence continues at coordinate 12,367 of CAZVWV010000086.1, forward strand.
TACTGTTACGCCATAACCACTCGGAGCAACAGTGGCATCCATGAAGAGCGCATATAATTCGGCCTCTTCACCTGGGGGCACAAAAGGCGAAGCCACACCGACAAAGCTTATCGAGCCTGAATTCAGAGTCGACGTGCTAGCGCCAGTGCCCTCGGGAACGGAGTAGCGCAAGCTCGAACAATTAAGATTTTGGTTAGTGTTGTTCTGTAATTTTATATGGACGAAAGTGTCTGTAAAGGGCTCGGCCGTACATTCGCCAGGCGTGGTGGCACAGTCTGTACCGCACAGAGACTGGATTACGTCAATTGCGTGGGTACCATCACCGGCTACACTATCCACAAAATCAATAGCGGTAACCGTAACCGCGCCGTTATCGTTCGTAACAACACCGCCACCAAGTCCGCCGCCAGTGGCGCCAGCAAACCCATCAAAACCAGCCGGAACAGACCCGGAACACTTAATCGTGGCAAATTTCCTCTTGTACGCGCCCTGGGCAAGTCTACAACCGATCTCTAAACTACCGGGAGCTTCACATCCAAGCACGCCAGACAACTGTCCGTTTTCATCCGTCAACTCAGTGCCAGTCGTGGGCTCAAGAATCGCCAAGCCAGCTTCGGTGTCACAGGAAACCCGCATCTGTGGAACGCCTTCGCCGGAGGAGTTCTTAACAAAGACTCTAAAGCCGGAGGTGTCAGAGACGCTTAGCTCTTCGTTGACGACATCGAGCTCGATATATCCAGTGGCCGAATCAGAATCAACAAACTCGCCGCCTAAACCGGAAGTATCGGTGGCATCGCCGCCATCGGTGTTACCCGAGCAACCAATCATAAAACCACCCAAAGTCAGCGTCAGAGCCGCCAAGCCTGAGAAAACGATTTTTCTGGACCCATTCTTAAACATATCTTTCACCCCAGAGTTTCAAAATTTCAAAAAACCTAATTAAAAAGTAGTTTCGTCGGTAGTGCCGGTCGTATCACCTAAAGTATCGCCGCCAGTTGGGGCAGGAGCTTCAGTCGGCACAATAATCGGACTCGGTGTCATGATTAATGTGTACACCATAGTGTTAGTATCATATCGATCACCCGCTGAAGTTAGGCCGCTGAAGTATACAGTGGCGTACATGTTAAACGGCGCTTCCGGTAGCGATGTTTTGTTGAAGTTAATCCAGGTCTGGATATCCGCCGGGAGTACAAAAAATTCCGCAAACCCGATAGAACAAGAGTCTCCCGCAAACGATGGCGGCAAACTTGAGTCGAAAGGATCAGAGGCAGTTGTGGCTGTAGCTCCAGAAGCAGCAGCGGGTCTAATAAAAAAGGACACGGGCGCTGTCGTTGAAGGAGGCTGAATGTCAGCGCCTTCAATGTGGTAAGTGATGACAGCGTGATCGGTACGGAAAAACTGTTGCGATAAGTTATTCTGAATACCAGCGATGGTCCGCGTGCCTGGGACGGTACCGCTGGCCTCATCTACTTCCAACTCGATCGGCACGGCAGCGCCAAGAGACCCTGCTGGAAGCTGTTTGCAATCCACCGAATCCGGAAATTCCGCAAAGAACCCCAGCAACGTAATCGATGTGCCCTGGTCATTATTGGTAGCGCTGCCGCAACTAAGCAGCATCAGAGCCAAAACCCCTAACGCGCAAGTTCTGAGTGTCTTAAAACCTGTATTGAAAAAAGATCGCATATCCTGACTCCTAAACAAATATCTTACGAAGCAGCCTTCATGGCGGCGTCATCAAAGCTTCCCTCAACAATTCTTGGGGTCACAAAAAAGATCAGCTCTTCATCTGTGTTATCAACATTAGCTCTTCTGAAAAGATGTCCAATAAACGGAATGTCTTTAAAGAAAGGCACGCCCGTCACGGCATCTTTGTCAGCAATCTTGTAAATACCACCCATTGCAAACGTCTGTCCGCTTGATACTAACACAGTTGAGTTGGCGCTTCTTTCCACTTCGGAAGGAATACCCTCAACAACATGAGAGCCAAAGGTGCTGGATTTGGCTTTAATATCAAGTAGCACATAGAAGTCCGGAGAAGCCTGCGGAGTCACCTCTAGGGTAATACCGATCTCGATAACTTCAGTGGCTGAGTTTGATCCGCCGTTACCCGAGCCAGGCGCAGTGTTAACCGAGGTGCCGCCGTCTGGCATCTTCACGCGAACCTTCTCAACGCTCTTAATTACCGCGCTGCGGTTATTGGTAGTTGCGACTGAAGGCCTGCTAACCACTCTTATGCGCCCTTCGTTCTCAAGCGCACTAATGCGGGTATCAAGACCAATGGTGCCATCCGCGCTGCCTAAAAGAATATCAACAGCGGAGCCACCGGTGGCACCGATTGCGGCCGGGAAACTTGAGCCTGTGTTCTTTCCAGGCACCAAACTTCCGCCGACGCTAATTGAGTTAGGGAAATTATACCCAGTGGCATTTCCATACTCTGGTGCTCTCACCATCTTAAACCCAAGCTGCGAGCCAAGGTCCCGCGCCAAACTGCGCTGAGCCTCAACAATCTGAGTCTCTAATAACACCTGCGGTGTTCTTAAATCCACTTTGCCGATCAACTGCGCCACGTTCTTAACGCCACGGCGTGTGTCCTTCACAATTAGCTGATTAGTGCGCTCATCGTAAGCCACCGTTCCGCGCTCGGTGATGACTGACTCGACCAGGGGCTTTAATTCTGAAGCCTTAGCGTAACTGATACGCACGTACCGAACTGAAAGCGGCTCAAGTTCCTCTTCGGCCTGCTGCGCCTGCTTTAAGGCTTCACGCTCCTGCTTTAACTTATCGACCGGAGCGATACGAATAACATTGCCCTCTTGGACCTTGTCTAAATTGTTGGTCTTTAAGATCACATCTAGAGCCTGGTCCCAAGGAACATCAATCAACCGTAAGGTTACTTTTCCGGCCACGTCCTCGCTGGCGATGATGTTTAAGTTTGAAACTTCCGCGATAATACGAAGGGCATTATCGATATCGGTGTCTTGAAGGTCCAAAGAAATTAAACGGCCTGAATATTTGGGAGTATCGCTAAGAAGGGCGCTCAGCTCATCGCCCACTGCCCCGTCGGGCGCGGCGTCAACTTTATCGCTCACCGTGACAGCACCTTCTTTCGTAGGACTGGCGGCGGCTTCTGAAGCGCCAGTTTTTCCGTCTGCTTTTTCTTCTGCCATCTGTGCACGTCCATCAGATGAAGGCTCGATGCTGCTGGCGGAGACTAAAATTTTGTTGCCGCTTTGACTGGCGCTCAAATTAACTTCGGGCGCTGCAAAAATTCTGAGCTGCACGTCGTTATCTTTAACAACCGGCCTAACCGAGCGAATGCGCGGCGCGCCGTTTTGTCCTGGGGGGGCAAGAATTGTTGTGGCGGCTCTCTCATCAAGGGCTGTGCGATTTAGGGTGAGCACATACTCTGAGGGGGCCGTCTTTTTAAGATTGAAGCTGGTCTCCTGGTTGAGTTCGGCGATCAAGGCCGCGCTGCCGCCCACGACGGGCTCAAGGCTAATACCGGTCAGCTTGGTCTCTATAGTTTTGGTCTCCATTGCAGTGGTATCGGCCGCTGCTACGGCTACCGCAGGCTTCTCAGACTCAGGCATAGCGGGAGCGGGCGCAGCTTCGACCTCGGCTAGCTTCTCAGTTGAGAGCTCTGCCATGGCGCTGTTTCCATCCAAATTTCTATCCAAATCAGTCGTGGCAGCGCCGCCAACAATAGGCGCATTCAATGCCACATTTAGCTGGCCACTATTGGCCAACGTCAATACCAGCTTCCCATCGATCGGATCAAGACTCGTCTCTGGTAGCGTATCCCCCTTAAGGTCAAGCACGATGCGGGTCTTGTCGGGATGAGCTCCGATTCTAACCTGAGAAACAAGATTCGATTTATCCGTAGAAAACACCTGATTTAAGCGGGTCTCGGGGCTCATGATATCCAGAACCAGACGGTTAGGCTCACTCAGTGTGCTTATCTTGCAATCGTTGGGGGAAACCTGCGACGCAATCACCAAACGATCGAACTGCGCGGCGCTAACCAAAGTCGCACCTAAATTTGGAGAGCCAAACTCATTGAGCGAAGTGGAGATTAGCCCCGGTATTAGTCTCGGTGCGCCACTTATGTCCGCAGCGGACACCTGAGTCTGCCCCTGAAGATCAGCGGCAGTTCCGACCCCTGAATCGGTCCGTCTAGCTGTAGTATTTAATGAACATGCGCAGATAGCGGCGGCGATAACGGCGACTCCTAGGAGGCTTACTGCCCTTTTGAGTCTAGCGGTCACTTCCATGAGGTCTCTCCTTAAACTAACAAAATACAAAACCAAAAAAACTGGGCCCGAGTGCTAGATCCAAGAAGCAGCGGCCATCTGCCTCTATTCGAAGTGCTGATTCGAATAAGCTTACAAAAAAACTCGCGAACAATCCCTTTCAGCTGCCACTTCGTTCCCTAACGCTTACTAACTGCCTTTTAAACTACCCGCGCTTAGGTTAAGTGCTCGAACAAACAAAATCCCTATCCAATGAGATAAGAAGCAACATGTACAGGAAAATATTCTAGAATTATCGCCTGTTAGGGATGGCACCTGTCAATAAGCAAACTAACATATTGAATATAAAAAATTTTGCAAGAAACTTCCCGTAGAACATCTGCTTGAACATCGTTATGACGTTGAACTGTTAAAGAGAGACTCAGCTATTCGACTAGCGATCGAGGCCTATTC
>CAZVWV010000087.1:0-10515 GCA_964631745.1 uncultured Bdellovibrionales bacterium
AAATGGCGCAGGCAAGTCAACCAGCATAAAGATGTTAACCGGCATTCTCAAACCAACCAGCGGTTCGATCTTAGTAAGTGGCTTCGATCCCTTTAAAGATCGCAGGCGCTATACCGGCATTATTGGGGTGGTCTTTGGTCAGCGAACCCAACTTTGGTGGGATATCGCCGTAATTGAATCCTTGAGGCTGCTCGGAAGAATCTATAAAGTTGACCAGGCAACTTTTAACAAGCGCTTAGACGATCTCTGCGCGGTCTTGGAGATTCGGGAACTCCTACACACACCTGTAAGAAAGCTCTCTCTAGGGCAACGAATCCGCTGCGATTTAGCAGCTAGTTTAATATACGGACCCAAAATCTTATTTTTGGACGAACCCACCATCGGCCTCGACGCTGTTGGCAAGGATAGCGTACGCCGATTTCTTAAGGCTATTAACCGTGATTTCAAAACAACTATCATAATGACCACTCACGATCTTAAAGAGATTGAGGAGTTATGTAATCGCATTATGATTATCGATAAAGGTAAAATTATTTTTGACGGTGCTCTGGATCGCATTAAGGGCCTTCCCGGCCTAGGAAGAAAGTTCTTAATTGACTTCGCCGGGGATGCTCCCATTCAAGAGCTCTCCCAGCTCTTTTACGGTAAAGCCGTTTTCGATCTGCAGGGTACTCGCCGAGTTTTGGGAGACTACGATCAACGTAAAATCTCCACCCCGGACCTGGTCAAAGAGATTGTCGGGCGCTATTCCATCGTGGATTTAACCATCAGCGAGCCGGAGATTGAAGAAGTTGTAATGAAAATTTACCGCGAGGGCATGGGCAGTGTGGTCTGAGATCCTAGTTTACGGAAGTTTCATAAAAAACGCCTTCCTTAAGATGCTCGCCTATCGCCTTCGGTATTACACCGGAATATTTACCTACCTTTTCTTTGTGGCGGTGTATTATTTCATCTGGAAGGCTGTTTACTCCGGCAAGCCTCCCGACGCTACTATCAACGGATTTACCTTAAATGAAATGCTTACCTACATTACGGTGGGCTGGATCGCTCGAAGTTCGTACTTCTCCAATATCGATGACGACATCGACGATCTGGTACGCACGGGCCAGATCAGCATCTACCTAATCAAGCCGGTAAACTTCCAGCTAATGATGTTCGCCCAGGCCCTTGGGGAATCACTCTTCCGAATTTTATTCTTCACGGTCCCGGTAGGTCTGGTCGTGCTTTGGGCCTTTCCTGTGAACCCTCCCAAAGATTCCCTAGCGCTCCTACTTTTTGGATTCTCCAGCTTACTTGGCTTCTTAATAATGTGTGCTCTAAATTTTTTAATCGGCTTACTGGCCTTCTACTTAAACTCCATAGACGGAATTTTGCGCGCTAAATACAATCTCATGAATTTTGCCTCTGGGTTACTACTTCCCCTGACTTTCTTACCAGCCTGGCTCTCGCACGCCTTAGAGCTACTACCCTTTAAAGCCATCGCCTATGTGCCGCTGAAGTTCTACCTGGGCAAAATACCAAACAGTGAGATTGCGACGGTCCTTGGGGAAGAGTGCTTATGGCTGACAGCTCTGGTTGCCGCAGGGGCGTGGTGCTGGTCGCGCGCGGCCGCCAAGCTGACTTTGCAGGGCGGTTAAGGCTTTGGCCTTTATGTTCGCACCAGGGTCATAAATTCCTGCCTGGTGGCCTGATTCGATAAAAAGATTCCCTTCATAGAGTTCGTTACCATCTTGCTTGATTGCACCTGAATTCCGCGCATCATCATACACATATGATACGCCTCTATAATGCAGGCTACGCCCAGCGGCTTAAGCAAATTGTTCAACTCCATCGTAATCTGCTCCGTCAAAGTCTCCTGCACTTGCAATCTTCTTGCGAACATATTAACGATTCGCGGAATCTTCGAGAGTCCGATGATCTTCCCTTTTGGGATATAGGCGATGCTGGCTTTGCCAAAAAACGGCAGAAGATGATGTTCGCACATTGAATAGAATTCAATATCTTTAACTAGCACCATCTCAGAATTCTCGCTTGAGAAAATGGCATCATTCACAATCTCAGTACTTGATTGGTAATAGCCGCTGGTCAGTTCCCGCATGGCTTTTGCAAAACGCTGCGGCGTTTTTAACAGCCCCTCACGCTTCGGATTCTCTCCAAGCTCGACCAGTAGTTCCTGGCAGATATTCTGCAAAGATTGGTTTGGGTTCATTACTCTCCACCTCCCAAAGAATAGAGTTGCGCGACAAATAGGATAGCAGCTTAGGATATGCCTGCAAAGTTGACGAAAGGCAAAAAATTGCCGACAATCGCGGAGTGCTTCCCCCTAGCCTTTCCATTTATGCCGCCTACTTTGCGCAGTTTTTAAAAGCGCGCATGGAGTACCGCTGGAACTTCCTGGTTTCTTTAGTAGCGAATGTCCTTGTGGCGGTCACGGGGCTTTTTTTCGTGGTATTTCTAATGAATGGCGAGACGGTTACGGCCTTAAAAGGCTGGAGTCGCGACGAAGTGCTTTTCATTTACGGCTATTCGATGATATCGATGGCGATCTTTTCCACGGTGGCCTTAAATCTGTACGGATTCGGAGACCGCTATATTATCCAGGGACTCTTCGATCGCGTGCTGCTTCGCCCCCTAAACTCCCTGGCGCAAGTGCTCTTTGAATCTTTTAATCTAGACAGTATCGGAAGCTTACTCACAGGAATTGCCACCATGCTCTACGCTGCGCACAATCTGGGCATCCACTTTGGTTTCCTCGATTGTGTTTGGCTCATCGTTAGCGCTCTCTCCGGCGCGATTATCTTGCTCTCGGTATTTGTGGTGCTGTCTTCCTTTTCTTTTCACTTCGAAGACCGTTTAGGGATCGCGCCACCTTTTTATAATTTGATAGCCTTCGGGCGGTATCCCTTGCCGATTTTTAACCGAGTGATTCAGTTTTTTTTAAGTTGGATTGTGCCGTTTGCATTCGTAGCATTTTACCCGGCCACTCATTTTTTTAACCGCTCTGGTTATGAGCTCCTATGTTACTCCACCCCCGCCATGGCTCTAGCCTCGGTCTTTGTGGCCTGGCAAGCCTGGCAGTTTGGCGTGGGGAAGTATCAGTCTACTGGGAATTAGGGGCTACCCTCAGTCAACTCTAACTACGGAGATTCGATATCGCAAAGAACGCCACCTGGCTCAAATTTCGTTAGCATGTTAAGAATATTCCGTGCAAAATATTTATCTGGAACTCACAGAAAAGTTTAACTCTGGTGCGTTACGCGCCATCCTAACTTCCGGCCAAGCCGTTGTATTGCACAAACTGGCCGTAATGAGTAAGGACGGCGATTGGATCATAAAAGAAGATCCGAGCTGCTTGCAGCATGTGTTGGAAATTTTACAAAGTTATGGTGCGCGCTACCGTCTTGGCGCACCGCTACATCTAGATTGGCTCGGCGCTGGCTGGAGTAGTCATTTTGAGTTCTTTCACCAAGGAATGCGAGTTAGAACTGATTTTTTTGCTCGGCCGCCGCGCATCTCGCCGCGGAATCTCGCCGCTCTATGGCAGACCCAAGCGAATGCCAAGATCGCCTTTACTGACGCTAAGACCCTGGCCGAAGTGAAAATGACCATGAGAGAGAAAGACTATCCCATAATAGGCGAACTTGCGCGCAAGATGGATTCCCCTTCCGATCAACTGCTTTTTAGCCGAAGCGCTCAAGATTTGATTGAACTGGCTAAAGAAAATCCCCTATTGATTAGTGAACTATCGAGCCGGCGCCCTTTGCTGAGCTTGCTCGGCAGGTCCACAGTAGAGAAACTTGAAGCGGCTCTAGATAAAGAGCGAAGAGAATTTATGCGTGAGGATGCAGCGCGCTTGGAAAAGTATGCGCGCGCCTCTGCCACTTGGCTGGCGGAATGGCCGCGAATACTGGGCCAGATCTGCGCTCTGCCTCTGCTCGAAGCTCATCAAGTTGTTGTCCGAGAAGCCCACAAGTTGCTACCTTTGGTAGCTACCTAATGCTATAATATTGCTGTCTTAGTAGCGGCCCCTGTAGGCAAGATCGTATGCAAGATAAGTTTCTAAGTGAAGAAGATCTAGATCTCGCCAATATGTCCGAGGAGGAGCTAATTACCTATTGGAACTTCTGGCTAATGCAAGCTCAAGCAACAAACGAAGAGGACCGGTTGTTGTATTCACACGGAGTATTTCAGCGTGAGCCTGATGTGGCCATACCTGCGCCGCCTCCTACCAAGAAACCATGACCTCACTGCTGTCCGGCAAAACATTGAGGATTTCTCTCTCCGTGACCTCCGTGTTCTCCGTGGTCAAATTCAAATCGCGGCAACTACAAATTCCTGTTTTCCCTTTTGAAATCGAGAAATGACAGCATCTCCTCCACCTTTCTAGCGGACACGCATGCCATGACCTAGAAATACCCCAAAGTCTCAAGCTCCTTCAGAGTCTTATCATTCATCTCCATCGAATCAACTTTATACTTGCCGGCGTCTTTACCTATGCGACCAAAGGCCCGTTCAAAAACGCTTTTGAAGAGCTCTAAGTTACTGGGATTCGTAATCTTGGTTTGCTCCAGTGGATCATTCTTAAAATCGTAAAGCTCGTACTCTTTGGCCTGCTTAGGATCAACGTAGAGTCCTTTCTCAAGATCATAACTGGCGATAAATTTTTGCCCTTCGGGCGATATATACCCTTTGTAATTATACCTTCTTGATATTTCCATCAGAATCGCGCGATCTTTCCAACTCTTGCGATCGCTCAACAGTGAAACTCCATGCAACCCAGCCGCCGGCTTGGCCCCTATAAGGTCAAGCAATGTGGGGTAAAGATCTACCGAGCTTACCGGCTCTTCAATTGTCTCAGCGGACTTTCCACCCGGCATCCGCAAAACAAACGGCACGCGCAACTCTTCGTTAAAGAGCGCCAATCCATGTCCATGATTACCGCGCTCCCAAAACTGCTCTCCGTGGTCAGAGATCAGCACTATAACCGAATCATCATAAAGGCCGCTGGCTTTCAATTTATTAAAGAGCTCCCCGATCTGGTTATCGACGTATCTAATCTCGCTATCGTAACGCGCTATAAGATCCTGAGCCTCGTCGTTATAGCGATCATCGGCGATCTTCCCCTTAAAGAAATTCTTAAAAGGTTTAGGCGCGCTGTAAGGATCGTGAGGATCGATATAGTGCAAATAAAGTAGAAGTGGCTTGTCCGGACTACGCCACTTATCGATTAGGCCAAAAGCTTTCTCGTTTACCTGCGCGCCCGTGATATGCCCAGGCGAATAAAAATAATCGAATCCTTGCGTGTACCCAAACCCCTGTCCGATCCAGGGATTGGCGGACACCCCCGCGGTTTGATACCCCTGCTCCTTAAAGACCTCAGCAAACAGTTTCAAATCCTGACTTAGTTTGAACGAAAATTTCTCCGCAGCTTTAACGCGGCTATTGGGCGGCATCATTCCGTGCGCGCTGGGATAGAGTCCCGTAAAAATAGATGCGACCGATGGAGCAGTCCAGGTTGCACCCACGAAGGCAGAGGTGAAATTCAGACTCTCTGCTGCAAAAGCATCCAAAACAGGGCTAGTCTGCCGTTCGTAACCGTTAAAGCTCATATGGTCTGCGCGCAACGTATCAACCAAGATCACTATTACATTAGGCTTATGGTTACCGCGCCCGAGCAGCGCCCAAGCGGCTACTGCAATTAATACCAATACTATAATTAATTTCGTGAGACCTTTTCCCATACCTCTGGCGTTCCTAAGTGGAGGCTGTAATAATAGGCCAGTTTATTGTATGCGCAAAGTCACCTATCTAATAATTTTTGCCTGCTTAGTAATATTTGAGCAGAACGCCTTTGCATATATCGGCCCGGGCGCGGGTTTCGCGGTTCTGGGCTCCGGATTTGTTTTCGTGCTCACGATCTTAATGGCCATCGCGACTATCGCTCTCTGGCCGCTTCAGTGGCTTTGGCGCCGGCTCTCAGGCAAACATATGAGTAAACACGCGCGTGCCAGGCGTGTCATAATCCTTGGCCTAGACGGTTTGGAGCCCAAACTGGTGGATAAATATGCTGCCGAGGGGCTCCTGCCCAATATGAAGCGGCTCTCGGAGGAAGGCTCATATGAGCGACTAGGAACGACGCTCCCGGCCCTATCGCCTGTGGCTTGGTCAACCTTTCAAACCGGTGTAAATCCCGGCGCTCACAATATCTTTGATTTTCTCACGCGCGACAAAAGATTCTGCATGCCGCTTCTCTCTTCGACCACCACAGAAAGCGGCGCCCGCATCATCAAAATCGGACCACTTAAATTTAAGTTCGGCACGCGGGCCGAGATTAAACTTCTTAGAAAGAGCCAGCCCTTTTGGAAAATTCTCGGAAAGCACGGGATATTCTCAAACGTATTAAGAGTGCCGATTTCGTATCCACCGGAGAAGTTTAACGGCAATATTTTATCAGCCATGTGCACCCCAGATCTGCGAGGCACTCAAGGCTCCTTCACGTTTTATACTACCGATTCAGAGGCACTTGCCCAAACCACAGGCGGCGAAGCCCTAAAGATAGAGCGCCGCAACAACTTGGTCGAAACTTGGATCTCTGGGCCACAAAACCCAAACTCACCCGAGAAAGAGGCGCTCAAGTTAAAATTCTCTTTGGTATTCGCAGACGATAATCAACGCGCTCTTTTGGAGATCGGCGACCAGCGGCACACTTTGGAGATAAATAAATTCTCTGACTGGATCCCTCTCAATTTCAAATACGGCATGCGCGGTAATATAAGGGGCATAGCAAGATTTTGTTTACGTTCAGTGTACCCGCATGTCTCCCTTTATGTTTCCCCCATAAACGCCGATCCAGATCAACCGGTGCTCCCCATCGCGCAGCCTATAATCTTTGCAAACTGGCTGGCAAAACGGATGGGTTCGTTCGGCACCCTGGGTCTAATGGAAGACACTTGGGGCAGGAACGAACATGCCTTGGATGACCGCCGTTTCTTAGATCAGTCCTACCTAAATCATGACGAACGGGAGCGCATGTTTTTGGATACTCTCGACCGCACCAGAGAGGGGCTTTGCGCCTGTGTCTTTGATGCCAGCGATCGTATCCAACACATGTTTTGGCGCTATCTAGACTCTGGCCATCCCTCACCCCGTGAAACCGGAGCTGACTCGGCTGAGGCCATCCCCAAGATGTATCAGAAGATGGATGCCTTAGTAGGCAAAGTCTTAGGGAAGTTGCGCGAGACCGATGTGCTGCTGGTCATAAGCGATCACGGCTTCGCATCATTTAGGCGCTGCCTAAGCGTCAACACCTGGCTGATGCAAAACGGTTATTTGGTGCTTAAAGACGGTGGCGATCCAGGCGCTGATTATTTGCGTGATGTCGATTGGAGTAAGACCAAAGCATTTGGCATCGGACTCTCCGGCATATTCTTAAATCGCAAAGGCCGGGAACGTAACGGCACAGTCGAAGCCAAAGATGTGGCCGCGCTAAAACTTGAGATTTCTGCCAAACTTGAGTCGCTGAGCGACCCAAGCACCGGAACTCGGGCGATCCGCAAAGTTTACGATACGGCGCGTGAATATCGGGGCGTGTATGCGGCCGAAGCGCCAGATTTAATTTTGGGCTACGAGCCGGGTTACCGAGTCTCGTGGGACTCCATCACCGGTTGCATCGAAAAGGAACTCTTTAGCGACAACATTAAAGCCTGGAGCGGCGACCACCACGTCGATCCTGCCTTAATTCCTGGGATTTTTCTTTGCAATAGGAAACTTAAGGTAAAAAATCCTCATATTGTCGATATCGCCCCCACTACACTTAGTTTGTTTGCGGTGCCGATTCCCCAATACATGGAAGGAAAAGTAATAATCTAAGTTGAGACAGGAGAAACGTTATGTTCGGCCCCAAAATTAAAATTTCAAAAGAGCTTTACGAAAAGCTGCTGGAAGCTTCTAAAATTTTGGGCTGCACCTCTGTGGATGAGTACGCCGAGCAGGTTTTGGCCCGCGAAGCGGAAAACGCTCTGGCCCAAAGTTCTGGCGGCAATATTAGTAGTGCCGAGGCGGCCGATATAGCCAACAAGTTAAAGGGGCTTGGATACCTTGAGTAGCATTCTGTCAAAAGCGAGCTGGCTGGCTGCCAAGTTCTGTGAGCTGTTGATCTGGCCCGTGCAAGGCCTGAGCCCAGCCTGGGGGCTGGCGCTTGTCTCGATTGTAGTTGGCATTCTTTTGCTTCTGGCATACAGCAAGCTTTCAAACCAAAAGAAGATCGCCGCGGCCAAGCGCTCTATCTTTGCCAGTCTTTTAGAGGCAGTGCTCTTTCGGCATGATCTGCGATTGTCATTGGCCGCCCAAGCGCGCATGTTGGGGTGGGGATTTAGATATTTCTTGCTTGCAGTTCCTGCTATCCTGGTGCTGGCTATCCCCTGCATCATGATCATGGCTGAGCTCAATCTGCATTACGGACTGCGGCCTTTTGCGTCCGGCGAGAAGGCGCTTATCTCCTTAGAGCTAAATGACCGAACTGGCATCCAGGCAGTCACCCTCAAGGCTCCCGAGGGGGTGCAAGTTAGCCCACCCCTTAGAGTCCCATCCGAGAATCTGGTCCAGTTTGCAGTGCGAAATCTAAAAGCCGGACCATCGCAAATTAGCTTGCAGTTGGGAAGCTTTGAATTGCAAAAATCAATTTACTCCGAAGTCAGAGAAGGAGCTCTACCCGCTTTCAATTACAAGAACTTTTGGAAGCTCTTGATTTATCCTAGCGCCGATTTCTCTAACCTTCCGCCGCAGGTACGTTCTCTTACGGTACAGTACCCCAATCAAGATATCTCAATTTTTGGAATGCACATCAATTGGCTTTGGGCTTTCCTTCTGATTTCAATCGGTAGCGCACTAATCTTCAGTAAAGTTCTAGGAATAGAGGTATGAAACAGAACAATCTGCTCTACATAGTGTTCGATAGCTGCCGTTACGACAGCTTTGTCGCAGCCAAACTCAAGCATATTGCTAAGCTCGGCCAGACCAGCCGCAGGTTTGCCTTCGCAAGCTGGACTATCCCTTCGCACTGCGTTTATCTCATGGGGGCAAGCCCGCATAAGAACCCACGCGGAGTTTTTGCGTCAGAGGTTTATAAAAAGGACTTCGTGAGTTGGAGCGACCGCCTGGGAATTGCGGGTATCTCTTTTAAGGATTTTGTACCTCAGCTCTCCGTTCCCGCGTTTTTGCGTGAGAAAGGGTACAAAACCAACGCGCTGGTTTCTATGCCGGTGTTAAATCAACTCACGATCGTTAACAGACACTTCGATCGCTTTGAGTTAATGGAAAATTACAACGATTTCTCAAGCATCATCGACAAGTTAAAATTTAGCGACACGCAACCGTCTTACTATTTGATTAACGTAGGCGAGACGCACTACCCTTACACACGCGTGGGCGAAGATGCAGGCGATCTGCTGCATGGCCCCAACGGCGTCATGCGACATCAAGGGGATGCGGCCATGCAGGATCTGGATTCTATGCCAGCCTCTGAGATTTACAATCTTGATAACTTGCAGAGCCTTCATAATAAACAGATAGCAAACGTCGAATATTTAGACTCTCTCTTTGATAAGCTATATCAGGTGACTCCGCCAAACACCCACATCATAGTCACTGCCGATCACGGTGAATGCTTCGGTGAAGACGGATATTTCGGACACGGGCCTGTCTTTCATGAGAAGGTGTTCGATATACCTTTTGTTGAGGGCCTTCGACCTTAAGAAATGTTTATGGGTTGCTCTACCGAACAATCCCAGCAGCGCAGATCTCGCCGTTCTTTTCAAGCACGAAACGCCCGAGCCCTGGAACCACATTAAACTGCTCAATCACCACCGGCGTAGAAGCCTGAATCGTGACCTCGCCCACCTCGGTATCCTCAAGCATAGTGGCATCAGCCCCTAAGGACTCGAGCGAGGAGGAATTAATGCGGCTTCGAATGGCGGAGACTTTAGCGTCACACTCCTGAGTGGCGCATTTAAGTGTGTATGTGGCAGACCTTTCAAGCCCCATGGGGGACAAACAAAACAGGACGCTCTTTACTTCGCGCGTGGCCGTCGATGGTTTGCCTGCACAAGCTACTTCACCCCTGCATACCTTGGCGGGTTTATCTAAAGTAATACCGATACACCTTCCAGCAGTCGCCTTCTGCAGCTCCCCTTCCAGCACTTTAATGCTCTTTAAATTAGCGCACTGCCCTGAGGGAAGAAAGGTGAGCTGATCCCCTTGCGAGAGCGTTCCTGATTCAACTCGTCCGACCAGAACCGATTCGCCATCAAGCTCATAGCGGTCCTGCACTACGAAGCGGGCCGGGTTTGCGTCCAGCTCACTTGGTTCAACTAGGTTATCTAATATCTCCAATAGGCTGCCCGACTGATACCATGGCATCTTGGCCGAAGGTTTCACTATATTCTCGCCAGTTTTGGCAGAGATCGGCACAAAGGCCAGAGCGACGCTGCCAAGCTCGGCAAAAAACTTAGTGACCTC
>CAZVWV010000087.1:10525-16953 GCA_964631745.1 uncultured Bdellovibrionales bacterium
TCTCTGATCTTTTCAAAGATCTGGTGCTGGAACTCAACCGAATCCATCTTGTTGACAACTACCACAACCTGCGAGAGCCCAAGCAGCTTAAGAATCAGAGCGTGCCGTTTGGTTTGTTCCTCCATGCCCCGCCCGGCATCGACGATTAATATGGCTGCGTGTGCTAAGGATGCGCCGCTTACCATGTTTTTCAAAAATTCCCTGTGGCCTGGCGCGTCGATAATCACGTAGCGCCGTTTTGCTGTCTTGAAAAATGTCTGCGACGTATCAATAGTAATATTTTGGGCGCGCTCTTCCTCGAAAGAATCAAGCAGATATGCAAACTCCAACTCGCGGCCGTTGGCCTCCGAAGCCTTTCGGGCTTCCTCAATCACAGTCTCAGGCAGAGAATTGGTATCAAATAATAGGCGACCGATTAGAGTGCTCTTCCCGTGATCGACATGACCAGTAATTACAATATTCATCTTACATGTACCCCAAACTTCTTAGCTTTTGCATGATGTAGGCTTTCTCTTTGTCCTGCGCACGCCCCGAGCGCTCCGCAACCTTTGAAACTTCGAGCTCCGCCACAATCTTATCGAGCGTATCGGCGTTAGATTCAACCGGCACGGTGATCGGCATACAGCCTAGGCTTCGATAACGTTGCCCGTTCTTAGCGAAATAAAGTTCATTTATAGGGATATTCTCGCGCTGTATATAGCGCCAGATATCGATCTCGGTCCACCCCAACAACGGATGCACGCGCACATGGTTGCCGGCGTCAGCTTCGGCCTGATAGTGATCCCACATCTCGGTGGCTTGGTTTTTGTAATTCCAGCTAAAATTTTCATCCCGCTTAGAAAAATGTCTCTCTTTCGCGCGGATACTGTGTTCATCTCGTCGAATTCCTACTAAGAGCGCTTCGAGTTCTCTCTTTCGAATAGCTTTTTGAAGAGCCACGGTTTTAAGTTCGTGGCAACAGGTAAAGGCATCATGCGTGCTGTAAGAAACCCCTTTCTCGATGGCCTCTTGGTTTGTTTCAATTATGAGGTCAAGCCCCCAAACTTTCGCCCAATGATCTCTAAAGGAATACATCTCTGGGAACTTAAACGTAGTGTCGATGTGCATGGCCGGGAAAGGAATCTTACCGAAAAAGGCTTTGCGGCAGAGCCAGAGCAATGTCGTGGAATCCTTACCGATACTCCAAAGAATCGCCAAGTTCTTGAACTGATATCTGGCTTCTCTAATGATATAAATGCTCTGATTTTCAAGCTCGTCTAGGTAATCCATTGTGCCTTTGCGGTCTCATCGCCTAAAATGTTATGGTTTCGGTAGTGTGCCGGATAGAGGTAAAAAACGCAATAACTGCGTTTTGTCGCCTGGTAGCCAAACTGAATTAAGCATGAAACGAAGAGAATTTTTAAAAAATAGCGCGTTAGGTATTTCGGCTTTGGCAGTAAGTTCCGGATTGTCCCGCAAGAGCTTCGCCTCCGTTGGAAATAGCCGTTCGATTAAAAAGCTCTTGGTACTTGGCATGGACGGCATGGATCCCGCACTACTTCGGCGCTTTGTGGCTGAAGGCGTCATGCCAAATTTTAAGAAGCTAATTGATCAGGGATATTTTTCCACCCTAGAAACCACCATACCGCCTCAGAGTCCGGTGGCTTGGTCAAGCTTTATGACCGGAATGAGGCCCGGCGGGCACGGAATTTACGATTTCGTGGCGCGCGATCCAAAAACGTTATCGCCACATCTCTCGACTTCAAGAAGTTACGATGCCAAGCGCGTGCTTGAGCTAGGGAAATGGCTCTTGCCGCTTGAATCCGGCAAGGTTGAGCTTTTGCGCCACGGCGTTCCGTATTGGAGTCACCTTAGCCGTAACGGAATTCCTGCCACCGTATTTCAAATTCCGGCGATCTTCCCGGTCATGGATTATTCCGATAGAAACGTGCGCGCTATAAGCGGCATGGGCACGCCCGATCTTTTGGGCACCTACGGAAGCTATACCTATTTCTCAGAAGAGCCCTTACCAAGCCACGCCATTGAATCCGGCGGGCGGGCAGAACGGGTGCGCATGAAGGACCACAAAGTTACGCTTAAATTAAAAGGGCCAGGCAATTCGTTCCGCAACGATCATGAATCTACATTTGTCCCGGTGGAGGTCGTGCGCGATGCCTCGGAAGCCGTTTTGAGAATTTCATTAGGCGAAGCGACTCAGCTGCTTCAACAAGGTGAATGGTCAGACTGGCTGCCGCTTGATTTCACTCTCTTGCCGGTCGTAGCCTCTGCTCAAGGCATGACGCGTGTCTACGTGAAGTCGGTGCATCCGCTGACCCTATACTTTACCCCGATCAATATAGATCCACTCTCGCCCGCACTTCCGATCTGTACGCCTGAGAATTACTCCAAAGAGCTAGGGGATGCCATTGGGAGATTCTACACGCAAGGGTTACCTGCCGATACCAAAGGGCTTTCACACGGTGTGCTCTCTGATGATGACTACCTGGCACAAGCCAAGATTGTCTTAGCCGAAAATTTTGCCGCGCTTGATCACGAGTTAAGTAATTTCGATGATGGCTGCCTGTTTTTTTACTTCTCAAGCCTCGATCAAAACAGCCATATGCTGATGCGCTGCTTTGATCCAGCGCACACGCTCTACAATCCAAACTCAACTCCCGAGGTCAAGAACGCCATTCGCTACTTTTACACAAAGATGGACGATGTTTTGGGGCGTGCGTTTACTAAGATCGACAGCAAGACCGGGCTAATCGTGCTCTCTGACCACGGATTTTCAACTTTCACTCGGGAGTTCCACCTTAATACCTGGCTTGAAAGAGAAGGTTTTGTTTCCTTAGACCGCTCGTACGCCGGGGTCGAGAACGGCACCTTCAACCATGTCGATTGGGGGAAAACCGGCGCATACGGAGTGGGCTTGAACTGCCTTTATATCAATAAACGGGGACGCGACCGTTTCGGGAGCGTCGAGGGTAAGCAGATAGATGAAATTAAAGCGGCGATTATGAAAAAGCTTCCGGAGGTAAAGGATCCGGAAACCGGGGCCTCCATAGTACAGCGTTGCTTCGACGGCGATGAAGTTTACAACGGCCCATATCGTTCCGTTGCTCCCGATATTGTGGTGGGATACCGGCCCGGGTACAGAGTTTCAGATGAATCCGTGCTGGGCGGATTTCCTAATCACCTCACCTCACCCCGTACCGATAAATGGTCGGCTGATCACTGTATGGACCCTGCCAATGTGCCGGGGGTGCTGCTGTCGAACTTACGCCCATCGACCAAAACCGGCCAGGGCCCTGCAATTTGGGACTTAGCACCCACTATTCTGAACCTCTTTGGGGTTACCCCGCCGCCTGAGATGGAGGGCAAGGTTATCTTCGAGGCTTAATACCCCCTGAACGGTTAGCAATAATTTGACTTCCCCCACTCTTAGTAAGATACAATCCAGCGCATGGGTTATGCAGTTAGAGCCGCGAGTTCTGTGGGCGAAAATTTTAGGCTAGTTAGCCGAGACAATCATCCTGATGATACGGTAGTGCGTGTTGGTCCCCTCAGTATCGGGAACGGCCATTTTATAGTTATGGCGGGCCCGTGTGCCGTAGAGTCTCGCGAACAGATCTTACGTTGCGCCGAGAAAGTAAAGCTGCAGGGCGCTCAGATGTTGCGAGGCGGATGTTTTAAGGCGCGCACTTCCCCGTATACTTTTCAAGGGCTGGGTCATGAGGGGCTTACGCTCTTGAAAGAAGCCGGTGAGCGCTATGAGCTTCCGGTCATCACAGAGGTCCTCACTCAGGAGCTAGTGGGAGAGGTCAGCGCCTTGGCCGATATTTTGCAGATCGGTGCTCGTAACATGCAGAACTTCCCCTTGCTTAAAGCTGTGGGCCGCGCTAACAAGCCGGTTCTTTTGAAACGCGGTATGAGCGCCTCGTTGGACGAACTCCTGCATGCGGCCGAATATATTTTAAGTGAGGGCAATCAAAATGTAATGCTTTGCGAGCGCGGTATTAGGACATTTGAAACTGAGACACGTTACACTTTGGATTTAAGCGCCGTGCCTGCGCTAAGAATTCGCTCCCACCTTCCTGTTATTGTAGACCCCTCACACGCCGCGGGCAGAGCCGACCTGGTTATACCGCTGGCGCTGGCCGCCAAGGCTGTGGGCGCGCATGGGATTATTGTAGAGATTCATCCTATGCCGGAAAAAGCTCTATCTGATGGGGGCCAGTCCTTAAACTTTGCGCAGTTTGAAGAACTCATGGAGAAACAATCTAAGATCGGAAATTAATCGTAAATTAACTTGTACTGCCGTTACGCTGCCCCGGAATCGCCGCTCGACAGCTCTTGCCGCCAAAATGCAGATAAACTCTACCGTCCCGGCCTTTGCGCTTTGATTCCCTGACCACACTCGAGACCGAACATTGTGGGGCACGCCCCACCGCGCAATAAGCGCGCGGTTTGCCGTTCCCATCCCAAATACCGTACTTATCCAAACTAAAGGCCCTGCCTCCATCCGAATAATAAGCATTCACGGGCCAAGCACTTGTGCAATCGCTTCCACAAATAAGCGCAAAGCCTGGCGCACGATTATCGGTGGGTGATATATGCCCGGGCAAAACATTCTTCAATAAGGCGTTACGAAGCGGATGCACTGCGTTGCAAATATTCCTAAGAGCTTTGACTGAGGTGCCCCCACTTCCGCCATTGGATGTTGTATTCGAGTTGCCGCCCTTGTTAGTACCCTTAGTAGTAGTCGTATTGCCGCGATTGGACTTATTCTTTGTGCGATTATTAATACCGATCGGCCAAATCCCTCCAAAACCGTTCGAGCGTACCTCGGCCCGGCATGGTATTTCAGAGAGCAAAAAGAAACCCATTAGGACTGTAGAAAGAAAGATCCGCATGGCTTAACCCTTCCCAAAAACCTTAAGCACAGTAACTCAGTATCCAGCTATCTCTCTAGCCGCGTTTTTCAATTGACGTATATGGCTGGCCGTTAACGGGCCCAGTGTATATTTGCCGTGGCCGACTGATCTTGTTTGCAGGATCCGTGTTCAGCTCCTTAGCATGCGCCAACCAGCCGGGCAGTCTGCCTAAAGCGAACATTACCGTAAAAGCCTGTACCGGAATTCCCATGGCTTTGTAAATAATCCCGCTGTAAAAATCCACATTGGGGTACAGCTTACGCTCCACGAAATATTGATCCTTTAGGGCCACTTCTTCGAGCTGCTTTGCGATATCCAGTAAAGGATCGGCGACCTTCATCTTTGAGAGCAATTTATCAGCGCACTTCTTTAGAATGCGGCTACGAGGATCGAAATTCTTGTAAACCCGATGACCAAATCCCATCAGGCGGAAACCGGAATCTTTCTTTTTGGCCATTTCAACGTATTTGCTGACATTACCGCCGTCTCGCCTAATGGCTTCTAACATTTCCAGCACTTCTTGGTTGGCGCCGCCATGCAAAGGACCCCACAACGCGCAAATGCCAGCCGCGATGCTTGCAAAAATATTAGCCTGCGAACTCCTCACCACGCGCACCGTCGAAGTGCTGCAGTTTTGCTCATGATCGGCATGCAAAATCAGCAGTACATTCAGGATCTCAACCAGATCCGGATCGAGTACGAACTTCTCGTTGGGGAGATCGAACATCATGTAAAGGAAATTCTCTACGTAGCTCCTGGAGCTATCAGGATATACAAATGGCTGCCCCACTGATTTCTTATAGGCATAAGAAGCCAGCGTTGGAAGCTTGGCCAAGAGACGGATACTATTCAGATTAAAGCTCTCGGGCGTCTCGCCGGCGTCGTCTTGATAAAAACATGACAGCGCTAGCGTCACAGATGAAAGTACCGCCATGGGATGCGCGTCGCGATGAAACCCGTTGTAAAAATTCTTTACATCCTCATGCACCATAGTGTGGTGAGCGATCTCAGATGTGAATCTATCAAGCTCCATCTTGTTCGGAAGTGCGCCGTTCAAAAGCAAGTAGGCTACCTCCAAGAAGGTGGCCTTCTCAGCTAGGTCATCGATCGGGATCCCCCGGTAATGAAGAATGCCCTTGTCGCCATCTATAAACGTAATGGCGCTCTGACACGAACCGGTATTCACAAATCCCGGATCGAGCGTGATAAATCCGGTCTGCGCTCGAAGCTTTGAAATGTCGAGCGCCTTTTCTCCCTCCGACCCGGTCAACACGGGGAGATCGAGAGTCTGCCCTGAGGGAAGTTTTAATTGAGCTTGCTCAGCCATGTGATGGTCTCCTGTGTTCAAGATTTCTAGTCGATGCCTTCCTTATTAGAAGCGAGATCTGGCAAAAGAGATACTAAAATCAGTGCCATAGCTTCATAGAACGGTCATTCTAATATTAGCAATAGTAGGCTATAACATGAAGTAACAATCCTAGAAAGAGCAGTTGAATCGTAGCGAGGTGGCGG
>CAZVWV010000088.1:0-16802 GCA_964631745.1 uncultured Bdellovibrionales bacterium
CGTTTTGGGATCGAATAAGTATTGAAAAACTAGGGTGGCTCCAGTTGGCTTTAAATCCCTCGCCCGAAAATTGGCCCGGCCGCTGGGTGGCCACCCAACAATGCGGCTGTCTACCCAAATTGCTCACGCTTCATGCCGGTACGGCCCGCGGTATAGGGGGGTTTTCCTGACTGGAACGCGTAGAAGCACCTCTCCACTCCCAAAACTTAAAGTGCTTTAAACTTAATGCTGACTTAAAAACGCTAACTCTATAAATTCATTGCAGTTATAAGATTTCCTAGCTTTTTTAGATTCTAAGACCGAGCCCATAGTAGGGCCCTCTGATCCGAGGGTCGATTTTGAAGGTTTTCTGCGCATTTTGAACTGGGTTCAAATTCCAAGAGGCGAGTACAAAGTTCAGGATTCTGGCGTTGGATTTGAGATCGATGGAGTAACGCATCTAAACCTTCTTCCCTTTATATATAAAGGTAGAACTGTTTCCGGCATTTATGACGATTGCGAGCGTATGCTTTTTTGTTTTGATATACGCCAAGATCGAAAATCTCCGGATCTAGTTCCGTCCCGATACGCGCGCTACAGTCCCTGGGAAGCGTTTGCAGAGTGCTTCGCTTTTTATAGACTCTCCCCGAATCAATTGTTACGATACGCACCACGTACATGCGATCTTTTTGAGGCCCACTTTAGGGTGTATCACAGCGACCCGGAAATGATAAAGCGCTTAGATCGTGCGCTTGAGGCCGAGGAGGAGTATGCACGCGGAGTATCGCAGATGTAGGCGATTGCCAGGGCGTAGTAGGCCCGCACATGCCTCTTACCGGAAGTACCGCGAAATAATCGCATAATCTTTCGCAGGACCGCTCACATCATACCGCGTAGCGAACGTACCATCTGAATTCAGGCTGAAAGTTGCGTTATAGGTATCATTCCCGCACTGATGATCCGCATTCAAAACCAGGCCCGTTGAGTTTAATTCGCTTTGCCAGGAATCCGGAAGCACGAAATCCAAAAAGACCAATCCGAGGTTGGCACCATCTGAAAACTTTATTCGTAAGCTCGTCGGAAGAAAGACGTAACGGTAGCTACGCGTTGCATCGAGCGTCTGACCTTCTTGTACTTTAAGTCTTAGCGCTTCCTCGTAAACCAGATCCTCGCCGTCAGGCGTGAAGGAGGCAGAGCCCTGCGCTTCAGGATAACTTGTAAATTGGCGCGTAAACTTCCACGCGCCCTCGAAGTATTCCCGCAAGGCGCGCATCTCGGGAGTTAAATTTAAAGAGTTGCCCAAATTATTCATTCGACCCTGCCTTGTTTAGCACCAGCGATCCCCCTCAGTTTTAAGCCAACTGGAGCCACCCTACTTTAACAGTTCGCTTCTTGGTCCAGGTTGATCTCAATAGTGCCTAATAGTCGTTTTGGGATCGAATAAGTATTGAAAAACTAGGGTGGCTCCAGTTGGCTTTAAATCCCTCGCCCGAAAATTGGCCCGGCCGCTGGGTGGCCACCCAACAATGCGGCTGTCTACCCAAATTGCTCACGCTTCATGCCGGTACGGCCCGCGGTATAGGGGGGTTTTCCTGACTGGAACGCGTAGAAGCACCTCTCCACTCCCAAAACTTAAAGTGCTTTAAACTTAATGCTGACTTAAAAACGCTAACTCTATAAATTCATTGCAGTTATAAGATTTCCTAGCTTTTTTAAAAAAACTTTGTGACGCCCTATAGAGCACATTTTCTATCACCACTGCAATAACCTTATTAAATAAGCTTATATGGCGAACAAAGGATACCGCTAAGAAGATTGTTCTGTATCTCAGCCTGAATTTTTTAAGAAAGGTTTAGTTATGATTCATAAAACTCCTTCCCAGATTTCTCACCCTGCAGACCAGGCGATTGAAGACCAGCTTGTGTCACCAGGAAATCCCTGTGCGCTACCCACGGCCAATGGAAAATGGCTTGATATTGCGCGTGGCTTGCAGGGTCTAGGGCGAAGCGCCAGCGAGCTAATTAGCGGTGGGCTTAATCACTTAAATGCAAGTACCCCAAAACCCTCTCATGAGGCCAGTCTGTCAACGTTCCCGGCCAAGCGGACTCTCACAAGTGACGAACGCGATGAACTGGCGCTGGCGGTCTACCACGAATCACTAGAGAGGGGCGGGTTCTCGCCGGGCCGTACCATTCTGTCTATCGGAGCCAGCGTGGCCGGAATAATCGCAGGCTCAGCGATCAGCTTCTTGCCTTTAGGCAGAGCAATTTCCGCTGTGGTCGGTGGCACCACCGGATTCCTACTAGAGTACGGTCGACAGAGAAGCCTTGTAGAGCTCGGCGCACAACACACTATGGACAAGAGGAGCATGTTAGTCGTAGCGCTGACCAGTGCCATTTCTAGCGCTCTATCAGTTACAGCGCCTTGGGGCGCTCTCTACATGCCGCTTGGGGCTGAGGTCTTAAGAGGTCAGTTTATCAGGATCGGGGATAGGCTATTTGGTGGGAAAGGCGAGGCCGAGTAGCCGGCGCCCGGAGCGCGGTGAACCAGGAGCGCCGACCGATGCCAATAAAATCGGACCCTTCAAGAAAGAATTCACGGGGAGCCACGGCCTGAGACGTTCCATATTGTAGGGCAACTAAATATTTAACTACTGAAGACTCGCCAGTCCATTCGACCCGGCGGATTCAACAACTTAGACTCACTCCGTATTCTAAGTGTTGCGTTAAGTTATTGAACCCGGCCGCGATTGTCAGCCAATAAGGGAGAAGTTGCCACTGCGCGCCGCCTGAGAAGTGCGGCGTCGACACCCCGTTTGACTGAGCCACTCCGGCAACATTTACAGTCGCAGGGGCAGAGAGCCTACGGCGTTTTAGTAAAGGCAGTTGGATTTGCTTTGCACATAACTCTCTCGATTGTAGCCTCAAGCTCGGGAATATTAATAGGCTTGCCGACATAGTCGTCCATTCCAGATTCGATGCACTTTTCGCGATCGCCGCTCATTACATGAGCCGTTAAAGCGATAATGGGAATATGCCCACCAAATTTCTCCTCATGTAAGCGTACTTCAGCCGCAGCTTCATATCCGCTAAGAACTGGCATCTGGCAGTCCATTAAGATCAAATCAAATCCTAACTTTGGATTTGCAAAGAGTATATCTAGTGCCTCCTGTCCGTTGCTAGCGATAGTTACTGTATGGCCGCGTCGTGTTAGAAGTTTGCTGGCAACTTTTTGGTTGACGATATTATCCTCAACCAACAAGATTCGGATTTTTAGCTTAGTTTGTTGCTTGTCCAGTTCTACCCCTGCTGGAGCGTCAAGAACCGATTCGGTCTGGCATTCTGCGCTTGCAATTGTAAAGTGAAAAGTGGAACCAATTCCCTCTTTGCTGTTTACCCAAATCTCGCCCCCCATCATTTCGACAAGCCGTTTTGAGATACTAAGCCCTAAGCCGGTTCCCCCAAATTGCCTTGTGATCGACCCATCACCCTGGGAAAAGGGCTCGAAGATAGTGTTCATTTGACAAGCTGAAACGCCAATTCCGGTATCCGAAACAGCGAAATGGAGGATTAGCCTATTATTGCTGCGCTCTCTGACTGAGACGTTGATAGCGAGAGCGCCCTCATCAGGATTGAACTTGACTGCGTTCCCGACCAGATTTAGCAAAACCTGTTGAAGGCGGACCTCATCTACGAGCACAATTTCAGGAACGTCGGGAGCAATTTCAAACAAGTTAACTAAGTGCTTCTCGGTCATCTTCGGCTGTAGTATGCCCATGACTGCAGTTAGGAACTTACGAAGGTTCACTTGGGTGTGATTGAGCACCAGTTTATTTGCTTCAATTTTTGAGAAATCGAGTATGTCATTAATGATCGATAACAGCATCTTTGCTGAAGCTTGTATGGTTTGAATTGCGTCGAATTGTTCCGCGTCTAGTTTGGTTTGTAAGACAATATCTGTCATGCCAATAATGCCGTTCATGGGGGTTCGAATCTCGTGACTCATGTTAGCTAGGAATTGGCCACGCGTTTTAACCGCCTGCTCAGCTACTTCTTTTGCTCGCCGCAATTGTTCTTCCGCTAATTTTCGTGCGGTAATATCCAAATGAGTGCCGACAATCCGCAGCGCCTTTCCTTCGGCGTTACGCGTCACCACTTTGCCGCGGTCCAAAATCCATATCCAATGACCGTTCTTATGCCGCATGCGGAGCTCGGCTTCAAAAGAACCGGTCTTGCCGTCGCAGTGTCCCTTTATCAGCCCCGTCAACGAAGGAAGGTCTTCGGGGTGAACCAAAGCTAGGAATGCCGAAATATTCTGGTCTATTTCGTTTGGAGAGTATCCGAGCATCGCGACCCAGCGATGATTAAAAATAACCCCATCAGTTGCGAGGTTCCAATCCCAAAGCCCTAGGTCTGCTCCCTCTAATGCCAACCTAACGCGTTCTTCGGCCTCTAGTAGTTCGTGCGCGGCACGCCTGCGATCCGTGAGATCTCGTGAAACGCCGACTGTCATAACCACTGTGTTGTCGTGATCTAAGATGGGTGATTTTATCGTTTCGAAATGTTGAACAACGCCGTCAAAGCGCGATACTGGCTCGTCAGGGATAACGAGCACTTTTGCGGTATCGAAGACGGTTTGATCGTCACGTACGAATTTCTCAGTATGGTCCGGCGGACTGAATTCGGCATCGACAATATTGAGAAGCGCTTCATTGCTCATTCCGTAGTATTCACGGAAGGCCTTATTGGCCCAAATGATTCGTGAGCGGGGGCCCTTAATCAAGATTAGATCTGCAATTGAATCAAGAACTTGTGTCCATATCGATACGTCCTTGCCAACTTCGCGGCGAAGCGCCTGGTCGAGTTGCTCTTTTATGTTCATGTTTTGCATCCGCTAGCTGCAAAGGGCCATAAGGATTGGTCGACACATTTAGTAAGAAACATAAGCCCAGGATTAAGTCCTAAGTCAGCCTGGAGCCGCCCCACTTCTTTTGACCAATCGCGTTTTTCCTAAAAGGATGAGAGCAGAGAAAATTAGAGGCAGCCTGAGATTTGGTGGTATTGCAAACTATCTAGGGCTCGATTTGACACCTGTGGTATGAACCCCGAGTCACAGGCCAGCGTGCGAATCTGGGCGAATTTCTCCGGAACTAACAGGTAATCTATACGCGCCGGCGACAAGTCCAACACTGCCGAGCTGGCGAGATCGTGGTTCGCATTAGGTCTTATTTCGTTACGCGCTCTTATCTTCCCTACCGGGGTTTTGCTGTTAAATTATCGGGGGACCCGCAAAACGCAGTCACAACAGAATTGGGGGCAATATATGTGAGCTTACAATTTTCCCCAACCATAATAGCCACAAACCTCTCTCTTTTTTCAACTGGAACACCGTCGCCATTGATATAAGCTATAGATCGTTGCCCATGGCTGTTATCCCCCTCCAGAACTCGTTGCAATTGTTGAGCACCAGAAATGGCCGATAGGTCGCCATAAAAGGTAGCTATATCATCCCTTAGCTGCTGCCATCGCTCTGTTGCCTCTAGGAGGGCGAGTTCAGCCGCTTGGCGGCGATCTGCAAGCTGCTTCTGTTTCTGCACCAGAGTTGAATCAGCATCAGAACCTGTCGCGGCTGAATCAGGAAGAGCAACATTCCCTTCCGCCACGCTACGGTACCCCTCTAGCGCTTCTCTAGCTTTGCTTAAACGGCCAGCCACTTCCATTAACCCGGCCCCAAATATTCGAGCGCCATCTGATGGCAACGCAGACGAACCATTCTTCGAGTACGCTTCCACTGCAACCGTTAAAATCTCTTGTCGGGTACTTACAGTTTGCTCCAAATCAGCAACACCACGTCCCTCTACCAGTCCCTCTACCACAGAGGTCATACTACTGTTATGCCGATCGGCCCATAGCAACACAGGTTCAACCCACTTCCGCAATACAAATTCATTATAAAAATAGTTCACTGGCTCCCCCGGGAACGGCCGAGCCTTTCCCTCCCTAATATCTCGGTCGAAGTCTAGCACCTGGTATCCTGCCGAGTCAGCGGCAGCGAGGAACTTTTCCCTTTCAGATAACACTGGTAAGGTTGCATCTGCCGTGGCCTTTGCTGGATCGCTAGCCGCAGAAGCATTTTTGGCCAAGTATGCTTCGCTAGGTTGCGCGGTCAATAGGGACCAAGCAACGTACCCCCAGGCAACTGGAGTAGCTACTAGCGACGATTTGAATGCGGTGTTAAACAGCGGGCCAGGCGCATTGCAAGGAGGCAGGTTACGATTATGCTGCCCGCTCAAATCCGCGCTCTCCAAGTCTGACATTGGCGACGCTTCACGATCTCTGCACTGAGCTCCTATACTCCCAGCCCCTCTACCCTCAGCTCCCTGTTCTCGTGACTTGCCCAACATATCGTCTTCCTCCAAACATCCACATACCACAAACAAAACCGAAGATATCTTAGAGCGCTTAACAAAACGGAACCTGCCATCCGACCTGGCATTCTCTCCTTCTAGCTCAAAGGCTCTCACTAATCAAGCATAGTCTGTAATGCCAGTCATTTATGTCTCTCAGCAAAACAAACTATTTTTAATGTTTAGTTTGACCGTGGCTTGTTCGGATCATAAGATTTCATGCCCTTTAAATAGATTTAATTCCTGGGAATTGTATGAGAAAAACTTTCCAATATAGCAAATGGTGTCTCCCTGCGGCGTTAATTTTAATCACGGCGTGTGGGCCCATTTATGATACCTCGTATGTGCTAACACCTCCCAAGACTAGCGCTGGCAGCGATTGTGTGAGCGAGTGTAGGTATCATGAGAGTACCTGTAAGCGCTGGGTACGTGATAGGTACGAGCGCTGTCAGGAGTATAACCATGAGGAGTCAAGAGATTGTAGCGACAGGATTCGGCGGGAAAAGAATCGAAATCCGAAATGGACTGAATGTGGGAATGTCGAAGCTTGTGATTCAAGTGAATCGACTTGCGAGGCCGAGTACCGTGATTGCTTTCAGTCATGTGGCGGTAAGGTCGAGGAAGTCAAGCGCTGCATTATGAACTGTGAAGAGGTTCCAAAGCCAAGCCCTCCTCCCGCAGTCGCCCCCAAAAAGGCTCCAAAGCATAAGAAGGTCGACTATTAGTACGATTTTTGGTTTCAGCTCTAAAAAGCCTCATTTTAAAGGATGCGGCGCGAAGAACAGCAAGAATTAAGACTTTTTGAGTTTCTGCCGATCTATGCCGGGAGTAACTGTTAAGGGTGTAGATAAGACCTGTTAGCTTAACTGCTTATGACTTGGCAGTGTTGCATAAACTGTGTAAACGCCTTTCCAGTGGTGCTGTAATTGTTGGAAGCGGCAATGGTGCCAGGGTTTGGGCCGTAGGATTGCAGAGCGATTCAAAGATCATAGTAGCTGGACAGACAGTTAGCGGGCTCCCTAGCTCTCCGAGATACGACATCTTGATTTCACGCTACAATACGGACGGTTCGCTTGATACTAGCTTTGGCTCAAGTGGACGCACCACACTCACACCTGGAATTTCGAGCCAGGCTTTCGCTATATATGTGCTAAGTGATGATAAGATATTGGTTGGTGGAACCGCAGTGTCGGCCAGCGTATATTTCGCCTCAGATTTTTCCCTCTCTAAGTTAAATGCTAACGGCGCCGTTGACTCCGGGTTCGGAACCGCGGGAACCGTTATTACAGCCATTGGCCCCAGTATTGATGATAACGATGAGTTGCGCGCACTAGCCGTACAAGCTGATGGAAAGATACTAGCGGCCGGCTTTGGAGAAGACCTAACAAAAAAGTATGACTTCGCACTTGTACGTTATTCTAGCAATGGCGCGCCAGACTCAAGCTTTAGCAGCGATGGTATTGTGACTACCGATTTGGGCCGTCCTGAGGAAAACGTGACTGGAACGAACGACTATGCGCACGCACTAGCCATCGATTCGAGCGGTGAGATTTTTGTAGGCGGCGTGATGTCTCGACCCGCAAGCAGCATCTCCTACAATGACTTTGATTTTGCCGTAGTAAGGTACAAGTCAGCCGAGCCGCCCGCAACGCCAACTCCTATCCCAACCATAGCATCGGGCACAGCAGGCACCCTAGATAGCAGTTTCTCATACGATGGAATCACAACCACAAATCTTCTTCCCTTAGAGACTTTGCAGGGAGTCTTAGATTCAAAAGTGGCAGAGCAATCTGATGGGAAATATGTAGTTGTGAGCACGGCCCCACACCTAGGTGACCCCAGCAACGAAAATATCTCAATTATGCGCTTTAATGTTAGCGGAGATTTAGATCAGTCCTTCGGAACAAACGGACAAACCATAACAAACATAGCAGATCCGAACTCCCTAACAAGCAGCAACGAACAAGTAGCCGCCGTAGCAATTCAACCAGATGGCAAAATTCTCGTGGCTGGCACCAGTAACATGGGCGTGGGCCAAACCGATATATTTTTGATGCGTGTCGATTCAGTGGGAGCACTAGATCCCACCTTTTCTAACGACGGAATTGTTACAACCGATTTTAGCGCCGGAAATGATGGTGCCGCAGCGCTAGCGATTCAGCCTGACAATAAAATTGTATTAGTCGGCACCGCGTCGGGTACCCTTTATCGAGAGATCGTGGCCGTAAGGTACAACAGCGATGGCTCACTAGACACCAGTTTTGGCACGGGTGGGAAAGTAATAATAGCCGCGATAAATCCGCCTGGCAAATCAGTGGATCAGATCGACCTAGGTCGCGCAGTCGCCTTACAATCGGACGGGAAAATTGTAATCGCCGGGACACGAAGCTCAACCACGCCCGAGGATCTAGATTCGTATGGAAGGAGCTTAGATAGCGTTGTATTGATAAGGCTAAACAGCGACGGAAGTTTAGACGCCAGCTTCGGAGACGCTGGCCGTCAACATCAAGCGTTTTCCGACAACGACAGCAAAGCTTACAGCTTATTGATTCAATCTGACGGCAAGATTGTAGTAGGAGGTGTAGCTGCCGACTCGGCGGACGGAGGAGTGTACGACGTTCTAATAGCAAGGTTTTCCAGCGATGGACATCTTGATTCGACCTTTGGAGATGCAGGCAAAACGCGTTACGAATTTGGTGGCAACTACAGACTTTCATCCACAGTCGTTCAACAACAGGATGGTAAACTTCTCGTTGTAGGAACTGCAATAACGAGTCATTCCGTGATTAATGGGTTTTCCGACAGCACGCAAGACTTCGGGATACTTGGTCTCTCAAAGGATGGCGTCTTGGAATCAAGTTATGGTACCTCCGGCCTTGTTACAACTGATGTTGGTAGGTTTGTTATCGCGAATGGCTCAGTGCCCTATCAAGAAGTCGCAACGGATGCCATAGCGCTCAGCACTGGCAAAGTGCTAGTAGTAGGATATCGAACTCCTTCAACTCTATTCGGACGTAGCGAAGTTGTGCTAGCGCGATATTTTGGCGCGCTAAGTGAGCAAGAAGAGACCGACCTATGTTCTAATATTTCAGGGGTTCAAACCACGGTTCCAGAGGGAATGACAAGAAATGATGACGGCATCTGCGTTGGTTCCGGCTCTGATGATAATCTAGATGGTGGAGATGGAGACGATACCCTTCGCGGTGGAAACGGCAAGGATACAATGCGGGGTGGCGCAGGAGCTGATACGGTTTATGGCGAAGCTGGCAACGATAAGCTTTACGGTGGGCCCGGCGATGATAAGTTATACGGCGGCGCTGGCAATGATAAAATATACGGGCAAGCTGGCAATGATACGCTAGTCGGAGGTGGTGGAAGTGATACTTTAGATGGCGGCGCCGGAAAGGACACAATCAACGCCAATGATGGCAAAAAAGGCGACACAATCAAATGTGGCGCTGGCAAAGACACAGTGGTTGCAAATCGTGGTGACCGAGTAGCGAAGGACTGTGAGAAAATAAAGTGGCGATAAGGCGCCTATCTTCAATCAATCTCAGCGGATCATTGGTGTTGTTTAATAGACCGGCGCTGCGCCAGCCTTGCCCGCGGTATTGGGTGCCTCAAACCCTTCTTTGGTGGAGTGGAACGGATATCGCACGGAAGAAGCACTTCACCACAGAGACTATTCAGCTCACCTGCCGCTTCTTTAAAACCTCTACGCTTTAGAGCGACATTCATATAATTAACTGCATTTACCACAGGGGGCGTCAAAACCTTATCTTTTCCAAATACTCTGATAGCAAGTTTCAGATCGCAAAGCACGTTACCAATGTTTGGCCCTAAAGAGGCCCTAAACTTACGGACCATGATCGTCTGTAATCGCCGCAAGACAGTTGCTGACATGTAAACTGAGGGTGGCATACGAGTGCTCTTTATTGAGTCTGCAAGATACTCAAGGGAAGAGTTTGTGCGGAATGATTTAACTGAGGTTTCCCCCGCGCCTAACCAGCTTGCTGGTTTAAGGAGGGCTATTGAAAAACCGCGCACCGCAGCACGCATAGAAGTATCACTTGCGTACATCTTATCCGTAGCCCCAACCAATTGAAGGGTGCGATAAGCGCACATAAATTTCCCTTCTCCAAGTTTAAGTCTCGCTGCCCTTTGAGCGACTCTTTGGCAATCTGCGTTTTGCAGCTCCGTCTTAGAGATTTTAAAACCGCCTATGATCGCCTTTGCTATAAGATCGTTACAACCGGCGAGCGCTATCTTTACACAGGCTATGGCTCCCGTACGATAGAGCGGATCTGTTCTGATGCTGTCAATAGATTTGCCACTCGCTTTCAAAGACCTCATAAAACCGGTGTAGTCACCCTTTAGAAGTAACCCACGCAGTGCTTCCTCCGTATGATTCGCAAACTCTGCGCTCGAGAGATCGACTTCCTTATCAAAAGGAACGATTACCTGATAGCACCTACCGTCCTGCCGTAACCTACTTCCAAAACCCATGCTAACTACGTCTCATAAAAATTACTCCAATAACACTCTAGGATTTAAGAACTAATTAAAAACCTAGTCAAGGCCTGGTGCCCGCTCGGGAGAGGGCCTCTCAGAAGTTAAAAGCAAAAGGGGGATTTCAGATCCCTTAGTAGGGGCTGCTTGATATCTTTGTTGAAAAGTTCGGAGCAGTGGTTGGCCAGGGGATGGGTGGCTAGGCCTGGACCCTTCGACGACCCAACTGGTTAGATGCGAAGGTAAGTGACAATCTGGGCCCCCACCAGTGGGTTAATAGTTACGATGCGGTAATTCTGCCATTTCTAATGGAAAACCCGAATCGGGTTTAGGGATTTTATGAACAGTTACCGCTTGCTGTTTTGGTTAGAACACCCTCAATTTCCTCAAGCTGCCTAACAAGATAGCCCACGTTAACGGCTGGACTAATAGTAAACCCGGCTTGGGTAACGAATTACGCAACGTTCCCTAAACTAATTTCTCTGGAGCACCGATATCCATCCGGTATGGGACAAGTATTCCCACTGACTTTATTTAAGATTATGGAGCTAAGACCAATGCGGATTAAGAACGTTTTCGTAGCATTTGCGTTATTACTTACCACTAGCATTGCGGTTGAATCTGTCGTCCTGGCCGAGAGCTATAAGTCCTCTCCGGCCAAAGCGGCCGCAAGTGCAAAGAAGAAATTGAAACAATCAATTAAAAAGTATGGTCTGGCTAAGCTGCCTAGCGCGAGTAAACTTGTAGCCAAAAAGAAGAAAAAAACTGCTAAAGCTTTAGCATATAATTTTGCTGCCGCTTCATCCGCCACTCCGCCCACACTCCTAAGCATCTCACAATCACCGATTAAAGATATTTTCTGGGCACCAAACATAGTCGACGAGATCGTCGGCGGAAGCCCATCCCAGGCTTCCTGCAGCCAATTCTATGCAGGTACCCAAACGGGTGATTCTGGTGGTATTGGAGCATGTCATATGGCTGAAAGCGTGGGCTTTTCCTTTGCAAGCATATTGGAGTCGCAATCTTCGCTCTGCTACATGAAGAACTTCCCGACACAGGGGAATTTGAATTCTGGTGGAGTATCTGTTGTTAGTGGAGAGCTTCCATCTGGCGGCATCACGAAGTTATTTGCTCCTCCGACTGGTTCAAGTGCACGGACTGTTAAGGTGAATGTAACTGGCGCACCCGGCGGCGGTGGCGAAGGCGAAGGGGGTGGTGGCCCAGAGACCATTTACATTAAGGTATATTCGCAAACTGAAAACCAAGCCTCCTCAAACATGTACAAGGCGGATCTGTGGTTCTGCGCATCAGGCACAGCCACAGGGTATGACCGTCTTACAATCAAAAATTCTGGGCAGTTCCTTAGTGAAAACGCAGGTTCCGATGGCGGGGGAAACCACGCTCTGCAAGTTGGCGGATTCCTGACTTCAAACGGGAATAACCTAATTTGGGACACTTCAAAGACGAGGTCATCAGTTCTCAAGTCAGAGCACGATGGCGGCTATTTCCTGAGCGACATTACTATCCTACCATCTAACATAATTAAGATTAAGAATAAGGATGACTTTGGAGGTGGTTCGCGTAAAGGCTACGTGCAAACATCTTTCTCCGGTAGCGATATCGAGGGTTTGCGGTTCCTTCGCGGTGCCTTCATCGAGAATTTCGGGGGCGGCCCAGACAGCGGCTTTGCAGGTGCTACAAAATACGGAGATGGCTACTATCAACATGATAGCGCTAGCCCATTTGAAGATGATGTACTTTCAATAGATTTTGATGCCGACTCCTTCTATTCTCAAAGCGCGCCTGACGCTCCTGATGTCTCAGGACTAGATTGCTCCCCAACCGTGGAAGTGGAGATCAATATGGACATGAACAACTCAAGCGTAATGGCCTCGGTACAGGAGTGTGACATTCGAGATCTACAACACATGCACTTCTGTCACGATGACCCGGAAGTTGCACAGGCAGATCAGAACTTTGCTTCGGTTTGCCACGGCAGTTAAGAGGTCTTCATAAACCAGAAAGAGCGGTTGCAAGAGCACGATATGTTATCCAGATCGTCTTTGGCAGCCGCTCAGTATAAGTAGTTAATTTACTGCTGTCTTTTGCAAAGTAATTCTTGAGCCCCCTCGAGCCACCCTACTTTTCAACGCCAGCGCCATCCAAAAGCGACCATTACGAACTATTAGCGTCAACAAAATCTGCGATGCGGGGTTAAAAGTAGGGTGGCTCGAGAAAATAAAATTTATAACCAGAGTCAAAGTAATGGGTCGGTTACGTAATAGAATCTGCTGTGTGGATTACCCACGTGCCCTATAGAGTCAAGCTTCATGAGCTTGAAAATGTTTGCCGTAACTGCGTTTATTTCTAGCCCAAGATGCCTAGCTAGGTCGGCCAGCCGGCAATAATCATCTTGCCCGGCCGTTGGTACTTTAGCAAAGCACGGGCGGCCTTGGAGCCCGCTTAGATTCAGGTGAGCCAATCGGTTCGTATAGAAGTTTTTGGAAAGAACTGACGGCGAAAAATAGGTTAGGGCAGCACCGTGTGAGATTAAACCGTCTCCTTAGCGCCGCCCCTGGTTACTAGTGAGCTCTCTACTAATCGCCGCCAGAGCTCGCCAGAGAGAAAAAAAGCAAGAAAAAACAGACGGTACCGCCGATTAGACCACCGATAAAACTCACGGCCCCGCCGTGAGAGACTATCGCTATCATGATCAGGAGAACTATCAGTGCGACTACCGCCAATATTCTATCCATCGCCCTCTCCTTTCGGAAGCAGGTCCCTTAGAATTTACCCACCTAAACCTAACTCTCACACAGCAAGTGCCCCAACGAAGGACACGACAACATCCTTCGTTGGAGCCAAGCTGTATACATCTACCCCTATTCAGTGTTTGCCATACCATAGCATCTTTCTTCAAATTATGTAACCGTTCAGGGGGTAAAGCACCCTAGAGCCACCCTACTTTTCAACGCCAGCGCCATCCAAAAGCAACTATTACGAACTATTAGCGTCAACAAAATCTGCGATGCGGGGTTAAAAGTAGGGTGGCTCGAGAGATAAGCCGTCTCTTCATAAACCGTGCGTACTTACTTGCCATTATTGCGAGTTGCGTTATTATTTCTCGCGGCGAATATTTTCGACGCTTATCGGCTGGGGGAGTTAGGTTGTCATCCCACTCTTTTTTGACCTAACAATCAGCCTGGGGCTTGTAGTTGAAGTTATAGAGGGAGTTATGAAGTTTGGAGCGCAACCGGATGAAAAGCAGAATACGCGTCACCAGGGCGATCACCTGAGCCGAGGTGGGGTACTCTTGTTGGCGGCTCTGGCTGGAAATGGATTGGCACCGGGTGTTTTGACGGCCGGGCAAGGCGAAAATGGTCGGTCTCATTTTGAACACAGCCTACTAGCGGAACTGAGTGGGCCCCTACTGAGAGAGGGAAAACGAATGCTCGAGATGCATTCGATCGGCCACTCAGGAGAAGAGATATACTATCTTCCAACAGAGCAATTTCAGTTGATAGCCGCTCAACCTGGGTATCAACAGGAATTTGTGGCTAGAGCGCTGAGTGGGAGGCTTGAGCTGGAGGCGGTCTATAGGATGTCACCAGGCACTCTAACCCCCGATCTACTTCAAACCGTTTACGAGGCGTATAATTCCGATGCGCCATCACCAGGAAGCCCCGCTACCGAGAATGTGCGCGAGGGTAAAATTAAAGAGGCAGCCACCGTAATTTTGTGTGCTCAAGAAGGTTTCCAACATATGCCTGTCGTGTTGGAAGCTCTTCGGAGCAATTATTTTTTCTTAAACTATTGTGCTTGGTTGGCCCTGCAAAGAGCCATTTATCCAGAAGTCGGCCCTGAATCTTCTACCTTCGAGGCAGGTGGGTTAAAGGATATCGATCCGAAAGCTGAATCAGAGCGGATCCGGCTAGTTTCACAACTTGAGGCTCTGGTCCGAGAGGCTCCTTCTAACCCGACTGGTCTGCAGGCAAGTGAAGTTTTGCTGCGTACTCAGTATGACGGAAGGCAAAGCAGGTACCGGATTCAACCTAGCTCAGCTTCCTTAGCTGTAGAGATTTATCTCGCCGCCGCACCTGATTCCGAGCTTCGGGCGAAGTATGAGGCTTATTTGTGGGATGCTTGTCGCTCTGCTGATACTCTTCCCTTACGGGAGGAGCAAGTCTTGTCCTTACTTAATCAGGGTTTTGAGCCATTTTTGGTCAGGTGCGCCCAGGAATTTGTAAATGGGGGAGCTCAGGGCCCAGGGGTTACTGAAGCATCTTTTACGGGATTGCCTCGCCATACTCTCTTAACTGCGATTACCAATTCTCAATCTTTTGATAGAACTTTATTAAGTGCAATTAATAGCGGTGACGAAGAGGCGGTTTCGGCGCTCGTGCGGTTGCTTCTAGCAGATACCGAACATGATCCAACTGAAAGATTAATACTGGTAGTTGAGAACTGCCTTGCCCTTACTAACACCAATGTGTTTGGGGTCGTGGTTGAAGAGGTTCGGAAGTCGGATTGGGTCGAGCCGGGCAGTGATTTTGAGCGGGAAATTTGTGATCGGATTCCTAAGGTAGATTCTATCAAGCAGCATTATTTGATGCAGTTAGTAAAAAGCGTTCCAGATACTCTGAATGCTTGGGTACTCCAGCAGTATTATACTCAACTGGACCTTGTTGATAGCCGTGAGACGCAAGCATATCATGCTTTCGCACTCGTAGCTCGTACTGTTAAATTGGGCCGACCAGAAAATGCGGAGGTGGTACTGGGAGCTTTGAGTACTCAGTTATTTGTTGAGGCGCCCCTCGTCTATTTTGCGGAAACAGTGAGTTGGGCTCTCCCTCAATCACCAGAATTAGTTTCCTTTATATTAGATATGGCGTGGCGGCACACCCCGACGCTAAGTATCTGGGAGGCCTTCCCAGATCCGGATGGCCTTTATGTCATTTCCATGGGATGCGGGGGCCCTTCTTTTCATGACACCACCCCTAAACTGGTCGAACGGTTTACTCCAGAAAATATAATCGCAAGCAATATTTTTGAGCTAGACAGATCTCAGCTGAGCTCCAAGGAACGCGCGAGCTATATTGGTCTACTAAACCACATAATACATTCTTTGGCGAGCAGAGAGGCTATTTCTTCTCCGGTTGTCGCCCGATGTATGGCTGTCTATGCGGACTATGAGAACGATGCCACTTATCAGGGAGAACGGCTTAGAGCCGCATGTTCAAATCTTTTTAGT
Source organism: uncultured Bdellovibrionales bacterium (assembly GCA_964631745.1). Taxonomy (GTDB): domain Bacteria; phylum Bdellovibrionota_C; class UBA2361; order UBA2361; family JBGSMV01; genus CAZVWV01. The sequence continues at coordinate 16,146 of CAZVWV010000088.1, forward strand.
AGCGTTCTTCGTCAGGGTTGCGACGAGGCGATGATTGTAAGTACTTGGCTTCAGGATAAATACAAGACAGGTTCTGCTAATTTCAAGAATGACTTTGCATCGATAGCTTACCTAAGTGGCGATATAAACCTCGCGGCAACTATCGCCAACCATCCCCCTGATTTAAACAAGTCGCTTAGCGACCTGAACCCAACAGAGGTAGAAGAGATCTGTGTATTATTAAACCGTAGCCATCCTCAAGCGGTTGAAAGCCTATTAGGTTGGCTGAACGAAGCATCGCTTACATCTGTTGCACAAATGCCAACGGAGAACTTCGTTCGCCTAAGACGCTTTTTGGGCGCTGCCTGGAACGTGGCTGGGCTAACAAGTAACGAACGTCTCCTGGCACAAGCGGTAAGATTGTTTGTCGAACAAAGCCCGCTTGCGCCACTTTCGAAATCTGAAGATTCAAGGTGGTCTAAAGGCTGGGCTGGGCGCCACCAGCCCTTGTCAGAGGCTTTGGCGATCGTTCCATCCGATCAGATTGTTAGCGACCTAGCCCAGGAAGCTGGTAGAGGAAGTAGCGAGCTGTTTCAGGTGATGACTCTAGTTCACAGGTGGTGACGAGCAAGTCCCATCTTATTGGCCCAGGTTTGAAGCCCCCTCGAGAAGCCCCCT
>CAZVWV010000089.1:0-16688 GCA_964631745.1 uncultured Bdellovibrionales bacterium
TTTGGGGCGGAACGAACTCGGGCGGGTTACTTCCAACGGTGAAGTGCCGCCAACAAAAGAATTTTCGGTTTAATGCCAAATGCAAACTGGAGAGCCAACTGGAGCCACCCTACTTTTATGACAATTCCATCAGGCTAAGTTGATCGAATCAGCATGTAATAGTCGTTTTTGGACGGAGTTTGGGTCAAAAAGTAGGGTGGCTCCAAGATCCCAGAAGATATAGATAATGCATATGAATAAAATCACAATCCTGGTAGCCGATGACGATCCAGATATCCGAGGCATCATAAGCAGCACTATCTCCCTTCTGGGATTCGAGGTCTTGGAGGCCTTCGATGGCGACTCGGCTGTGAAGGCTTTTGACGCAAACCGGGTTGACCTGGCTGTGTTGGATATCATGATGCCGGGTCTGAATGGGAACCAGGTGTGTGAGCACATCAAGCGCTCGGCCAGCGGTCCTTTTATTCCGGTAATTATGCTCACCGCTAGAACTGACGTACAGGATAAGGTGAGCTCATTTGAAATTGGCGCGGATGATTACGTAACCAAACCGTTCAACTACCAGGAGCTGCAAGCGCGCGTTAAAGCTCTACTGAGAATCAGAGAGCTAAATCTGAAGTTGCAGCGCACTAACGATGAGCTGAAGGCTGCTCAGGAAAAAATACTAGAACAAGAACGGCAATTGCTGGTAGGGCAGCTAGCAGGAACCGCCGCGCACCAATTAGGACAGCCACTCTCGGCCATTATGTTAAACTGCCATCTCTTAGGGAGCGTACAACCTGGCGATCAAAAATTCCAAACTGCCCTAATGGCAGTCAAGAGCGAAGCTAAGCGCATGGCTGATCTGATTGAGAATTTGAAGAATGTCGATGCCGGTAAGAGAGAGGGGTATTACGGAAAGACTGATATATTGGAAATGAAGAAGTAACACACCCGTTTGGACACCCAACTAATTTGTAACCACACTGGGAGTTAGAACTTGATACTGCCGTTCGTTATTTTAAAGCCAACTAGCCAACTCGAGCCTAGACACCTATAGAACTTTACAAATTATATTCTTTCTTTCCCCAGTATAAATCTACTCGGAATATCGCTGAGCGGCCCGTGGTCCGGGTGGTAGCCGCCATCGACCAGCCAGATTTCGCTAGGACAATTCGGATCTCTCAGTAGACTCTGCACAATTTGACCTTTGGCATTTATAATTTGAGCAACCATTAAGATATCAGGATCTATTCCTCCCATGGCTGCGACTTCATGCTGACGGCCGGAACGAGCCGAAAACCTGAAATCTATTCCTTTGAACGTGTTCAGCTCAATATCGGAGTGGGCTTGATAGGCCCCGACCACCACGCGTGAGGTGAGGAGATCCTGCCGCTTTCGATAACTCCTCATATCCTCGTCAATCACCAAGGCTCCCATAGCAAAGGCCCGGGCCATAGTCCAACGCTGGGAAGTTGAGAGCGCATAACTTTCCGGGTATTTACCGGTTGCATTTGCATGATCCTGAAGGAGGCTCCACAGTTCACCCAGTACCAAGTCGCGATTGTAACGCGCCAACTCAAGTCGGGAGTTAGCCACAAGTTGAGAATTGTCCTGGTCAGGTTGCCATATCTCCAATAGCTTTTGACAGAGCGTAAATTCAGAAAAGCCTTTAAATACATCCAGCAGCTCCTTAGTGCCGTAGACTTCTGACTGACTAGAGAGGCCGCGCCAGATAAATTGTGGTTTGTACCACCTGCTTACCTTATAATCCCAACGCGCTTTGTCAGAAGCAAAGTTCTCGCCGAACGTTTCAATAAAATCAAGATCTGCCAGCTCGGCTCTAACTAACTTAGTTTTCCCCTTTTGATCCACGAAGATATACTGGGTATCTTTGGCGAACGTTTTGTAATCCTCTCTGACGCCGTCTAAGGCTGCTAAGGGATCGGTCGTAAAATGACGGCGAAGGGCCGGTTCCAATCTCAAACGTGTAGCAACATAGGCTGCAAATTGAGCTTCATCCACCGGGAAAAGGCCAACGTTAAACTGGGTGATGACCTTACGATTGTTTAGCAGATGGAGTCCCACATCCGTCGGACGTCCCGGAAAAAAGATTGCTCCAGAGTTTCTTATCGGGAGATCAAACCTAATACGCTCCCCGATGTCACTATACATCCGATCGGTATTTAATATTCCTTTTGTTACCTCTTCAACCCAGCTCGAGGGCGACGCTAACAAATCAGCATCCGGATTATTTAACCGCGGCCTGGAGATGCCAATTTTATCGAACAAACTGAAAACATCTAACCTAATTGAGCGGCCATTTCCGTTTACGAAGGGATGGATCGAAACCAAGTCTCTAAGTAATAAAGCCGTGAGCTTTCTGTACTCGAAAACTTTCTTACGATTATCTAAAGGCCCAAGTTTTCTGGCTTGAGTATTATACGTTTCATACCTTTCACTAACTAGCGCCTCCAGCAGACTCCTTGTGAGCTTCCTAAGTCCCTTAGCCCGCCCACCTTCGTTTTGGGCTCTTAACACTTGCTCATAAATATCTGGATAGGAGTTACGAATTCGGTCTAGGGCCTCTTTCCCAATAGTTAGCGGATCTGGATAGACTATATCACCGTAATGGCGCGTTTCTTCGCACTTTACCTCGTGAAAGCTCAGGTAGGGATTTTTTTTGAGCCGAGCCAGCTGAGCTCTGGTTATACCGAGCTCCCGTTCATTACCCCAAACCGCGATGTTCCGGACCTTACCGAGCTGCCCGGGCCTAACTCCCTCTATACCACCGGCCATCGCAAGAGCATGCACGTGCGATACTCTCTCTAAGCCTGGAGGCAGGTCTGTTTCTTTCAAAAACCGAGCGACGGCCTTGATGTTTTCAAAGGTGGGATCGCGAGGGTCACGCATTTTATTATAAAGATAGGGGATTCCGAGCGCTTCAAATTCCCGCCCTTGGATAAAACAGATAAGGAACGCTTTTAATAGCACATCTCGATTATCGATGAAGCGAAGCGCTTCCAGAGCATCTCGAAGCAGTTGACCTCGCTCAACTGGCAGGCTGGTGAGAGCTTCCTCAAACGCCCCCTTCATCTGCGCGTAGATCGATATTCGAGCTACCCCCGCTTGGGCCACCTCTTCAGCATATTTAAGATGCGCAGGAAGAAGTCGAAGTGGCCTATCTTCACTAGGGGAGTGAATATCTTTGGTTGTTATCGATGCCAAACGCCAATCTAAAAAGTCGCCGGCTTTTGTGGGCCAGGGCCCGTTTCCCAAGGGAAGGTTAAGACCTTCTACGGACTGCCTAGAATGTTCAAGATCGAGACCCAAAACTGTACCACTAAGAGAAACTGAAGTTAAAAAATGTTAACCGTTTAAAGGAGCACTTACATGCTTGAGCTAAAAGGTTACTTGGTTTGATATTCCTTAGTATAGGTGTCTACAGTTCTTAATCAAATTTATTTGAGGCCCATACGTCCGTAATCGGACCATACTTGGGCTGCGCCGCTGAAGCCATAAATACCGCCGATGCGATACGGTTCTGGTAGTTCGGCCCGAAGTGGCCAGGGCGATAAAACTAGAGCCAGGATCAGGGGGAGGATTCTATGCATAACGAATGATAAGACAAATTATCGGCCATTTTAAATAGTTTACGGCAACGCCACGAACGATATCGGGAGCGCAGTAAAAAAAAAGGCGGCTGCCCTAATAACCCCGAGGTGCAGCCGCAATTAACCTAAGACTTAATCCTGATAAATACCTAATACTTAATGCTAGTGGAGGAACCTTCTGATAGACAATACCCTATTCTTGACCCTATTCCTGATATATCTAAAGAGTTTGCTCAGCCGCTCTGATCTCGTGTATGCGGCCAAAGGCTGGTTTCGTGCCTGTGAAATCATCATAGTAGCGTTGCAGTCTTCTTCTTAACATGAGCCGTGAGCGATGTAATCTTGACTTCACCGCGGGAATGGATAGTTCCAGAATCTCTCCAACTTCCTGGTTGGAGAGGCCGTCCACGTCTCTTAAGACAAAGACTGCACGGTACTGACCTGGGAGACGATTAATAGCTAGCTGAAGCACTTCTCTCAGTTCACGGTTGTAGCTCAATGTATCTGAGCGCGAAATGCAAAAGGTGTCACCATCTAAGCACTGTTGCTTGACTGCGGGAGATAAGTCCTCCATGGATACAGTATGATCTTGTTTGCGCTTTCGCAGTTTCATGAAGGCCGCATTCACGATAATTCTGTAGAGCCAGCTTGAGAAGGCCGATTTGCCTTGGAAGCTTGAGATCTTTCTAAAAATTGTCGCGAATACATCTTGCAGTACTTCTTCCGCATCCTCTTGATTACGGGTAAAGCGCATCGCCAAATTGAAGGCTTTGCTTTCGTACCTTGAAATTATCTCTTCAAAGGCTTCAATCGAGCCCTTTCGCAACATCTTCGCCAGCTGCTTATCAGTGACTTCAGTAATTACAGTATTAACCTTCATTGTTCCCCCCGCCTTAAAACCGACCCAAAACTTACCCTGTTTTGACTCAATTAAGGCTGGAACATGTCACGGAGGCGTATAACGATTGTAAAAGATTTGTAAAAAGGGGAGAGAGTAATCTCTATAAGCGAAATAGACGGGGCAGGGGGATCGGATTATTGCGCTGATCTAAAGGAGTGGGGAGTTATTGTGCGGTGTTTCCAACGGAAGAAAAGAATATCTCTAAACATCTTAAGTGAATCCAGAACCAAATTCACTTTGGACCCCGGGGCGTTTTCCCAGTTCACAGGAACCTCTTGAATTTTAAGACCGGCGCGGCGCGCGATAAAGAGCACCTCCACGTCAAAACTATAACCATCGCAGCTTTGCAGGCGAAAGAGAAATTCCGCTGCGTTTCTTGTAAAGATCTTAAAGCCGCACTGTGTGTCGGCAATACCTGGTAGTACAAGAACGTTAACGAAGAAATTGAAAATCCTACCGAGATATTTGCGATACCAGCGCGTAATAACTCTGGTCTCCCGAGTAACCATGGCACGTGATCCGATCACAACATCTGCTCCCGCTCGCAAAGCGTTGTCTAGTCGCGCCAACTCGGCAATCGGTGTGGATCCATCCGCATCAGCAAAGAGTATCTTTGCGCCCTTAGCATTCAACACCCCGGTCCTTACGGCGTACCCTTTGCCGTGGTTTCTTGGGTAACTAATCAACCGCACCTGCGGCCGGATCTTTTCAAATTTGCGAACGGCCTGAACGGTTCCGTCGGTACTGCCATCGTCTACGACTACAATTTCATAAACACCCGCATAAAGGTCGCAATAATCAATCACATCAATCAAGGTCGTGGGTAATCTCCACTGCTCATTGAAAGCAGGAATAACCACGGAAAGATCCACCGCAGCGCTGCCCTCGGACTGAGCCTCCGGCTGCTTATCGATCCAGTCCTGCACTAGGTTCTGCTTGTTTTCCTGATCCATCCAAACTCTCGTCGGTAACGACCGCGTTTATAGTCTTCTTCCAGTTCAGCATAAAAAGCAATCCTGGCGCCCCAATTACCGCGTATTGAATAAAGTGTTGGGTCATTACCATGGAGAGGGCCTGTTCTTTGGGGACGCCTATAGATACAAGTACCGCGCTTGTAACCGCTTCAATCACTCCTATGCCACCAGGCGCGGCCGGTATCAACGAACTGAAATTAACCGTTACCATGAATAGCACGCAGGACTGAAGACTTAGAGAAGCCGAATATGCACGGCCAATAGAGACATACACGAATAATTCAATACACCAAATGATGATTGACCAAATCACAAGCAAAGGAAGTTTATGGCGTGAGTAAAGCGGCGCTAAACCGTTTAAAAAGATCTGTATGCGCTCAGCGGCATACTTAGAGGCTTTTGAATCAACGCGTGCATGGATCTTATCCGCGATAATGAAAATGGCCGCACGATTCAAAAGCACAAGCGCAACAGAAGCGGTGGCGAATAAAAAGAGATAGGCCACGTAAAGTAAGCTTTGAGATGTGTGTTGGTCACCCATTCCCAGCGCAAAGACCACGAAAAATAAACTGAGTGTGACTCCATCGGCCAGTCTCTCGCTGGCTATGGTAGCTAAGACAAGCGTGCGCGACTCTTTACCGACCTTGGCCCCCATATGAGCGCGTACAAACTCACCGGCGCGCGCGGGCAAGACATTGTTCATAAAAAAGCCCAGTACTAAGACCTGATAGCTTTTCCAGAAGTCCATGATGATCGATGGGAATAACAGTTGCCAGCGGCGGGCGCGCATAAAGTAGGATACAATCGTACACCCAACCGCAATACCCAGCCAGGCCTTAGAGGCTTGTTGTATATGTGAGAAAAGCTCGGACCAATCGATGTCCTTAAAGGCCACGTAAAGTGCCGTGCAAGTCACGATCCAAGGAAATATATGGCTAAAAAACTTTCGCTTCATCACAATTAATTTGGGGCAATGCGGAGTTCACGATACCAATTAATATCAGATTGGCCAAGACCGCCCGCTCAGGACTTAGAAGGAGCTCTGGATCACATTAGCTTCTGCTATTGAGGCACCACCTGATCATCAAGCAAGGCGCTGACGGTGCATTTTGAGGACTTTTCAGCCAGCTCATCGATTAAGCTGGTATTTAGATCGGGCCGTTGCTGATCTAGCCAAAAGCGGTCGCTCCACTGGTTTAGCTCCTTGCGGCGAGACCAGGTTTCTACGGTTCCATACCAGATGGTAATGCCTGACTCGGCCTCAATCAGTTTGCTTTGCACCACTAAGCGATCTAAGGAGCGAGCCGGTTCTACGTATCCAACCATGAGTAAATCATATCCGGCCTCTCGTGCTTGCGCGATGGCGCCGTGGTTTCCTGTAAAGAACTCCTCTTTCTTGCCGGGCCAATCCTGACGATTCAAGACCTCTACGATCGGAACAATTCCTCTAGAAAGTAAGATCTTTTGAATTGTCCAGGCCATTTCATTGCCCACGCCTGGGCGTTCAACGTTATATGCGGAAAGATTTGCCTGGGTTGAATAAGGGATTACCGCCATGCGAACCGGAGAATGTGAGGGAAATCTCTTGTTTATGTAATCTTCCAAAACTAACTGAACGTTAGCATGCCATTTGCAAGATTCCCCAAAGCGGGAGTTTATGAGGCTGCAACCCATTTGGGCTAGGCAAAAAAGTAGCGTCATTATTTTGACAGGGAATGTCAGATATGAGCTGCGGTAATTCATAAGCGGACCCCTAAGTAGGCGAGATAATTTATGAGCAATCAAAAAGCACGCAATGGAATGCCTAAAGCTTGGTATCATCAACATTCATGCCAGTTTTTAGCTGTTTTAGCCATTCTCATATTAATCAGCGTTATGGGCTGTAGTAAACGTTACAGCGACCTTCCTACGTACACCGCCTTGCCGTTTAGGGAGTACCAAAACGAATCAGTGGGAAGATTCAAGTCCTCGTACATCGCCGAACAGATTGAGGCTTACTATCGCGGAGTAAACCCAGGTCCGATTGGCGTGACAACCTTTGTTAATCTAGACGATTTATACTCAACCTCGAGCTTCGGCCGCATGTACGCAGAGCAGCTCATGAGCGAGTTAACCATGAAAGGCTTCGACGTGGTCGAGCTGCGACATTCCGATGCGCTTCAGTTCCTTGGGAACGAAGGCGAGTTTGGTTTATCAAGAGATGTGCGAGCCATTAAACGTGAGCGCGACTTGGGCGGATTGCTAGTTGGCACATACGTCGTTTCTCCTAATCGGGTGTATGTCAACGCTAGACTTGTGGACCCGTCGTCTTCGTTAGTGCTTTCTGCCGGTTCTGTGGAATTCGAAAAAACCAAGGAGTTGGCGCGCTTGTTACGGGGCGGAGCCTTCCCGGCCAGTTTGGAACGCATTCCAGTGAAGCACCTGGGATTCTCAAGCGCTCCGGTGAATGTCTTTGCGCCCTTAAATCCTCAGTGGCGCGAAGAAGAGGCAACTACGCCTAACCCAGAATTCTATGCCAATCCTTCCAAGAAAGACTGGCCGGCCTCAGCCTGGCAGAAGCCAGCGCTGAAAACGGAACCATTGGTTGAGCACTAATTTAAGCAAAATCTAAGAACGCGCAATTGTGGAATGCCGTTTGGGCGCATGGCACTCGTGAGCTTGAGATCGTAGACACTTTCCACTACATTCATGCGGCATCTTTTCAAGGAGCCAAGATGAATCGGATTTCGGCCATTCAGAGCGATACACCTACAGCCAGAGAATTTCCAATACGCGAGCTTGCTCGGATTCCAAAAGGCGCGCCGCTATTGAAGCGCGTCACTGAATACTGCAAGCGCTGGTGGCAGGTTGTCATAGAGGATGGGCTAATTTGGCGTGCACGTGAGGCAAAGTTCTTTGAACTCATGGGCGGGCACATTTTCTTCCAAGCTTTATCTGCCGGAGTCGAATTTGATATATTTAATTTAATTGCGCGATCGGAGCGGATGTCCGAAGAGCAGATCGCATTTGCGCTTAAACTAGATCAGCAAGCTTGCAGAATTCTTTTGCTGACGCTGACAACGGCAAAATTAGTCAGGCGCTCTAGGCAAGGTGCATACTCCCTAACTAGTATTGCTAAGCGCTATTTGCTAAGTGATTCAACCTGGAAGTATTCCGACTGCGTGCGTTGGCAAAACCATATTAATTATCGCGCCATGGGTCATTTCAAGGATGCGCTTGTTCAAAACACCAACTCTGGTTTGAGCGAGATCGCGGGGGATGAACCCACGCTTTACCAACGCTTGGTTCATCAACCACACCTGGAGAAGATTTTTCAGTCCGCTATGCAGGAGATCTCCGCACAAGGTAACCAATCCCTTACAACCAGTTTAGAGTTTGAAAACGTTCAGAATCTAGTAGATGTCGGGGGTGGTAATGCCACCAACATTATCGCAATTGCAAAGAAATACCCGCATATACACGCTCGTGTTTTTGATTTCCCTTCCGTCTGCGATATCGCCTCGGAAAATATCGCAAAGCATGGGCTTCAGGATCGTTTGGGAGCAGTGCCTGGCAATATCTTTCAAGATGCCCTTCCCACGGGGGCCGACTGTGTTATCTTCTGCCATTTTTTCACTATTTGGTCGAAGGAGGAGAGAGTGGCCCTGTTGCGCAAAGCCTATGAAGTTTTGCCAATCGGTGGACGCGCCATGATTTTCAATATGATGCAATGGGATAATCGCACTGGGCCGCATACGGCCGCGATTGGGTCACCGTATTTCCTTACCCTGGCAACTGGCAGAGGCATGCTTTACTGCTGGAATGAATACGAGAACGATTTTAAAGAGGTGGGCTTCAAGCGCATCACAAGAACACGCTTACCGCGCGACCATGGCCTGATCGTTGGTATTAAGTAATTTATCCAGAGCGAGTCGAAACTTTGCGGCCGGCGAGTAGGTAGATATTTCGTTTTTTATTATTTTAGCATTGGTACTAAAGATCGGAGTTGTCTTAAGAGATCTTATGGCTGCATTTAGAGAATTGGCACTGATTTGTTCCGGACGAAGCATTATTCCGGCCTTTAGTTCCGCAATCCTATGCATGGTTAAGATTTGATCCATGTTTGAGGGAATGCCCAAGACTGGCTTGCCGGCGGCCAGTGCTTGGTATGAGGTGGGACTTCCGCCGTTTGAAATCACAAAATCAACTTGCTCGCACACAGCAGCACCCGGCAGCATTTTGGCACCGAAGCACCCGGGCCATGGCCGAAGCGCGTCAAACCCTGAACCCGCCACGATCGGTATAACTTGATTCTCAACTAGTGCAGCTACGATTTTCTCTGTCACATTAAAATTACCAGATGATCCTAAGCACACATATGCTTTAGGTTTATCCTTTGGAATTCGCAGCCACCATTGCGGAAGCGGCACTTTTGGCGACCAGTTGATCGGCCCAATATAAGCCTGATTATGGGCCAGCTCTATCGTGGGGGCCAGTAACGGGGTATCACAAAATAGTGTCTGATCGCCAAAGGTAAAGCCTGAGAAGTAATCGGGGAAAGCCGGCAAATTATATTTTCGTCGAAGGGCTGCTAACCCAGATGCTTGCTGCGTCAATACTTTTGGTAGTGCCAGTTGGAACGTGCGCGTAAGAATACTTGAAATAGCGCAAGAAAGTTTTGGCGCACCGGCAAAAAAACTTAATGCCGGAAGCGGCGGGTGCGGAAACCGTGCGCGTTTCGCGAAGGGACTCCAATGGGCGTTAGTAAGGGTCACAAGAGGGACCTGGCTTAGCGGAGCGCTGATAGCCAATGATTGCCGCATGTCGCCCACTATCAGAGCAGGTCGCACCTCGGATATAAGCTTAAGATCTGCGGCCAGATATTCAGCAAGAATATCTTGATCAAAGAGTATGCCGCCGCTATTGGCAACTGTCAGCACCGTCTCGGGGGAACGAGAGTGAATCGGAATTCTCTGAAGATCTGTGCCCTCGAAAGCCCAATCAAAATGCTTGTCGCTAGCAAACAATATTTCGAATTCTTCTGGATTTAAGCTATTAGCAAGCGTTAAAGGACGAACGATATGCGCTAATGTTGAAGCCTCGGCGATGAACAGAATTCTAATTCTGTTTGTTTTTGATGAGAGCATCTATTCCTCTGAACGGGTTGTAAACAATTTTGTTACTATAAGCAATCAAGATCTAATTTTCGAAGTCGAACAATTTTTCGGAAGATATGGAAACAGCTTTTTATGACAAGAGCCCACTTCAACAAATTTTCCCCAGTTTATTTTCTTTTCCTAAAATTAACGGTAGTTTCGTACCCCCATCTGTTATCATCTTCTAAAGTGAACTCTTGATGAGTAGGGTGAGTGAATCTGCTGATTGCACTTATAGACGGAGGTTGAAAGCTTTATGATTAATGCCGCTCAATCACCGAATGAAGTTAGTCGCCTTGGATACAACGAAGCGCTTGATTCCTGGATAAAGATTCTAGGTGAAGAATTCGTGCTTTCAGAGCGGAGTTTGCTGGAGACGTTCGCAAAGAGCTGCAGCGCTACTGAGGTCTCCGCCCTGGCCGTAATTAAACCAGCCAACCTTGAACAACTGCAGAGTGCGCTAGCCGTTGCTCGTAAGTTCGGTATCCCGCTTTTCCCGCTTAGTTCTGGGAAAAATTGGGGATATGGGTCGCGCTCGCCATCGCAAGCAGGTTCGGTATTGCTCGATCTGAGCCGAATGAATCGGATCATTGAGGTCAATTCAGACCTTGCTTATGCAGTTATAGAACCGGGTGTGAGTCAACAACAGCTTTATCAATATCTGGATTCACATAATATTCCTCTCATGCTGGATGTGACCGGCGCCGCTGCTAGCGCCAGTCTGGTTGGAAACCTAAGTGAGCGGGGCTCTGGGTTGACTCCCTATGCCGATCATTTTGCGCACTGTTGCGGCTTAGAAGTCCTGTTAGCGGACGGCCGCTTATTGCATACAGGTTTTGCAAGATTTAAAAATGCTCGCAGTCAGCATGTCTATCGCTGGGGACTGGGCCCCTACATCGATGGCCTATTCACTCAGTCAAATTTTGGCATCATCACAAAAATCACTATCTGGTTGATGCCCAAACCGGAGCATTATGCGGCTTTGATAATTCCATTTAATAGCGATGCGGAGCTTCTAGCCGCAAGCTCTATCATTAGAGATTTAAAACTAAAAGGAATTATTCAAGGGGCGGTGCATATCGCCAATGATGTCAGGGTAGTGTCATCGATCACTCAGTATCCTTTCGATCAAACAGGGGGTGTCGTTCCTTTAGACAAGCAGGTATTGAAGACGGTCTGCAGGAAATTTGGAGTGTCTGAATGGAACTTGATCGGCGGACTCTGGGGTAGTTCGGCGCAGATTTCAATTTGCTATAAGGCGATAAAGAAAGCTTTGCGCGGTCATTCGCGGCCCTTGTTACTTAGGGACACCATAATATCGTGGATTAAGAGATTCTCTTGGGTTTATAAATTGTTCGGTGGTAAAGGGCTAGAAAAAAAATTATCGATACTAAATTTATTAAAAGGCATTCCCACTAATTCTGCCGTTCGTGGCGCTTATTGGCGCAAGATTACTCCCGCGCCCGCACAGGACTTTGACCCCGACAGAGATGGTTGTGGGTTGATTTGGTGTTCGCCAATCGTGCCGCTGTTGGAGGAGGATTTGGAGAATTTCATCAAGATCACACGTGAGACCATGTTGCGATTCCAACTTGAGACGAATGTTACAGTGTCGTTGATCGCCGAGCGCTCAGCAGTGTGTACGGTTGCGTTGGCTTACGATCGAGAGCTACCTGGAGAAGATCAAAACGCAAAAAATTGCCAAAAGGAGCTTTTGGATCGGTATACTCAAGCAGGTTATTACCCATACAGATTAAATTCCGTGCCGGGATACGCACATGGTCTTCTTATGGGAGAGAATGATATTTACGTGCAATTCTGTAAATCATTAAAGCAGTTGCTGGATCCGGAGGCAGTCATTGCTCCGGGCAAATATGGAATCTAGGGGATGCGTTAGAATGTCTATGCCGCTTAAGGCCACAGGGTTGAGGATAGAAACTCGCGCCGTGGCGTGTTTTCGAGAGCTCTATCAAGCTTACCAACTAGTTCATGATGAGTATTCTCAGCATGGTCTTTGCGCACCCAGGAATAGTGGGCTGCGATTCTATATAAGGGAACTACTGACCTCATCCAGCGCTCTGGTTTCAATGATCGACAATGTGGTGGTGGGCACGGCCACAGGCTCGTTGGATAGCGTGGCCGGATTGCCGTCTGATCCGATTTTTGCCGAGGAGCTCCAATACTTGCGTAACCAAGGTAGAAAAATTGCTGAAAGCACTAAATTCGCATGTAGGCCCCATCCTCAAGGCAGCAAGCGTGGGCTTGGCAAACTGAGCGTGATCGGCACCAGCATATTAGGCGGAATTTACACTTGGTGTTGCATAAATCAAGTTGATGATTGGATCATTACGGTGCATCCGAGAGTTAGCGATTTCTACATGGATATGCTCGGCTTTGAATATATAGCGGGTCCGCGAACTTGCGCGCACGTTTCGGAGCTGCCGGGCGTCATGCTGCGCTTGGATTTATTAGCTCTTCGCAACGGAGAAAAGTTGCTATTTGACGAGGCTCTTCCGGTCTTTCGGGAACCTGCGCCTTCACAGGTCAAGAGCTTTTCGCAGTTTAAACTTTCAGACGAAGAAGCAGCATTGCTATTATTGGAAGAGTTCGAATTAACGAGCAATTTGAATCCGAAAGATGGTTGGCTGACGGCTGCCAACTTTCCAGATATCAGAGAGCATACAGATCTATTGCGCGAGCACCCATTCCCCCACATAGGGCGCGCCGTCGGGCATTCTTTAATGCCGGCCCTTGAGCCCATCCTGGGGGGGGAGCGCAAGACTCGACAGGCTAAATATAACCCCAAATGTTTTGCGCTGCGCGCCATGCTCGCCGGACTAGAGACTGTATTTCAACTTCGGGCAGCGCGTTTGGGGAAGAAATTTGATTTTGAGGTGGATTACGATATTCCGGATTCACTAATCGCCGATTCAGATTTGCTTGGGCAGATTATCACGGAATTAGTAGCAAACATGTTAATTTGTGGGAGGCCAGCAGACAAAATATGTGTCAAATTACGACTTGAGTCGTTGCGCGATGATGAAATTCTGATCGAGTTAAATCTGATCGGTCCGCTCGATGGCATACCGGAAAAAATTTCGCCAAAAATTGCGCACCTTGGGGGCCATGGAATTTTGCTCTCTAAGGAGCAACACTATTCAAGCGTAACCTTTCATTGTCCGGCGGTGGTCTTTTCACGTTCCCTGTGCAATGCCGCCAACCAGAGAGACTTTGAGGGAATGATGCGTTTTGTATCGGGTCGCAATGAAAACTTAAATGAGGGTAGGGGACTTAGAACTTTAGTAGTAGAAGACAATCCCATTAGTAGGCTGATCGCAAAGAAGCTTTGTCTTTCCTTGGGTCACGAAGTGGATGTGGCCGTTGATGGCGCCCAGTGCATTCGTAAGGCCAAAAAAAATTCATACGACCTGATTTTGATGGACATTCACATGCCTTTGGTGGATGGTTTGAAAGCCACTCAGATCCTTCGGTCCTCAGGTCACCAAAGTGTGCCAATATTTGCGGTCACATCGTTTGTAATGCATGGCGACAGAAAGCGTTGTTTGGAGATGGGGATGGATGGCTTCTTAGCAAAGCCGCTGATTCCCGAAGATTTGAAGAGAGTTTCAGACTGGGCCTTTGGCAAGAAGCAAACTCGTGCAGAGGCAAAGTGCGAGAGTGAGACATCGTTTGCCGAGTTGCCCTTTGCGCAGAGGGTATTGGCTTAACGGCTCCTACCTCACTTATGTCTTGGAAAGTCTGGCAAGGCGGCAGGGGCTGGTTGTGTTTTATTTGTCGAGTGCTTGCTATCTACCCAAGTAATAGATTCTACTGCTCTTTCTAACGTATCAGAATACCTCTATAAGATTCCGATAACTAGCGATAGAATCAATTCATGTTTCTTTTAGGACAACGGCCAACCATAGCGCGACGGGTTAGACTCGTCTTCTTGTTGGCGAATACCTTTACGTTGGCCCTAACCTTCGTTGGGTTTCTTGGACTAATCGCCTATTTCGGCTGGGTATCTTTTCGCCAAGAACTTTCCTCAGTAAGCCGTGTCGTCGCTAGTACCAGTAGAGCCGCCCTGGCTTTTGGAGATAAAGAGAGTGGTGCCAAGCTCTTGGATTCATTGCGAGAGCGTGAAGATATACTTTATTCAGCCCTAGTAGATAACTCCGGACGAGTTTTAGCTGAATATGGCACACCGCCCTTGGCTAAAATTTACCCGCCTGGGACCAGCTCCTCTCAGATTTATTGGCAAGAATCTCAGGTGGTAGTAACTGAGCCAGTTATCTTAGACATGGAACGCCTTGGTAGTGTGATTGTGGTGGGGGCGCTACGTGACCTCTACCATCAATTGTACTGGCTTTTATTAATTGCCTGTTGCGTCATCTGTGTAGTGGCTGTGTTGACAGGCTTGTTATCAATGAAGCTGCGAGCATGGGTAACAGAACCACTTAGCGCTTTGAAAGAACTAACCAACAAGATCTCATTGACCAAGGATCTATCGAGCCACAGGTTGGAAGAAAAAACGCGCCCCGATGAAATCAGCGAAGCGTTTCTAGCCTTTAATGAAATGCTTTCGAAGCTTGAGCTTAAGGAACAGTCTTTAAAAGAGGCCAAGGAGCGCGCCGAAGAAGCCGACCGGGCAAAGTCACTTTTTGTGGCTTGCGTAAGTCATGAGTTGCGTACCCCGCTGCATTCAATCATAGGCCTTACCGAAGAAATTTTAGGAAGCCAGTTGAACGACGAGAATAGAGGGTTGCTGGAAACGGTTAAGAGCGCTGGGGATGCGCTGTTGACAGTCATAAACGACATTTTGGACTTCTCGAAGATCGAGGCTGGTAAGTTGATGCTCTTTCCCGAGCCGATTCAAATTGTGGACTTTTGCTCCAAATTGGTTTCGATGTTGAAATTTCGCTTCGAGCGTAGCCGCATCACGTTCACTTGCACTATAGATCCAAAACTTCCTCGGGTGATCACGATTGACCCTTACCGATTGCAGCAGATTCTGTTGAATCTGTTGGGCAATGCCTTGAAGTTTACCGAGCCTGGAGGACGAGTAGATTTGGCCGTTGAGCGTTATCAAAATGACGATCCGCGATATCATGCTTTAAAAGTTCGGGTCAGTGACAGCGGCGTCGGAATTCCGACCGATCAATTGGAAAATATTTTTGAAGCATTTACGCAAGTCCGAAAGCAGGGAGATGTGATTCAGGGCACTGGACTTGGCTTGGCTATTACTTCGCGTCTTGTGCGCATGATGCATGGGTGGATTTGGGTTGAAAGTCAGGTAGGTCTTGGAAGCTCGTTTTATTTTGTGGCGGAATACGCGGAACCGGATCTGCAACAACTCACTTTTCTTGCGCATGGCCAGGAGCTAATGAAAGATCAGTTCGAAGTTAGCCCTAGCAAAACTACAATCGATCGATCGCACTGGCCAATATTGGTGGTAGAAGATAATCTCGTCAATCAGCAGCTCTTGAAGCGGTTCATTGAGAAGCAGGGATACGCCACCATAGTTGCCTCAAACGGCGAAGAGGCCTTAGAGATCTATAAGACAACCAACGTCCAGCTGGTTTTAATGGACGTAAATATGCCCGTTATGGACGGCATTGAAGCTACTCGCCGCATTAGGAATTTCGAGCGAGAACATAACCGCTTTGCTCCGATTATCGCGGTTTCAGCGAGTGTTCACGCAGAAGATGAAAAAGCTTGTAGAACCGCTGGCATGAACGCCTTTGTCGGAAAGCCTTTTAAGAAAGAGGACTTGCTTGAAATCATCGATGAGCAACTAAGAAGAGCGAGTCGTCAAAAGCCACCCGGGCCAATCCTGGATGCTTAAACCCAGATCTCATACGCTAGTGGATTTGGACGTAACTGCTCAAAAACCCCCGGTAAAGCACGATATATTACGTAGCGCGGACGACTCGTCCGCCGATGGTTATAGTGGCACTACAGTTGAGGGCGAAGCCACCACCTGTTCGAACCTAGTGCTGCCTATCGGCCTAAGATGTAGTGCCACTTCTCGGCACCGGCAGGCGAATCGCCTGCGCTCCCTAATATTAGTACCCCGAGCCGTACT
>CAZVWV010000090.1:0-16462 GCA_964631745.1 uncultured Bdellovibrionales bacterium
TGGCCTCCGTGGTTAAAGACCCAAATTACAATGTCTTACCGGACAGCAGTGGGTTCCGTGCCAATTCCGTCGAAAACTTCAAGATCTTCAGCCATCTCCGCCACCTCGCTACGATTCAACTGCCCTTTCTAGGATAATCCTTAGGCTAATCCCAAGCCGCCATCAATGCGTCCAAGGGCCTTGGCCTAAGTTCATAATCTCATAGGGCGAGAGCGTATAGCTCTTAAGAACTGAATCACCCTTGAATGTTTGCGCCTCTGCTAAATTGGGAAAGATTCCGAGGATTCTAAAGCTTAAGCTCCTATCGTCATCAATCCTGTAAGAAAGCGCTTCGCCTGATTTGAAAAAGGAAGGGTCAAACGAGGCCTCTGCCGGTAAATTTAGGGCGATTATTGGATCGCTTGGGGCCAACTCAAATGGCAGATCCGGATTCGAGGGCATCTTGCCGGTCAATTTAGCCAGCACAAAAAGGTCGTGTTGATTAGTCTTAGGAATACGCGAAGCGAGGGAACCCTTTGGCGAATCACCAAAGTCAGGAAACTTGGGGGACACCGCCAGCTGAATCTCATCCAGCTTGGCTCCATTCTGGTTGCTGGTTGGACTTGTGCCGCTCTGTACCTCAGAGTTCAGCTCCTCACCAACTGCTTTGTCGGTCAATTTCTCCGGCGGCAAAATAGTGCCCAAATCTTTATGCTCGGCTTGTCGCGCCTCGGCCACTCGATTCATGTCTTGGTTCTCCAGCACCTCCTCCCGGTTCGGCCAGATCTCGCGATCCTTGATATCTTTTTTGAGAATATCACGATTTACCATGGTGGCCTCGCGTGCGTCGTACTGGTCACGAACGATTCGAGGTGTAATGAAGATCAGTAGGTTAGTGCGGCGATGGCGGTCAAGCGACCCGCGGAAGAGATGTCCCAGCACGGGAATGTCTTTTAAGAACGGAACGCCTGAGTCAGAATCTGAAACGTCGTCTGACATTAGACCGCCAATTACGATCATCTGAGAGTCTTTAGTAATCACAGAGGTCTCGCTAGTTCTGATAGTGGTCGTGGGACCAAGATCGGTAGTGGAAATCACGTTTGATACCTCAGTGAAAAGCTGCAAACGCACTAGCTCGTCGCCGCTAATCTGAGGGGTGAGTCGCAAGGTGATACCGACGTCTTGTCTGTCGATCTGATTAAAAGTGTTGTTCAAATTGGCATCGCTCGTGGAGGTGCTCGCCAAGAAAGGTACGTTTTGACCGACCACGATTTCGGCCGGTTCGTTATCCGTGGCCAAAATTGTTGGCGCGGACAAAACATTGACGTTGCTGTTCGACTGAGCGGCCGTTAACAGAATCGTCTGGGTTGGAATGGTGATCTCCCCCGGGAGTTGTAAGGTTCCAGCGCTTGCGGCCGCCACAGAGAAATTAGAGAGCTTCTGAGGGTCGCTAAAAAGTGAGGCTAAGTTGCCGCTAAAGTCGTTCTTGGCCAAGAGTCCACCGTCCTTTCCTCCGGCGGAGGTGAGGAAATTTGTTTCAAGCTGGGTCTGATCGTCTACGCCAACCTCTAGTAACATAGCTTCAACTAAGACCTGCTTACGTTTGATATCGAGATCTTTTAAGAGGTCCAGAACTTTCTGGTGTCCAGTCTTATCGCTATTAATGATTAGTGAATTAGTAGCCGGGTCCGCAAAAATCGTAATATCATCGCCCAAACTTACGGCGCCGCTGCCCCCGCGTCGATCGCGCCCCAGCCTGGATTCCCCAGGGTTTCTGCGCCCCAGACTCATACGATCTCCGGAACGAGTGGTTCCCCCCGAGGATCGCGAGTTGCGGCCGCTACCAGAAATACCACTGGAATCGTCCCCAGCGGAGTCGCCTCCGCCAAAACCACGCGAATTACTGCTGGAGGAGTTGGAGCTGCTGCTTAGCGTTCCAGAAAGCGACTGCGAGAGCTCCTCGGCGTTGGCGTACTTACAACGATAAACATAGAAACGCTTGCCGCCTAAATCAATATCGCTATCAAGTTGCGCGGTGAGCGCCATGATACGCCCAGTGGTGTCATCATCGGCCACTACAATAATCGAATTTGTGCGTTCATCCGGTATAATCTTGGGTTCGCGCGATCTAGCTAAATTTTGATTCTGTGAAGCTGACATGCCCGATGACATGCCCGGCGGCATACTGTCGCCGCCGCTTCCCGGGGGTTTGGCGGTGTTTGCCAGATTCATATGCGCTGCGGTGGCAGCGTCTCGCATTCTGGCGCGTAGCAGATCCATGGCGGTGTCGGCGCTTGAACCTTGCTGAGCGCTGCCTTTTGTACCGGAAGATGTGTTGATGCCCAAAATCTCTCCCAATTTCTGGGCGATGTCGACCGCGTCTGCGTGTTTGATGGGGATTACTGTCATCTCGCGATCAGAGAAGGGCACATCAATTGATTCAACGATCTTCATTAAGCGTTCGATGTTATCTGCTGAATCGATAATTATGAGAGAGTTTGTGCCTGCGTAAGCGTTGATAAGCCCGTCTCCTGAAATCAGCGGAGTAACAAGGTTCTTGGCGTCATCGGCGCCCACGTACTTAAGATTCACCAGACGCGTAACCATCGCCGAGGAATCGCCAACCTCATCGGCGTTAGTCAGGGTGGGTATGGTTGATTGTTTTGCTTCTTTCGCTGGTAAGATCTTCCACAGGTTCTCAGAGATTGGAACGGCGGAGAAACCCTTTAAGGCCAAAACCGAATCCAAGATGCGTAAGGCTTCTTCGTCGCTAACCTTACCGGGCAAAAAGATTGAGACTTTACCTTTGACCCGTTCGTCTAAAATATAATTTCGCTTAGTCTTCTTGCCGAAGATTCGCACGATGGCTGAGATATCGGCATTCTTGACGTTTATCTCGGTGGAAGCGTCTAAATCGGTAGCCGCTTCCCCATCCTCGTCCGTAGCGTTTGCGGAACTAGTCGCTTGACTTGTTTGTGTCCCCGGCTGATTACCCAACTGATTATTCGGTGAAACCGCCTGAGCGGCGGCGTAATTCAACCGCCCAAATAGGAGAAAGCCAAATAGGAGGAAGCCAAATAGGAGGAAGATTGGGATAACTTGGATAATAATTAGGGCGTATAATTTTTTCATCTCTATCGAATCTGATACTTGAATTCTCTATCCTGATTGTTGCGCTCCATGGTGATGTTAATTGAACGCTCTTCCTTCAGCTTTTGAAAGAGGGACATAGCTTGTGTGAAATCCGCCAAGCTATTTCCATTTATAGACTTAAGTATATCCCCGTTCATTAACCCGATCTTCTCGAAAAGACTCCCACTTCGGATTGCAAAAAGCCTCAATCCTACAGATTTTCCGTCCTTGAAATATGGTACCGCGCGAGCTTGGGTGAGGAGAAGAGGGAGATTTTCAAGGGCCTTGTCAAGTTCAGCTTCGTCCACGCTAAAGGTATCTTGGCCTAAGTTGGCCACCCCATCGACCGGCGCTTGCGAGGCAGCGGGGCCCTCGTCGATGGTCAACACCTCAATCTGCCCATTGCGGTCAATTTCTACCTTGTCCGGGTAAATGGCCTTCAAAATCCCGTCACCAAAAACTTTATCTTTTAACAGAAAGACATCCTGCGAGCTCTTTTTGGTATCTTCGATAATTGCGTATGGAGCCTCACCCTTGGTGATAAAAGTTCCGATCAATCCAAGCGAGATATTATTGACGGCTTTCTGCGGAGGCGGGGTCGGCACCGATTTGGCACCTAATTCGCCAAAAACATTCTTTCGAGCGATTACACTAAAATCTGTCTTAGTCTCCCGAGTCATAGTAGGTGCTAAATTCGAGTTAGAGATTATGGCTTGAACTTCGTTTTTAAGCTGAGTTGTGAAGGCACGCGAATGCAAGAAACTCTTGATGGTAATCCGAAAAAAAAGAAATAGGGCCAGTATTGCGAGGGCGTAACAAAGGTACTTTCCCCACAGGGTTGTCTTAGCGAGATTGTTCCGACGAAAGAGTCGGCTTATCTTGACAGGATTCAAATCGAGCACGGATTCCACGATGTTATCAAACGATATGTTACGGTTAATGATATCTGGAAGTTGGCAGATCGCGCAATCGGCTAGTGTGCCAGTGCCTAAGGCAGAGAAATTAAAAGACGGGGTGGATTATTCACGGCCATAACCAGAGCCGGGCTCTCTGAGTCGATCTCTAGGGACTTGCCAGTCAGACGAAGATCTGATTGGCCGAAACAGTTCTGACTAAAATTTCGCGTCGAGGCTTCCGGCAAACTGAGCGCAATCTTACCTGACCTTGGTTGTGCTTGATTCTGAGAGAGGTTCAACTCGCTCTCTTGAATGGGCCGGGCCAGATACAACACTATCGCCCGTGTCAAATCATGCCCCGTACTAGTCTTGCACTCAATATTCGTCACAAAGTCAGGTGGAGTTACAGGTGGCGTTAATGGAGCGGCGGAGGCCTGAAAGACTCCCGCCCGAGCGCTTGCAGGTTCTGCGGCAACTGGAGCCACAATTGGAGCGACTTGGGGTACGTACAAATTTGGGGATGCGAGCGCGGCCAAGGTCAAGCCAGGTGTCCCGCCGCTTGTTGGGGCAACAGCATCTGCCGCTACCTCCTGCGCTTCGTTAGCCGAATCTGCCAAGTCCATTCCGAAGCGTTGCTTAAAAGCACTCTCTCTAATCTTTACCGCTTCCGCAGCGCCCCGTTTTCTGTAGTACTCGATCACAAAGCGTTCATGCTCACGCAGAGATTTTTCCGCTTCTGCCTTATACGTACTAGCATTTTGAGCTTCTGAAGAGTTCGGAAATTGTGTCAAAGTTTTATTGTAAAAGTCCAGGGCCTTCTCAAGCGGCGCAGCGTCTCGTCCCGCAGCGGTGCTCAAAAGCTGATTACTTCGCCCCGCCATAAGGAGAGCATATCCGACAGACCCAGAAACTGGATGGTTCTTGGTGAAATCTTCATACTGCAGAGCAGCATCGGTGTATTCACGCGTTTGAAAATAGGTGTCGGCGATCTTAATTTCGGCAAATTCGGCGTATGGTGAGAGTGGGAAGGAATCGCGTAAAGATTGAAAATTATCACGCGCCACGTTGTACATGCCCTCTGAAAAAAGGCGTTTGCCCTCCTCAAGAAGTTGCGCCTCTGGCGCCTCAATCGTAGTGACTTTCTTCTCTTTAAGCTCAACCGCCTGGGGTTCCGGCTTCTCACTGCTTGAGCAGGAAGCTAAAGTGAGGGCCAAGACGCTCAGGGCGAAAGGAAATCTTAGTCTCATAATAATGGACAAACTAAGATTATCGCCGCAAAAACGCAAGGGCAGCTTTAAGCCGCTTTGCGCTGAAGCTCGGTAGGGCTTACTAGCTTGCCAGCAAGCGCTGCACGGCGCTTACGCTCACGTTTTGGAAGATCTCAAGTCCTCCGGAGCGGATGTCCTGCGCGATTTTATTGGCGGTTTTTGAGGCTTCGTCGAACGACCGAATGGCATCGCCTTGAATTTTCTGGACATCTCTATCGACTTCTTCGATGGCGACCTTCACCTGGGCTTTAGTGTCCTTTTGATCTTTAACCTGGGCCTTAAGAGAATCTAAGTCGTCGTTTAGTCCCTGGATGTACTGTTCCACGTCTTTGGTGCTGTCCAGCTCCTTGATCTCACCCGAAGATTCGCGGAAATCGACAGCCTGAACTTCGACGATCCCTTTTTGCTGATTGCCAAAGTTTAGGGTCTGGTGACGCACTGAAGCTTGCTCGGAGTTGTCCTCTTGAATCTTCTGTGAGAGTTCTTGGCGCTGCTTTTCCAAACGTTGCAGCTCCTTGCGGCTGCTTTTGATGGCGTCTTGGTCTTCGGTCTTAATAGCCTTCTTAAGATCTTTTGCAGCTGCGAGCTGTTCTTTAGTTATGCTCTTGGCAGCCTTAAGATTGTCCTCGTTCGCATTCACTGCGCTGACTGCCTCGTTGGCTTGCTCTTGAAACTTAGAGCGCTGGCTTCCTATAGCATTCGAAATAGATGAGGAGAAATTACTCGCATCTATCTTGGGATTTTTGCTGCTTGTGCCCTTATCGGCGATGATCTGCTCTTTTGATTTGAGCTGCCCTGTTTCAGAGAAGAAACCTTGACCAACTCCAGAAACCTTTCCTGTCTCGTCCATAAAACCTCCATGCTACATCCATGATGACTCTTATGGCACACACACCTGCTGCTTGCAGGTATAGCTTCGACTGTGCCGGCGGAACACTTGATTATTGGGCGCTTAATTACTGATACTAATTTAGGAAAGGTTTGTGCACGCCTTTACGATTTTTTCGTACTTCATTTAGATTGACAGGCACTTTTCTTACCACCTCTTGGGCTTTGCCACCGTTTACCACGGTAAATTTCTTGACGCAGGTCGCCTCAGTGGCCTCACGCATGGCGCTTAGAATATCATTGTAAAGACCGTCTTCGAACTGCTTACGGGCTAAATCCCCATCTGTGGCGAAGCGCTCTTCACCCTTGGAGATCTTTTCTACGATTGAGGTGAAAATAGGCAGTACCGTGTTCTGTTCGGTTTGATGAAGATTGCTTACAGCGTTAAGAAATTGCACAGCCACTTCGCCACCTGCTTCTTCCAGCAAGGTCTTTAGTTGTAGCTGTAAACTCAGCAAACTGGCAGAAAAACTGCCTTTGAATTTTCCTTCAGACATAAGCTCCATCCCCTTTGGCCTCCTCTCCGTAAAAAACAGTAAGTTGCTTCAGATAAATATGAATCAGAATGGGGATGGCAATTTATGAGCCAGCCGTAAGTTGTTGAAAGTATTAGGTCCTTCTGTGAGCTGGCCGTCCAACTCTTGTACAGGTACCGTAAACTTACCGGTTAAAGTCGCGATCGCGCCCGAAATCATGCCGTTCTTGAAATCTGGCGTCCCTATTACCGTCTCTTTGATCGCCTCTGTTCTTGCCTCCCTGGCGATCGCCCTGGCGACCATCGTGTCGTCCCTCATGTCGTCCCTCGTGTCTATTGTGCCTGTCACGGCGATGCGGCCGATGTCCCTGGCGATCATGCCCTCGACCCTGTTCGTGCGAGGTGAGGGGGATGTTACTTGCCGGAAGCTCCTCCGCAATTCGAAGATGGCGTGGCTGCGGCTCGCTCCAAAGATCTTCTTCTGTGAGAAATTCCACTATTGAGGCCACGTGATCAAGGGGAATATGCGTGCGCTTTTTCTCCATACGGTGCCCTTCTTTGCCTGTGCATTGGGTGCCAGAGAGAAATTTTAAACCCTCAATCGTTGAAATTTCTGGATTGAGCAAGGCGCATGCATGCGACGAAGATTTGGAATACACCATCACAACGTTGCCGAAGCCCTTTGAGGGGCTCTTAACGACAGCAGCGCCTGAGTCGACAGTTGCGACAATCGCCGTGCTTTTCTCAGCCTTGACTTTCTTTGCCGACGAATTTACCTGCGGAATCTTCTTTGCCATTAAAAACTCTCCATGTAAGGAAAAATTGTCGCTTCTAACTAGTTATGCGAGTCACTTCGTATAATCCTTTCGAGCGAACAATTAACATACCCTAAAACTGTATCTGATGCGAGAGGGGCGCTTAAATTACCGCCGTTGACCCTTCGCCAACCGGTATGAGCGCCGTCATTCAACAAAGCCGACTAAAAGCGTACTCTCCCGTGTAGGGTAGACCTACATAAGGAACAGCAGTATGCAAAGCAGAGATCGTAATTCAGCAAACTTACCAGTTATTAGCGCTTTTTTACCTAACGGTGGCGCCGAAGCCGCTTTGGCGAGCCTAAAAATGTTGCGTGTCGAACCGGTATACATCTCGGTCATGCTAGGCGCAAACAAAAATCCGGAACCGGAAGCGGCGCAAGCTTCGATATTGCGAGCTTTGGTAAACGACTTGGTCACAAGCAATTTATATCGCAGAGTTATGTCAGCTGTTCTTAAGCTGTTGAATAAGATTCCGGCGACCGGAATCATAGGTCAGAACGGGTTAATCATATTAATTGTGCCCGTCGAAAACAAAACTCTTGAGCTAGTGGTGCGCCGCACCATGCGATATCACGGCGCCTTTGAAGTTTCGGACCCGCTTGTTAATGTTTCTGTGGGGCAATCCACATCTAATCCTGTACCAATCGCTCATTATGGAAGCACTCAGGCTTCGATTCTTTGAGATTTAGGGTGGGGGGACGGTATTTGGGCCACAGCATGACGGCCATCATTCCCCGGCGACACCAAAAGGCTGGTACCATATGATTTTATAAGCACTAGGAAGGTATCATGTTAAATTGGGCGGTGGTTTTTCTAATGATTGCGTTAGTGGCTGCGTTATTTGGCTTTTCAGGGTTGGCAGGAACAGCCGCTTGGATGGCAAAATCACTCTTCTTGATCTTTATAGTACTGTTCTTGATCTCTTTGCTTGTCCCTCGAATGCGGCCGCCTCCGGTTTAGCGGGCCAATTCAGAACGGTACGCCAGACTCTGCGATTCGCTTTGGCGAAAACAAATTCGGAGTTCTCCAATTAACTGTGATATACATGAGTAATTAATCATATTTTAACTTATGGGTAATAACACTTCCGGCCCATCACGAAGTTTGGTGAACTCAACTAGATTTGCGGCGATTATCGCTCTGGTAGTCTCGCTATTTGGGATGACGGGGTCGATGCTCCATGTCCATATCTTTCCAGTAATCTTCTCTAAAGAAGTTGTTTACCATCCCATCGCAGCCTTTGCGCTTTTCTTAATAAGCCTTGCGATGCTCCTAGCAGATGCCCCGAGATCTAGAAAATTAGCAAACTTGTTGTCTATGGGCGCGCTTCTAATTGCTACGGCCCTTGCAGCCTTGCAGATAATTGCAGATTCACAGTGGATTGGGAGATTGGTTGCTAATTGGGAGGTAATCAGCGGCGGATTACAGATACCGAAGGTCGCCGTGAATTCTGCCTTGTTCCTTATTATGGCGGCGGCGAGCACTTATTTCTACACGCTCTCCGGCAGCCCTAAATCTTCGTACATCGCGCTAAGTTTGCTGGGTGCCTTGGTAAGCGCTATTGGGGCAGCGGCCATTTTCGGATATCTGGCTGAGTTAGAAGTCGGATATGCCTGGGGATTCTCGTACGGAATGTCTCTCTCTGAGGCGATCGGGGCCTTTGTGGCTGGCATCGGAATAATCTGCATGTTTTGGTCTGTAGCGCTGCCCGCGCTTCAGTCACTTCGAGAGCTACTGCGCGAAATTACCCTCTTCTCGACCCTATTGGTGCTTTTGGTGGCGCTTTGTAGCGGGGCATTTGCAGTGCTGCCGCTATACGATCAACTCCAACAGCTTGCCAAGGGCGAGGTCTCCCAGTTGGCGGAGCGGCGTGCCGACGATATCCTTCGATATTTTAGTAGGATTAATGCGGAGTTTCCCCACCAGACCGATCTCTTAAATGCTTTCCAAGAACCGTTAGGATTAATTCATGCCCTTAGCGCTTCGCGCCTCGACGATGTCGATCCTGGCCCAAGCGCGGTCGCCATGGTATTAGGCGCTGTCCGGCTCGACAATTCAGGCGCTCGGGTTGCGTGGTTGGGCCGGGAGATCCCTAACGAGTATTTAAGTTTGGCGCCGACGGCCACATCCAAGGTCAGCTTTTACGGCCCCTTTCAGTTTTCCGAGGCACCAGTCTTTATCGCACTGAAGAGAAAGGTTAATCCAATCGCGGATAGAGACCTTGTGGATATGCTGCTTGTCTCGGGCGAGTTCTTGGGGAGTGTGCTCACAGTCCGCGAAGATGATCCGAGTTTCGTATCCCTTTACTTGCTAGAACGTGATGAAGGCACAGATCGCTTTTTCAGATTCGATCGGAATGTTAACCAGCTTGTCTCGTTTCAAACTAAGAGCTCCAGGAAGATTAATGTTGGCGATCAAGAGAACATGGAAGATGTCGCCAAAGGGTTTCTCGAGCCGATACCGGTCTCAGAGCACCCTTCTTTTTTAACTTACCGCGGAATTCCTGATACCAGATATGTAGTCTTAGCCATGGGCTCGGGGCGTGATCTTTACCGCAGCTTAAACGGACGCTTAGTTAAATCTCTGGCGTTAGCAATCGCCTTTGCCTTGTTTGGTGCCTTGGGTACCTTTCGCTTGGTGCATAAGGTCGTGACACAAGCAGAGAAAATTCGCCAGGAGACTAACCTGGCGCGTAAGAGTCGCGAGGAGCTAGCTAAGCAATCTTTGCGCGAAAAAGAGGTTCTGCTGCAAGAGATTCATCACCGCGTGAAGAACAACCTGCAAGTCATCTCAAGCTTATTGCGCTTGCAGGCTAGATCGAGTGGGAGTGAGGAATTAAAGAATGCCTTGCGGGAGAGTGAGAATCGCATCGCCACAATCGGGGTCTTGCACCAATTACTTTATCAATCAGACAACTTGGCGGCCGTGAATTTGCGAACTTATATCGAACAGCTCTGCGCCGGGATATTAAAGACTTTCAACGCCGAGAAGGCCGTAAACTTTGAGTTTAAAGGCGTGGATACCGAGGTTGAGCTTAACGTAGCCTTGCCATGCGGTTTGCTAGTCACCGAAATTTTAACCAATTCCGTAAAACACGCCTTTCCCGAGGGGAAATTGGGTAAGGTCAGCGCAAGTTTGGGTTATCTTGAGCCTGATATGATAGAGCTGGTCTTGTCTGATGATGGCATCGGTTTTGAGGAAGCTCAAATCCCGGTGGGAAAAGGCGCCTTAGGCAGCAGGTTGATAAAGCAGCTTGCGGAGCAGTTGCGCGCCACGATTGAACGGCTGCAAGTGCAAGGAACTTGCTATAGAATTTTATTTCCGCGAAGTAAGGCTATTTAGTAACCGTTCAGGGGGTGATAAAGTGGGGTGAGATCAGTTAGTTATAACGCGGTAATTCTGCCGGTTCGGATGGAAAACCCTGATCGGGTTTACTGTTTTTCTGCATAAAGAGGAATCTGACGCTCAACGTTTCGCGTCAGCCTCCTTTGACGGTTAGTTTTTTCCACCCCCGATTTGAGTACAAATCGGCCCCTTAATAGGGGCTGTATAGACCTTTCAGTTCCTCGCGATCTTTGTGCCCCGTGAACGGATACGCTATTTAAGAATGAGTTTAATAAGGAGGTTGTATGGCAAATGAAAAGATACTTGTGGTTGAGGACGAAGCTATTACAGGCACGCACATCCAGGATATTTTAGAAGAAGTTGGTTACACAGTAGTCGGGCCGGTAATGTCAGGCGAGGCTGCAATAAACGCGGCTGCCTCCGAGAGTCCGGATCTGGTTCTGATGGATATCTATCTGCAGGGCGCCATGACCGGAATAGAAGCCGCCGCAAGAATTTGGAACAGACACAGTATCCCGGTGGTTTTCTTGACAGCTTTCAGTGACGAACAAACATTAGCGCAGGCTAAATTGTTGAACCCATACGGCTACCTGCTTAAGCCATTCGAGGAGGCCGATCTTCGCACCGCGGTTGAGTTGGCGCTGCATCGGCGCTCCGTTGAGGCCCCCAAGAAAGTGCTCGCGCATGAGCTCTTAGATCCGGAAGAGGATCTAAAAACTGCGCAGCTTGGCGAGAAGGGGTACACCCCCATGACTTTTTTGAAACGCATCGATCCCTTTCGCAAGTTTCCGGAAAGCGAGCTGGAAGAGATCGCAAGCAAGGCAAGTTTTAGACATCTTAAAGCCCGTCAAGTGCTTGGCCATCAAGGTGACGAAAACAAAGTATGCTTCATCGTTGTCTCCGGCAGAATGGCCTTCTCGCAAGCCTCCGCCGATGGCAAGGAGCTAACCGTAGCGCTCGTTCCCCCAGGCGATATCTTTGGTCTAACTCTAGTGTTGCATCACGGACCACTACCGTTTTCGGTGACGGCTCAAAGAGAATCGCAGATATTAACCATTCCGGAAGATGCCCTGCGGGCCGCCTTAAAGCGGCATCCCGAACTTTACGAAGAGTTCGCCGATAGCTTAAACGACAGACTGTGTCGCATGAACAGCTTCGCCGTGCGCTTGGCGCATGAAAAAGTGGAAGCCCGAATAGCCTTCCTGCTGGAAGAGCTGATCTCAGTCTTCGGGAAATACGATCGCCAAGCCAGTAGCTATGAACTAAACCTAACCCGCCAAGAGCTTGCGGAGTGCAGCGGCACAACTCCTGAGACAGCCATACGCGCCACAAAAATAATGGAACGTGATGGGCTACTAGATCTCTCAACCCCAGGGCGCATAGTGGTGCTGAACTTGGACGGCCTATCGGGTGCAAAGGGCCGGGAGCAGGATGGTGATGGGGATGCGGAGTAGGGGGAGATCTGGTTACTCCCGAAAGGGGTTATGAATTCTAACGCGTTTAAATTTCTGGCCGTGCGAGAGCTTCTTGCCAGTGCCCCGTGGCCTCTGTGGTTAAAGACCCAAATTACAATGTCCTACCGGACAGCAGTGGGTTACAAAAATATTACCGTCGACGAAGATTCCCAAACAAGGGCCGTGGTTGCGCATGGTCTCTGAGATGAATACGGGCTGGCTGTGTGTCTGTGTAGATCAATTCGATTGGCAATCCTTGGCAAAGAGTGCCAATCGTGCTATGCTTAATTTATCATTTAGGAGGCCCAACCCATGGACACAGATACAATGAACATCGCTCTGCCACAGAATCTTAAAGAGTATGTCCAACATCAGGTCGCTGTTGGCGGTTACAGCAGCGTCAGCGAATATCTTCGCGAACTCATCAGGGCAGATCAGAAGCGTAAGGCCAAAGAATCGCTTGAAGCAGAAATTCTAAAGGGTTTAAATAGCGGTGAATCCACGATAATGTCAAAGCAGGATTGGCAACGCATCAGAGAGCAAGTGGCGAAACGACACTCTGCAAAGAGAAATGGAACTCGCTAAATGAGTCTGGTGAAAAGACGTCCGCAGGTTGCGGTTGACCTGCTCGAATATTGTGGCTTTTTAGCAATGGATAGCTTGGAGGCCGCGCTGCGATTCATCGACGCCGCTGAAGGAACATTTGTTTTTGTTGCCAAGAATCCTGAAATTGGAAGCTTATGCGGATTCAAATCAATTCAAGCTATGCGAGTACGTTCTTGGCCTATTAAGGGATTTGAAAAGTGCCTTATGTTTTATGAAGTCCTTCCTGACGGAGTTGACGTGATACGCGTCCTACATGGTGCTCGGAACCTAGTGAGTATTCTTGAAGGAATTGAATAGCGAAGGTTGGTGTGTATGATATTTTGCCGACGTATCACTCTCAGATTCTTGCTGCTATCTCTTTCTGTGTTTAACGGCTATTTTGCTGCCTTTGCGCAGGAGCTTTCGCCGCGCGCTTCTGAAAAACCGATTCAAATCGGCGCCACTTTGGCGCTCTCCGGCAAACTTGCTTTCTCTGGCGTTGCCAGTCGGCGCGGACTAGAGCTTGGTGTTCAATCCTTGAACAAGACTGGTGGGGTTGATGGGCGAGCGCTCGCTCTCGTGATTGATGATAACGGTGGGGAGGCCGGACGTGCTGTATCTGGTGTCACAAAACTCTTGAATGTGGATAGAATAGATATAGTTTTCTCTTCTCTTACACATATTTCACAGGCTCTGAAAGATATAGTTAGGCAGCATGCCAAACTTTTTATCTATTCCGCTTCAGTGGGCGGAATCGCGGCTGAAAATCCTTTGGCATTTAGAGATTGGGGAGACATTACCGAACAGATGCGCACTCTCTTTAGTGCTGTTAGTGGAGCGGGAGTTCGAAAAGTTGCATTAATAAGCGAACAATCCGACGCTTGTAACGAGGGATTCACTGTCGTTCGTCGTTTGCTTGAACAGCACGGCGAGACGATTGTAGCAGATGAAAATTTCAATCCCGGTGAAACTGATTTCCGCAGCTTGCTTTTGAAGGTGGTATCCAAAAAGCCCGATGCTTTTATCTTTTGCGCCTGGCGCGACGCCGGCACAATTATGCGCCAGATTAAGCAGATCGGCTTGATATCTATTCCAAGCTTCCATGCGCTAGCGCCGTTTCTTCCTGACAACGACACTCCAGAGGTGCGTGCTCTCTATGCTGAGAACCGCTCTCAATCTGTTTGGTCCGGCCTGGTTCCGGGAGCCAAACCACAAAGCGACGCCCAACAGTTTGTAGAGCTATTTAAAGTTCGTTTTGGGGAAGAGCCGCGCATGGAAGCCGCCTTTGCCTACGATGACATGATAGTCTTGGGGCAAGCCCTGAGAGCTTGTCACGGGATTTCGGACCCAAGCTGTGTGGCGGCGAGATTGCAAGGTACAGCCTATAATGGCGCCGGCGGAAGGCTTTCGTTCGATCAGCATCGCTGTTCAAACCGCGAGAGCTTTATGATCAAGGTGAAAGATGGGAGTTGGGTGCGGGCAGAGTGAGAATAGTACAGTCCCTCACGCCCGCTTAGAAAAGCCAGCCGCAGTCCCCCGATCGATCGGCGATGTGCCCATCTGCGCCAAGGTTTTTGAGGTAATTCAACAAAAAAACTGGAATCCTCATGGGCTTCACTTGGAACCCTTCTTATGCCTCTTGCGCGTAGCAGCCAAAGCTTCGCGCGCTGGCCTGGCTTTTCTTTTGGCCACTTCCTCGACTCCCTCGCCTATGTCAGCTACAGCTTCAAGGTGTTCAACATCCTTTTTTCCCTTCCACGGTTCACCTGGCACTTTGGCGACAAGCTCCCGCAAAAGATAGTCACACGCTTCTGCTTGATCAAAGCCCGCTTCCGTTTCGGCAAGAAGCGGAGTCAAGTCAGCCAGAAAAATCTTGTCTTTAATTTTCGCATGCAGATTCTTCTCCATCTCTGCACGAGAGATCGACTGTCCAGCAGCCTTAAGATGCGACGTGAAGCTTTCGACAATCTGTTCTGGCATAGCCAAGCCCTGCGTGATGGAAACAACTAAATCGAAAAGATCTCTTCCCTTGCGACGCTGATAAAGCGCCCTTAGTTTGCTACCCAAAAGCCAGGGTAACGAAAGTACTGGCACCTTGGCTTTTCCGGTATACCAGCGTGAGTTGAGCTGATACGGAACGGTGATTATCCCGGCCGCGGCGAAATGTTCGCGGGAATTTATCTCCACTTTGAGCTTTGCCTTGCTGCCATCTTCAGTCTCAAAGCGATACAAGAGCTTTACTAGCCCTTCCTTCAATTGCCGGCGCGGTTCGCCAAGCCAGGGATCGAGAACGCCGCGAATAGCGTCGAAGGTCTCACCAATAGCTTCCGGCTCCTTCTGGACGAAGTCCAGATCTTCCGAATAACGCAGCGGTGACGGAAGATGAAGCTTATGCAGTGCCGTACCACCACGAAAGGCAAGCATTTTGCCGAGCTTGGCCGACCTAAAAATATCAACTATTGCCCGTGAGATGATAAGATCCTGTTCGATCTGCGCGTCAGATTTCCAAGGCGCGAACTTCCGCCATTCAATGATAAAGTCAGTTGGTATCATATGGCATCAGGCTCCGGGCGCTCATTCACAGCAACCTTCCATGGTTGCGCTCGCTTTGCACCTTTAATACTCTTCCAGGAGGAAAGCCCCACTACCTTGTGGGCCTGCTGATCTACATACTTTGCCAGTCCGGCAAGGTTTCCTTCTAGTCCAAGAAGTTGCAGCAGGCAGCCCAGGCGCTGTGCCCATGCTACGGGCGAAAGCCTCGCCGCCTTGACCAGACTGTCTTTATTCAGGCTCTCATTAAGTTCGGCCAAAACCGTGGCTACATGGTCCAGTCCGCCTGAGCGTTGCATATAGCCGATCAGATCAATTGCCGTAGCTTCCGGTGATGATACCCGCACATAACCGGTAGATACCTTATGGTTTACAACCGGTACTTTCGAAACGTTCTTTCTGACACAAAAGTCAATCTGCACAGCTCCGCATCTAATTGGTTTACGTTTCTTCCGCACCATTACCTGAAACACCTGTGGGCGCTGGTGGGCAGCACCGTGAATCTCGGCAGCACTAAGAAGCGAAACATAATAGGGCTCCTTCAAGTGCGTCATAAGACCATCGATAAACCGATCGGCTGGCAGACATCCAAGCGATCTGTACTCAGGCGGTACTATCACATGGTATCCTGCTAGCGGCGTAGCTATGTGGGTCTTGCGTCTCATGCGCCAGAGGGCAAGATTAGCTGCACTCGTTGGCAACGAAAGATCCTTGCGAAAACGATCGCTGGTAAAGGCAGCTATCCCCTGGGCGCGCAGATTATCAAGATAATGCATGGCTGAAATACCTTTCATTCCCTAAACATATCATAAAATGATATGATTGGGGAATATAAAGAATTTGATGAGAGCTCAACAAGGCAGAAGCCTATCGGATTTAAATTATACTGTATTATAAGGCTGGGCACTTACAGCTCATGCGTATCCGGTAGAAAGGTGGCGGTGACGTAGCTGCTCAAAAACCTCGGGTAAATTACAAACGCGGCGCAGAGCACGGATATTATGTAGCGCCGACGACTCGTCGGCCGGTGCCACGAAGAGGCACAAATTCTTAGGCCGATAGGCAGCAGCCG
>CAZVWV010000091.1:0-16313 GCA_964631745.1 uncultured Bdellovibrionales bacterium
GGCTTGGGGCTCGAAGATTAGGGAGCGCAGGCGATTCGCCTGCCGGTGCCTAGAAGTGGTACTACATCTTAGGCCGACAGGCAGCACTAGGTGCGAGCAGGTGGTGGCTTCGCCCTCAAGTGTAGTGCCACTATAACCATCGGCGGACGAGTCGTCCGCGCTCCATAATATCTCGTGCTTTACCCGGGGTTTTTGAGCAATTACAAATAAAACGCCTAACCCACCAGATCTTCACTCTCACCAGAGATACAGGCACTCTCCAGTGCCTGCGCGCATTGATGGCGCAACTTGATCACGTGCTGAATAAACGGATTTATGTCATGTGCTGATGGTGTGAATAGATCGCGTGAGTGCCGAAGTTCCCCGCCGTGACCAAAACTGAAGCTGCTATGAGATGGCCAGTTTCCCGCAACCGGCAGCGCACGCCCATCAGCCCCAAGCGCATGGACTTCAACACAAAACGGTCAACATGATTTCCAGGGTCTACTATTTTGTGGTGGTTCCCGTTAAATTTGATTCCGGCGGGATAAGTTGCATGAGCCCACTTCAATGCCTCGCCCATCACCAGTGGGTCAGCGCATATGGGGTGGGTTATACCGAATGATGTGTACCACCAACCTCTATGACACTCATATCAAAACCTAGTACCTTAACTGATCTCCTGAGTCAACCTCACGCCCCAACCGAAGGTTCCGCCGTGAGGCTTTAGGATTTTTGGATCTGCGCCCAAAAGCTGTAAGTTTAGTTTCGTTCCGGCCTTAAGGCTGCAAGCGAAGGTTCCTAATTCAGGAATCATTTGATTCTGAGTGGTTCGGGCTAGCTCGACCCGCTGGGCAGGCACGTCGCCTAAAGCGCGCAGATTAAAGACCAGCGCCATACTCTTTAGGTTCTGTACCGAGCAGGTTGAGGCTCCTGCTTTAAACTCAAAAATCACGGCTAAGGGTGGATTCTGAAGATTTTTCGGGGAAGCCTCCTCATAGAACGCCACAATCATGCGGTGGCTCTCCGCTGAGAGTTTAGCAACCGCTCGGTTTAAGGTGAAGGCCTGGCCGCCGTAAGTCAAATAAGCGCCGATATCAAAAGTGGTCGGTAGAGTCTTACTAGAGTCACCTGTCGGGCGAAGCTCTGTCTTGGTCGGTTCGACACCGGGAGCTAGGGTAACAGGTACGGCACTTCTTGTGTTAATGCTGGTATTTGTTTGATTGGTCCGTTCACTCGTGGCCACCGTTGTAGGGCGCGCCTCGATTGGTGCCTTTTCGTCAGGCGAAACACTAGTGCTCGATTGGACTTTGGAAATTTCTACCCCTAAGAAATAAACCAGAGTGGTCAGTATGCCTAACACCACAACCGCGCCGACCATTACCAAAGCGGCCGGTATGCCTTTTTCCAACGAAGGGGGCCGCAACTCAGTACTCACCTAATAGCGCCTATCAAAATTGCGGTCCCTGTTTAGATAATTCTCGTCGGCATCATCCTCCCAACCATCCGAGTGAGTTGTTGGTTCCCTCGAAATGGTGTCGCCTTTCTGGTCGTACGTGAACTCTGAATCGTAACGCTTACGCTCTCTAGCGCGTCGCTCCTGCTCATCACGGTCGATCTTCCTAAACCCCTCGGACATCTGATCTAAACCTTTACCTATTAGTTCGGCAGGTCCCTCCGGTTTTCTTTCAATGCAAGCGTTCAAGCTGAACGAACATCCCAGAATAAGTGCTGCAATTAGAATATTCTTCATAGTGCCTAGATCTTAGAGAATTAAAGAGATTTTCACAACACCAGTACACCAGCGGCCAGTGTGCATAGTGGCACTGCTTTCTCGGGCGTAGCCACCACCTCTTCGCACTTTGTGCTGCCTATCGGCTTAAGATTCAGTGCAAGTTCGTGGCACCGGCCGGCGAGGTCCCCGGCGCCGCTTCATATTTCATGCGCAGCGCTTCGCGGGAGTATTTGTGAGTGCGTTCCGAACGCGTTAAAACCAAGGCGCATTTTATTGCCTTCGCCTGCACATCCCCCTCTTCACCGAAAAGCCGCAAATCTTTCTCGAACTCTACAGTCTTAACGTAGACGGTCTCAGACAGTTCACTGGCGCGGGTGAGCTGCACGGCATTTTGCAAAAGCACTTGCACTTTAACACCCGCAAGATAGTCGCCCCGGTTAAGTTCTGTTTTGATTGAATGCGAAGTGTCAGGCTCATAATCCAAGCTCAAGCTGGGATCTTTAGTTAAGGACTCGTCCGAGGCTAGTCTTGCCGGAAAAACATTTGGAGTGGTGAAAATCTGCATTAACCCGTATCCCAACCCTGCTCCACTTTGAACAGCGGCCGAGCCATTTGCATAAACCGCTGTCTCAACGGCCTCAAGCTCGAAATTCTCTGGCCCCACTAACGGATCTGCCTCCGAAGTCGACTTCCCTCCTGTTTTGCGCTCCACCTTGACTGGGCAGATCATAAGCATGCGCTGATCGCTTTGTAGCTTAGGAACTAATATTCCTAAATCGAAATTGTCACGCCCCGAGAGGAGCAGCTTCCAGCTCGTTTTCTTATCCGGCCTGACTCTAATCCCGCCCGCATATTTCTTAAAGCGCGCACGATCGCTCTGGACGGTCACCGTTCTCTGATCGAACTTAACTCTAGCCTCAAAGCGCTCTTCAGTGTTTGAGTGTGGAGCCCTCGCTAAGAACCTCAGCCGAACATCTTTGACCGAGGCTTCCCATTCCAAACGGTTGTTCCGCCAAAATTTTGCAACCGATTGATCGGGGATCGGTTCAGCTGCCCCCCATCCAAACTGAGCAAAGTTAGGTACCTCATCGGCCTCCAACGCCCTAAGCGCTTCCTTGGCGATTTCAGGCTTTAGCGGAGATGCGGAAAAGAATCTCTGCTCCTCGGCTGCCACGAGGCTACCCCACAAAATCAGCGCTAATATGCAACTCAAAACTCTTCTCATACCTGTCCGTTTGTCATTTCACCGGCCAAGATACTGCAAGCGCCGCATTCCCACACCCAGCACTAGCCCAATTGCGAACATGGTCGAGGCTAGCGAAGTTCCCCCATAACTAAACAACGGCAAGGGAATTCCTACCACCGGTAAAAGTCCGATTACCATGCCAATATTTATAATGGAGTTAAAAAAAACATGCGCACAGATTCCAAAAATCACTAAAGCCGCGAAAGTCTCTTTGCTGCGCATCACCACTCTTAGCATTCTGTAAATAAGCAAGGCATACAGGCACACAACCATAAGAGAGCCGACAAATCCCCACTCCTCACCCAATACTGAGAATATAAAATCCGTAGTATGTTCCGGCAAGAACTCGAGCTGCGTCTGCGTGCCCTTCATAAAGCCCTTACCAAGAAATCCCCCAGAGCCCACAGCGATCTTAGACTGTATAATATGATAGCCGCTTCCAAGTGGATCGGCATCTGGATCAAACAACACCATCACCCGCCGCTTTTGATAGTCATGCAACACAAAATTCCAGGCCGGCACAACAGCAAGCACAAAGCCTAGTACCATTGCAATCAGGGCTTTGGGTCTGATGCCTAAGAAAAGCACCATCGAAAAACCCACCGCGCCGATGGCCATAGCGGTGCCCAGGTCGGGCTGCATCACGATCAAAACCATGGGCACACCGAAGATCAGGAAGGGAACAATCAATCCAAAAAAGCCATAGCCGCCGGGGGGTGGCGTAGCGCGAGAGAGATAGCGCGCTAAACAAAATATCATGGCAAATTTCATCATCTCAGAAGGCTGAAACGTAACCGGGCCAAGCGAGAGCCAACGCTGGGAGCCCTTGGCCGTCACGCCGATAAGTTCCACTGCTACCAATAGCAAAACACCGAGCACATATCCCGGGATAGCCAGCTTATAAAGCCACTGGGTCGGGATGGCGAGCGCCACCGCCATCACCAACAAGCCAAAACCGATAAAGATCACCTGCCTTGCAAAAGATGGACTGCTAAATTCAAATGATAACCAGCTAAATATTTTTTGTGGCCCATCCAAATCCATACCTGCGCTATAAAGCACAACCAGCCCCGCGCAAGGAATCAGCAAGGTCAATCCGAACAAAATCCAGTCAAACTGCCGCAGCAAATGTCGATCGATCTTCATCATGGTTTTTTTGTAGCCTCCTCGGGCAAGGCGCTAATCCGGCATTTCGACGGCTCTACCTGACATTCCTTTCTAAAGTAGGCCTCCATCACCTGTTTAACTAGCGGCGCACTGGCGACACCTCCATGTCCCCCGTTTTCCAAGAGCGCTACCACCACAATCTCAGGCGCCTCGGCCGGGGCGTAGCCAGCGAACCAGGCGTGGTCTTCATAATGTTTGCCCTTCAATCCCGAATCCGCGCCAACTGCTTGAGCAGTGCCGGTCTTCCCAGCCACGGCTACATTGAATTCTTTAGACAACGCGGCCCTATGCCCTGTTCCGCCCGGGTCACTAACGACCCCTTCCATGCCTGCTTCCACAACCTTAACCACCCAGGGTTCAATACCGGTTTCACCTTGTGAATCATTGGGCCCAGGTTCATAGCTCCAACTCCCGGAACTGGTTTCTCCACCCATTACAAGTCTGGGACGCTTGAGATGTCCGCCGTTGATCAGTGCAGCCAAGCCCCTGGCGATCTGAAGCGGCGTTAACGTAACCGCGCCCTGCCCTATCGACACCGAGGGCGTTTCGCCAGGATACCACTTTTTCATCTCAGGGTTCTTAAAATATCTCCGTTTCCACTCCGTGGAAGGCACAAGACCTGGGGTCTCCGTGACCAGGTCAAGGCCGGTTAACTCACCAAGTCCAAATTTCTTGGCGTAATCATGTATGCGATCGACGCCCAAGCGAGTTCCCACCGTATAAAAATACACGTCGCAAGATTTAATGATGGCCTCGTGCAGATTTACACTGCCGTGCCCCTCCTTCTTGTGACAGCGAAAGACGCGTGAGCCCACCGTGAAATAACCCGGGCAATTGACACGCGTGTCCTCCGTCACCACACCTTCAGAGAGAGCAGCCGCCGCCATAAAGACTTTAAAAACAGACCCCGGAGGGTATGCGCCTTGCACGGCGCGGTTATTAAGCTTTCGTTCACTACCCGTCACTAACTCCCGCCAAAAGGTGGGCGAAAGCTCTCCTGTAAAAGCATTAGGATCAAAGCCAGGAGCCGATGATATCGCCAAAATCTCTCCGGTATCGGGATCTAGAGCCACGATGGCGCCGCGTTTGTCCTTCAAAGCATCGTCGGCTGCTTTTTGTACATCGAAGTCGATTGTCAGTGAAATAGAGCCTCCCGAGATCTCCGGTTCATACGAAGACTCGCCAATGCGCACCCCGTTAGCGTTTACTATCACCCCCTGAACACCTCGACGACCTTGCAGATCCAGCTCCCAACGAGATTCAATGCCGTACTGCCCGACGATATCCCCCTGACGATATAAATAGCTCTGGTTGTTGAAGCGTTCGTCGACCAATTGATCATGCGTAATCTCACGGATATATCCGAGGATGTGAGAAGCAAATTCGCCGTAAAGATATTCACGCGCTGGACCAACGTTGATCACCACCCCAGGCATTTGGTAGCTGCGCGCTAGAACTTTGGCGACCACCTCTCTATTCACATCCTTCAAGATTAGCTTTGGTTCAAAGCGACGGCGCTTGGGCTGATTTTGCAAACGGTCAAGATAGGTTTCGGGTGGCACTGATAATATTTTTGCTAGAGTTGCAAGCGCTGCGCGCGGATCGGGGCTATCCTCACTCACTAGCTCTACGTTAAAGCTGGGGCGATTCTTGACCAGAACTTTTCCGTAGCGATCGTAGATAAGCCCTCGGGGAGGTGGGATATAAACCGTGCGGATGCGGTTATTTTCAGAACGATCACGAAAGTAGTCTCCTTTGATTATCTGGAGATACCAGAGCCGCGCAATAACAAGGAAGAAAACTGTGCCGCAAAGCGCCAGCGCCAAGTTACAACGTAATGTGAGATTGATATTTGCCTTTTCAACCAGCGCCATATCTAATTAGCAATAGAGGCAAAGCGCCCACCAGAGCCGCGCTCCCGTTTTACCAATATGCGTTTGAGCGCGGCAATCATTAACGGAGCTACGATAGCAGTGACCAAAGCCTTTCCAATAAACTGCCAGGCGCTGCCAAAGTTCACCGGGCGCACCTCGAATACCAAAACAAGGTAAACAAAATGCGTTAAGAGAAACGACCAGAATGAAACAAAGGCCACCGCCAAGGGCGAATCAACGAACATGCGGCGCGACATTAATCCAAAAAAAGCAAAAGTCGCCACGAAGGCGCCGCTCCAGGGGCCGAGCAAGACTGCGCCGTAAAGGTCGAGCAATAAGCCTAAAAAGAAGGCCAGGATCGCGCCAAGTACGCTGGCCTCATAAAAAGAGATAAAGACTAATATTACTACCAACAAATTGGGCACTAAAGCGTTTGGCAAAATTGCTGCCAATAGGCTACCCTGCAAAAAAAGGGCAAGTATTACTAAAATTGAGAGCAGCGCCATCTTTCGCCAGCTATTCATTTTGCAGCTGCCTCCTGACTGGTTTTTACAAGCGGCGCGTTCGTCACGACCAAGACTGTTTCCAACTTTGAGAAATCCACGGCCGGTCTCAAAACCACAGAGCTAAACATACTGCCTTCGCGGCGTGCGATATCTGAAACCAACCCGACAAACAGCCCCTTGGGGAAGACCCCGTCCATGCCTGAAGTAACCACACGATCCCCGATCTTGATCTCCTCTTCCTTCATCACGTAACGCATCTCGCAACCTTCACCCTCTGCGCCCGACACAACCCCTCGTGCTCGGGAGCCTTGAATGATGGAATCTACACCACTTCCGTGATCAATTATCAGAATAACTCTGGCGGCGCTTGACCCTACAGAAATCACCTGCCCCACTACTCCGCTACCTTCTAAAACCGGCATACCTATTTCGATACCATCGTTACGTCCTTTATTTATGGTGACAGCCTTAAGCCAACTTGAGGGATCGTAACCAATCACCTCAGCTGCCACACCTTTTAAGTTTTCGGATTGTATTACGCTCAAC
This sequence comes from uncultured Bdellovibrionales bacterium, assembly GCA_964631745.1. Lineage (GTDB taxonomy): Bacteria > Bdellovibrionota_C > UBA2361 > UBA2361 > JBGSMV01 > CAZVWV01. Next base: position 7,054 of record CAZVWV010000091.1, read on the forward strand.
AAACCTCTTAAGCGCTTGTTCTCATTTTCAAGCTCTAAGAGATTTGAGTTCTGAGACTCAAGCGAGGCCAGTCGCTCTTTTGCAGTCACCAGTTCCTCGCGCACGTGCAGCAGTCCTAAATAATTGCGGTAGTAATCTTGCACTCCGGAATATGCGCCGTGACTGGTGTTTTGCAAGGGTGCTACAATTTCGCCGAGCACCGCAGAACCGATCCGAGCCAGTTCGGGATTCTTGGATGAATAGGCGATCAGAAGCAGCGAACTACAAAAGAGTATGAACGAAGCTCCCGCTAATCGCGTCCTGTTGGATGCAGCGATTGCCATAATGTGTTACTGAATAATCACATTTTTTAAAAGATCCATGCGATCTAGCACTGCGCCCGAGCCCAGCACCACAGCCGCTAATGGATCATCCACCAATGTCACGTTGAGCCCGGTTGCTTGGGAGATCAGTTTATCGAATCTGCGCAACAACGCCCCGCCACCAGACATGGTAATACCGCGATCGACAATATCAGCGGCGAGCTCCGGCGGGGTCTTCTCTAGAGAACTTCGCACCGTCTCGATAATTTGGTTGATCGGTTCAATCAAGGCGTCACGCACCTCATCTTCAGTGACGATCACAGCCTTGGGCACCCCTAAGACAAGATCGCGCCCTTTAATTTCAACTTCTAAATTCTCTCCCGTTGCCAGCGCCGAACCGACAGCGATCTTTACCTGCTCGGCTGTTCGGTCCCCCACTAAAACATTATAGCGACGTTTAATGTAGCTCTGTATGGCTTCATCCATTTTATCTCCGCCCACACGCACTGATTGAGAGTACACAATCCCGGTAAGCGAAATCACGGCCACCTCGGTGGTGCCACCGCCAATATCGATGATCATACTACCGCAGGCTTCAGTAACAGGCAGGCCCGCTCCGATGGCCGCTGCCATAGGTTCCTCAATCAGGTAAACTTCGCGCGCGCCCGCAGATTCTGCTGATTCGCGCACGGCGCGCTTCTCGACCTCGGTGACGCCATGCGGCACAGAGATAATTATTCTGGGCCTCACCAAAGTGCGTCGGTTCTGCACTTTACGAATCAATTGACGCAGCAATTCCTCGGTAATTTCGAAATCTGAGATCACCCCGTCTTTCATGGGGCGAATGGCGCTGATATTTTCAGGAGTGCGCCCAAGCATGCTCTTGGCCTCACTGCCAACGGCCACGACCTTACGCTTGCCGTTTGTCTCTGAGTTCTGAATAGCCACGACAGAAGGCTCGTTACAAACTATACCGTGCCCTCGCTGATATATAAGTGTATTGGCGGTGCCAAGGTCAATCGCGAGATCGTTTGAGAAGATCCCGAAGATAGAGTCCAGAAACATAGTTGCTTTAACTCACTAAAAGTAAGGTGCGATTCTGGAGTACCATGCTAAGGGTAAGAAGGCAATTAGTATCAGCGCACTACGCAGGCGTTTGGTAACTACTCATTGACCCCGGGTTCACTCCAGATATGAATTGGCCCCCTGAGTTTATGAGCAATTACGGAGTTTGGTCCAAGCGTGGTTCACTTAAAGAGGGTTCAAGCTCCAAAAGTCGCCCCTTCAAAAACTCGATCTGCTCGTCTTGGGAGAGTCGGTTATCAACAAAAAGTAAATTTCGGTCTAGGGCGCGGCAGCCACCGCTCACTACTTTCCAGCCATGCCCCACTTTTAACTTCTCACGACGCACTTTCACACCAAGGGTATCGAGTCGCACCGCTAACTCCTTAAAAATACCCTCTTTTTTAGCATCTTTCGTTCGAAAACTCTTGGCCTTGGCACGGCGTAACTGGACCATATTAAAACTTCCCCCTAAAAAACATCCCGAAAAACAACTACTGCGGCTTGTGTTTTATAACCACTCTGATAGTATACGCCGCCTATTAAGGTATTGAGAACTATATATTAATTCGGGGTTTTTTGGAAACCCAAAGGGTTCAGTTATGTCCGCCGAGAGAGCTAAGTTAGTAGAAAAGATTTGTAATGAGAGCCTACGTGCAGGCATCCCTCAATTTCGCGTTGGCGACACTCTAAGAGTGCATGCCAAGATTGTTGAGGGACAAAAGGAGCGTGTGCAGATATTTGAAGGGGTGGTGATTAAGCGTCATTCCGGCCAGCGCAGTAACGCTTCCTTTACCGTGCGAAAAGTCTCCTACAACATCGGGGTAGAGCGTACATTCCTGCTCCACAGCCCAAGAATTGAAAAGATCGAGGTCCTAACCCAGGGCCTAACTCGCCGAGCCAGACTCTACCATCTACGCCCACTACGCGGAAAAGCCGCAAAGATTAAGAGCAAAGCCTACGAAGCTCCCGCTGAGGATAGCAGCGTAGAAGAGGCGGCGCCTAAAACCACCAACGGCAACGGTAGCGCCAAGAATCCAAGTGATTCGACCCAAGAGATGGCTGGCGCTGCCAGCTAGCTAGTCTTTTGGAGCAGTTAGGTAACATTCTAGGTAACATTAAAGCCCTGATTCTAGATTTTGGTGGCGTGCTGCTGAACCTTGATTTTGCCCGTTGTAGATCCGAATTCCTAAAACTCGGACTGAAAGACTTTGCGCAGCTTTATGATCCGCCCCATCAAACCGAGCTATTTGATCAATTTGAAACCGGCCAGATTTCGCCCAAAGAATTTCGTGAACGCATAAAACCGCTCGTAAGACCCGGTGTGGCAGATGCCGAGATAGATGCGGCTTGGAACGCGCTTTTAGGGGAATTCCCGCCAGCACGTGTCAGGCGGCTTGAGACGCTAAAACGGAATCACAAGCTCTTCTTGCTAAGCAACACGAACGCTATCCATTTTGAATGTTTCGAGCACCAAATCATTCGCCCGGCCTATTCACGCGGCCTCTCTGACTTTTTTGACAAGGCCTACTACTCGTTTGAAGTTGGTCTTCGAAAACCTGACCCTAAGATTTTTGAACTGGTATTAGAAGAACACGGATTAACGCCAGAACAGGCGCTCTTTGTGGACGACGCAATTTCCAATATCGAAGCAGCCGCGCGCCTGGGTTTGCATACTCACTATCTCAATCTTATGGCCGGAGAGACCTTCGAACGGGCCTTCCCGTTAGATTAGATAGATTAGATAGATTAGAGTGGATAGTTATCTTTCGACTAAAATCAATGCAGCCCAAGCTGGGTCCCTGTGCTGGTACCCTTCTCCGTATCTTTGTTCGACTCTCGATCCTTGGCCGAGTCTTTATTGTCCTTATTGGAATTTCGTTCCGGAGCGCTAGCCGCCTTGGGGGATTCCTCAATTGAAATAATCCTAGTTGGCGCCATCTGGTTCTGCATGGCTTCCATCGTGCACTTGCCGTTATAGACCGCCGTCTCTTCTATTACCAAGTTTGGTGTGGTGATTGTGCCTTCCACGCGTCCACCAGCCAAAATCTCGATACGCTCCTTGGCTACGATGCGTCCTTTTACCACGCCTTGAACCACCAAGGCCCTAACCTCGACCTGGGCGTCGATGGTGCCGGTGGGACCTACGATTAGGGCTTCTGAAGAGAAAATCTCACCGCCAAGCTTCCCGTCAATTCGAACCGGGGTATCAAAGCTAAGTTTGCCTTGTATTACTGTACCGGCCCCAAGCGCAGAACGGGCCTTTCCATACCGTTTGCTCAGCGGATCAAGGTCCGCTTGGGTATTACTTGAAGACTCTGCGGTAGAAGGTCTGGCTAGATCGACTGCGGGCTTTATATCAAAACTCGATGAAAAAACCATATTTTCCTTTGCATTTTCGGGGGTTTCCAGGGGCTTTTTCCAAAATGACACTGTTAAATACCTCTCATAAATTCTGAAATTTGAAGCTACCTATTATGATACATGTACGCTCAAAATATTTCCATAAAATCGTACCGATTTTTACCGGGGCCTCAAAAGCGATCGCTGCCCCCTGTTCAACATCTTTCTAATCAACTAGTCTTACAGAATTCATCTTTAATACGTCTTAACTGAAGTGCGCTCTTCTAGTAAATTTAAATCAAATGCCCTATTGGGGACATTACTTCATCTTGTTGTTTGGAGCACGCTTGTCTTATTAGGCATCAGCAATGCCTATGCCAAGCCCGCCACAACGCGAAAGAAGTACAAGGCACCCATCGTTAAAGTCCAGAAAAGCAAGGTAAAGAAGAGCTATGTCTACAAGAAGCGCTACCTGCCTATAAAGCCCACGCGCGTCATAATGAGTAATCCCAGGGATATCAAGGTTGAAAAAAGTTACTCTTCCAAATTAGAACTAGTTTCAATTATAGCCGGTGCAAACGGGCCAAATCTTAGCGATCTTCCCAAATTTGAATCCATGCTGGGTGGCCGAGTTGCTGGGGTAACTGCCCGACGAGACTTGGTATTATATTCGGTAGATCCTGGTTTGCAGGCCTTCGCAGAGGCCTTAATTAAGAAAAGCCCCGATCCTCACATTGCTATAGTTGCGATGGAACCAAGCACGGGGCGTATCCTGGCCATCGCCGATAAATCGACCACCATTCCCGCGCTGGCGCTGCATGCGGGCTTCCCGGCGGCTTCGCTCTTTAAGCTTGTGACTACAACCGCGGCGCTGGAAGCCAACGCCATCTCGCCATATACGCAGATCTCATTCCGCGGCGGTAACTATGTTCTTAACGAGTGGAACTACCGACCGAACCCCAAATCCGATAAACGCAGCATGAGTGTCACTGAGGCCCTTGGAAAATCAGTCAACCCGGTCTTTGCCAGAATCGCCTTGAAACATCTTAGCACTTCCACACTTAGACAATACGCTCAAGCCTTTGGCTTCAACTCCGAGATTGAATTCGATACGGCATTGGCTCCATCCAGCGCCAGCATTCCCTTTGATGATTATGGATTGAGCAGGACAGCTGCCGGATTCGGCGAAGTTCATATCAGCCCCGTGCATGCAGCAGCATTGATGAGCGGCATCGCCAATGATGGGCTGATGCCAAGACCGACGCTGATCGAGCGCATTCTTAGCGCCAGCGGCGAAACCCTATATCAACCGCAAGACAAACCGACTAGGCGCATCGCCAGAAGCGCCACGGCCCAGACACTTTTACGAATGATGCAGTCCACCACCACTACGGGAACATCACGGAAAGAGTTTATGATTAAGAGCACCCCTGTTTTACCCGGAATCTCTGTGGCTGCTAAGACCGGCACACTCAAAGGACAAAACCCCGCGGGCTTAAACAATTGGTTCATAGGCGCTGCGCCGCTTGGCAAACCAAGAATTGCCGTCTCGGTTATCGTTGTCGACCCGCACGGTATCAGCACCAAAGCCTCTAAGTTGGGGCGTTTGATGATTCAGCAGTATTTGAAGTAGCCGACAAATCATCAGCGGATTGTCTTTCAGATCCTACATGCTATTATCCACTGAAGTATGCAACCCGTTAAGCTTTACAACACCCTCACTCGAAGGCTAGACCCGCTAATTCCATTAGTCCCCAACAAAGTCGGGGTTTACTGCTGTGGCCCTACTGTTTACGACTTCCAGCATATCGGCAATTTCAAGACCTTTCTCTTTGAGGACCTCTTGGTGCGTACTTTGCGATTTGCAGGCTATGAAGTGCGGCACGTCTTAAACATAACTGACGTCGGCCACCTTACAGGGGATAACGACGAGGGCGAAGATAAAATGATCGTGGCCATGCGCCGCGAGGGAAAGACTGCCTACGATATCGCTCAGTTTTATACCGATAAGTTTTTAGTAGATTGGGATAAGCTCGGTCTCGCAAGACCTGACGTGCTTTGTAAAGCGACCGATCATATCAACGAGATGATCGCCCTTGCAAAACGGTTAGAAGATAACGGCCTTACTTACGTCGCCGCTGGTAACCTTTACTTTGATGTTTCCAAGTTAAAAGACTACGGTAAATTAGCTAAATTGGATCTTGAAAAGCTAAAAGCCGGGGCGCGCGTAGAGGTCGATCAGAACAAGCGCCATCCCGCCGATTTCGTGCTGTGGTTCACAAAGAGCAAATTCGAAAACCAAGAGATGCAGTGGGATTCCCCTTGGGGGCGCGGGTATCCGGGTTGGCACATCGAGTGTTCGGCCATGTCCATGAAATATCTGGGCCAAGAGTTTGATATTCATTGCGGCGGCATCGATCATATTCCGGTGCATCACACAAATGAAATTGCGCAGTCGGAAGGCGCTACCGGGAAGCCCTGGGTTAAGCACTGGATGCACTCAGACTATATGAATATGAACTCCGAAAAGATGTCCAAATCCAAGGGCAGGTTTATAGTTTTGGACGATCTCGTTAACCAGGGCTTTGAGCCTATGGCTTATCGATTTCTCTGCTTAGGTTCCCATTACCGCTCACAGTTAAATTTCAGCGTTGAAGCCATGCAGAATGCGCAAAATAGCTTAAATAGGCTTAAAAAAGAGGTTTTGGCGCTAAGGGCTTCGCTTTCACAAAATCCTATGGTTGTGTCTCCAGCTCCAGCTCATAAAGAGAACTTCGCCAGCGCGCTGGCTGATGATCTAAATTCTCCCAGGGCGCTCGCCGTAATTTGGGAGGTGCTCTCTGATGACGAGATTAATAGCGGCGCGAAGCTTGCCACGCTCTTTGACTTCGATAATGTCTTGGGACTAGGAATGCAAGGCTGGCAGGAAGTTCAGTTAGAGATCCCTTCAGAGATTAAAGATATAATGCAGGCGCGCATTGAAGCCAGAAAAAATAAGAACTGGTCGCTCTCCGATAAACTGAGAGCCGATGCCAGCGCGCTTGGGTTTCTGATCGAAGATTCAGCGACGGGTCAAAAGGTGAAGAAACTCTGAGTCGGCCTCGGTACACGCAACACACTCAATCAGCCCATGAAAACCGAGATACAAATAGAGCGCCTAAATCTTTCTGGGAACGGTGTGGGCTTTATAAAGAGTCCGGGAACTTTAGAGGGTCTAAGAGCGTCGGTCCCCTTTACTGTGCCTGGAGATCTTGTTGAGATTGAAGCAGTGCCAGGGCGGGCCGGCATGGTACGCTCTCAGCTCTTAACGATCATCAGGCCATCAGAGTCACGAGTTGTTCCGCGCTGCCAGTATTTCCAACGCTGCGGCGGTTGTCAGTTCCAACACATCCAGATCGCCAAGCAAAGGGAGCTAAAGCTCTCCATGGTAACAGAGACACTTGCACGCTTTGGCCTCGTTCCTAAGCAGGGCTTTGAGCTGATAGGAGCCCAAATCGGAGCCTGGGAGTACCGCACCCGCGTGGATCTACACTTAGATCTTAACGGGAATTTTGGTTTCTTCTATCCGCATAGCGGTAAAGTAATCGATATTGATAGATGCCCAATCTCGCGCGCGGCTGTCAATTTTGCCCTGGGTGAATTACGGAATTGGAAGGAGAAGCTTGCGCCCTTTGTTTTTGAAATCACGGTGGAAGAACACGGCCAGCAAACCGACGTGGTCCTGAAACTAAGACGCGATCGCCCCAACGCACGAGATCATAGGTTGCCAAGCATTCCTAGGACTCTGGTGCACGCGCTAAGAAAACTCTTCCCAAGATTGAGCGTAACCTTCAATGACTCGCCCATTCCGTTTGGCGCGGTTAGTGCCGAAACCGAAGCTCATCCGGCCGGACACTTCTCGCAGGCAAATCCTGAAGCCAATCAGGTGCTCATCGAAACTTTATTGAGACTAGTTTCGCATAAGCAGGTAACCGAGTTTCATGCTGGCGCTGGAAACTTCACAATCCCTTTGACCGAGGCGGGTTATACCGTGGAGGCAATCGAGCTGGATTCTGAACTCGTAAAATTCGGTAATACGCGCCTAGCAAAACTTCCAAAGATCCACTCCAGCCGCTTTGTAAATCTAAGCGCCGAGAGATTTGCCGAAAAAGGAAACTTCCAAGCAACGGTAATCTTAGACCCTCCACGCGACGGAGCACCCAAACTTGTGCAGCACCTGACACCAAAATCGATCCACGAGATCCTCTACGTATCCTGCGGCCTAAAAGCACTTACATATGATTTGGCAACCCTAACCCAGAACGGCTTTGCCATTCACTCGGTCAAGGCGCTCGATATGTTTCCGCAGACGCACCATGTTGAGTGTTTGGTGAAATTAGTTGCTGCGTAGATTCGGTATATAGCGAGAAGTGTTTGGTGCCCCGCAGGCTGTGTCAACATGGGGAAGGTTTGTTGTATTAGGAGCTGCGCATTAACGAAATTGTTCTCGCATAAAGGGGAATAACCGCCGATACAGGCTTACGTCTAGCGTTGTATTTTGGCTAATCAGAGCGCTTTTGGATAAACCTGCAAGCTTGGTACGGGTACGATCTTGTGACGGTAAAAGATAGGCTAGGTACACGCCTCAAAAAGGAAGTCACTACTTTGGCGGCTTAAGATAATTTCTAGTGCGCTATTGCTTCGCTTCGATGGCGTTATATTCTTGGAGAGGCCCCTCCTTTTTCTCTCACCTAGAGCCACCCCACGGCCATTAAGTTAAGCATCATTTGCGGGTAACACGCACAATAGCCACGAAGCTTACTGCAATAACCAGTTGATTTTACTAGCTTGCGAAGTTCACAGCCCTTCGCTCACTCTTAACTTAATGGCCGTGCAGGTAAGGTGAAAAGAAAATAACTTTTTCTGTGGTAGCATATATGCTATCATTTATAAGTGAGCGAAATCCTTTTAAATAACCCCCGTAACGTCAAATTTAAGGATTTACTTACTATTTGCAAAAAGTATTTCGGAGAACCGCGAATTAAGGGCAGTCACCATATCTTTAAGACCCCTTGGCCGGGCGATCCGAGAATTAACATTCAAAAAGATGGCAGCATGGCAAAACCTTATCAAGTCAAAGCTGTTGTACTAGCTATTGAAAAACTAAAGGAGACAAGAAATGTCGACTGAAAAAGCGAGTAAATATACATACCGGGTGGAGTGGTCAGAAGAGGATGGTGTGTTCGTCGGTCGCTGCTTGGAGTTTCTTTCTCTCTCTGCCCATGGGAAGACCCAGGAAAAGGCACTTCGCCAAATTAACTCTGTGGTCGCGGCTACTCTGCGCTGGATGAAGGAGAAGCATGAAATCATTCCTGAACCGTTAGGTCTAAAGGAATTCAAAGGTAATCTTACACTTAGAGTTCCGGCGGATGTGCATAGACAACTCGCAATTAGGTCCGCTGAGGAAGGCATATCCATCAATCAATACATACTCTCCAGAGTCTCACGGGGATAAGGCGCGTAACTCGCGTGCGGTCCAGCAAGGTTGTTGGAACAACCGATTGATCTAATTAG
>CAZVWV010000092.1:0-3971 GCA_964631745.1 uncultured Bdellovibrionales bacterium
GCCAGAACTTTTGCGAGAAATTCTTTGCGGCGGGGGCTGCGCTGGGGAAATGGCTCGGGGTTGCGCATTGTCTCTGAGAAAAAATTTGGCTGCCCCAGTTCGAACTACAAGCGCTCAACTTTTAGCGATTCGCCCACGAGCTTTAGCAGTGAGCGCTTGCCGTTTAGCGACGACTCAAGCACTACTTCGCGCTCCCAGAGTGATTTCACATGACGCAGCGTATGCTCAGCGTACTCTAGCAGCAGGTCTCGACCATCATGATAGTGCTTCAAGTACAGCGTGCGCTGCTTGCCGAAGTCGGCATCTTCCACCTTAATTATGGGAAAAGATGCCATGCCGGTGTTGTTGATCAGAGTCTCCTTGATCTGCTGCCAGCTCTCTTCGTCGGCTACTTTTGTGACGATGCGATCTTGGCCCCGTTTTTCGTGTTGGAAGAGTTCAAGTTCTCTGATGATATCTTCAGTCAAGAATCGCCGCAGAAACGATTGATCCCGATCGGTCTCGCGCACTTCAAACATTTTACGTCTGCCGGGGGTATCGTTTTCGTCCAGTGTGCTGGGATCGACTTTAGGGCTGTCATCTTTCCATTCTCGGCCCGTGCGACCTTCGTTCCAACGCTTCTCGATATCGTGCCACATGATAAAACCTAGGTGGTAAGGATTTATGCTGCCGGGATGCGGTCTCAACACCTGGTTGTGCCTCACTAGAAACTCCATGTGCAGGCCCTGTTCAAGATTTAGTTCTTGCAAAATACGATGATGCCAAAAACTTGCCCAGCCTTCGTTCATGATCTTAGTTTCAATCTGGGGAATAAAATAGCGCGCTTGACTCTCCACCACGCGCAAAACATCACGCTTCCATTCGGGCATGTAAGGATTATATTGAGCAATAAAACTTAGAACATTCTCCTCTGGCTGCAACGGCACCTTCGAAAGATCCGGCGAGGCATATTCCCGCTTAGGATGAATCTTCCAATAAGGGTCATCACTGGGTTGGGCCTGCTCCCATTTGCTTATACGTTGCTCCTCTTGAGTGAGCTTCTTAATGGCGAGATTTCTACTCTGCTGAAACTGAATGGTATGAGCGTGATCGATAGTCTCTTCAACTAGATCGATGCCGATGGAAGGATCTTCGATATAGGAGTCAATCCGGTGGGCGTGATGTTTAAACATCTCCAGCGTGTATTTTGCCTCAATGCCCGACGTAAAAGTAAAGTTGTTGGCAAAAAAATCATTATGTCCATATACGTGCGCAATGGTGAGAATCTGCAAAAGTAAGGTGTTATCGCGCATCAGGTAGGCGATACATGGGTCGGAGTTGATCACCATCTCATAAGGCAGACCAGCCACGCCGTAATCGTACATGGTCTTTTGTCTTTCGTAACCTTTACCATACGACCAGTGCGCGTAATGCGAAGGCATTCCCGAATAGGCCATATATCCGATCATCTCGTTGTGATCGCACACTTCAAATTCTTGCGTGTAGATATTAAGCCCAAAGCGCTGCACCAGCTCCAGAATCTTCTCGTCCCACTTTTGAAGTTCGCTCACGCTTATGCTCATCTCTTACCTCATGGAGTCGCTGATGAAGCCCCTTCGCTGCGCCCGGCGGGCGTAGGAGACACGGGGGCGTTGCTTCGATCTTTGGTGAGAAAAGCCTTAAAGCACGGCCAAAGATCCTCTTTGCGTTCAATCACTACCATCTGAAAATTCTCAGCTTTAATCTGCCCAAAAACCTCAAGCATGCTGCCGCTGTAATAGGCGCTACCAGAAGGTTTTATCTCGCCGTAACCAAAAAGGTTACATACCTTACAAAGCTCTTCTGCGGCCTGAACCGCCTTTTCATTGTCAGAATAAAAGTTATCGCCATCAGAGCAGTGAAAAGCGTAAATATTCCATAGACTAGGATGATAGCGCGCCTCAATAATCTCAAGCGCCTTTGTGTAGCCAGAAGAGATATAAGTGCCGCCCGATTCAACCTTATGAAAGAACTCCTCTTCGGTAACTTCCTTGGCGTCTGTGTGATGTGCAATAAACACTACCTCAACGTTCTGATACTTTTGGCGCACGAACTGATAAAGCAAAAAGTAAAAACTTCTAGCTAAGTACTTCTTAGTCGTGCCCATCGAGCCCGAAGTATCCATAATACAGAACACCACTGCGTTTGAAACCTCGCGCGTAGTTGGCGCGATGTGATAGTAGCGCATGTCGTCTTTATGGAAGGGGAAGCGCTGCTCCTCATCGTCGAAGTCCACTCCGCGCGACCCGCTTACGGCAAATTTCCTTCGAATGCGGTTCTTAGCTGTAGCCTTTTTGTCAAGCCGAGGCCGAATACCGGCATGGCGCTTGCCCTTACGTTTGCGGGCTTCGTCCGAGACTACCTGTTTTAAAGATTTCTTCTCAAGCTCAGGCAGTTCAAGATCGTCAAACATAATAGCGATCAATTCTTCCAGAGTGATATCTGTTTCGATCGCGTCAACCCCGGGCTGATCTCCGCCGCCTTGTCCGTTCCCCGCTTGCTCAGAGGGCGACCCCTTCTGCACAACGTCCCCAGGCTTCTGGCTGCCATCACCCTGAGCTACCCCGGCATTGTTTTCACCGTAAACAAAACGGAATTCTTTAATTGAGCGAATAGGGATCTTGATAATTTTATCCTTATCACGCCCGATAATAGACTCTTCCGCTAAAATATCGCCGATATTATTTCTAATGGTGTCTTTGATCTTGCGCCGATGTCGCAATCTATCGCGAGCGCTGCGATCTGAGCGCTGCGACGAGGAGGTGTATGGCCTAAAAATCGTGGACACTTGCTAATCTTAAATTAAGCCCAACAACATTCGCACTCACTCGCACTCATTTACACCTAGCCAACGCCGCTCAGTCTTTCCAAAGATTGTTAGCCGCGTATTTGAGAATTACATCCACGCAGCTAGGCGGATATCCGTTCCGTATCAACTGCTCTACCATGCGGTCGTGACGTTTGCCTTGCTCTTCGTCTCGTGTGCGCGATTTGGTAATGATACGGGAGATATCTCGCACCGAAGCCATCAAGCGCTTCTCGATAGCTTCTTTCAGCGGCTCGTAACTCTCATACGAAATCGATTCTCCCCGGCGGCTGACCGACCAGAGATAGGCGATGACTTCCTGTCGGAACCCATCGCAGGCTGTTCCCACGATAGCGATCTGCTCCTCAATCGAGCGCATGAAGCCTTCATCTGGTTCAAGCTCTTCGCCGGTGTTTCTGTCTTTGAATTTCTTCTTGGTCACATAAGCTTCGGCGTGATCAAGATAGTTTTGGAACAACGACTCCGCTTGCTCCTGATATGAATAGACAAAGGCCTTGGTAATCTCTTTTTCTAGAATTTCGAGATATTCCTTATGCAAAGTATCTAATAGGAATTCCAAATAGCGCTTGCGCACGTCGTCGGCGTAATCGGCTTCCTTAACCATCTGTACCAACGATTCCCTGACCGAGATCGGATGAATGCAGTTATCCATGACGTTGTCGGAAAGGGCATTGTCTAGGGCCTTCATTATGAAGCGTGTGGAGATACCGGTCATGCCCTCGTTCTTGGCCTCCTCCTTAAGCTCCAGTACGTCGATCTTCTTGGTTTTACCTTTCTCGACCACCTCTTCGCCGTTATACAGCTTTAACTTGGTCATCAGATCGCATTTATTGGTTGGCTCAAGGCGCGATAAGATCGCGAACATCGAAGCCATCTCAATCGTGTGTGGCGCAATATCCGCAGTGAAGCGCGACTGACGAATGATCTTTTTATAGATTTTCACCTCTTCCGAGAGCTTCAGATTGTAAGGCACCTTAACCGTCACAATACGGTCTAAAATAGCCTCATTTGTATGATCACTCTTAAACTTCTTCCACTCAGCTTCGTTGGAGTGTGCCACGATACAGGTATCCACGTAGATCATTCCATGCCGACCTGGCGCCGGAATAGATTTCTCTTGAGTCGC
>CAZVWV010000092.1:3981-10341 GCA_964631745.1 uncultured Bdellovibrionales bacterium
AAATACTCGGTCTCGTTCTTGAAGACCTCGATAAATTCAACCATGCCGCGATTACCCACGTTCAAAGCGCCCGACAGATCGAGCACACGCGGGTCGCCCTCCGAGTAAAGATCGAGCTTTGAGATATCCTCACCACCAATCAGAACGCTTGTGTCTTGATTGTTCGGGTCAACCGGAGGCACCACTCCGACACCGCGCTTAGCGCGAATACTGAAGTCGTAGGTGTGCACAGGAACTTCTTCCCAGCGGCCTTGAAAGTCCTCTTTTAATTTATAGCGACAAACCGGACAGAGGTCCCCCTCGATATCGATACCCAGCATCTTGCCGAACTCCTTGCGCAAATGCCGTGGAATAAGGTGCAAAGGCTCTTCATACATGGGGCAGTTTTCTATAGCGTGAAACGAGCCGCTTTGTTCGAGCCCTTGCTTTAAGCGCTCCACCAAGGAACTCTTGCCCGAACCAACCGGCCCGACCAAGTAAAGCACCTGTCGACTCTCTTCACCTTTGAGGGAGGCCGAGTGAAAATAACGTACAATCTGGTTGAGGGTTTTCTCCATGCCGTAAAACTGGTCGGCAAAGAAATCATAAACGCGCAGCTTCTCGCCGCGGTGCAAGCGCTTCAGACGTGGCTCCTCGTCTAAATTAATTTCACGCACACCCTTAATGTTAATCATGTTAAAGAGGCGCTTGTGCGAGAGGCAAGCGATCTCTGGGTTGGTTTTTAGAAGTTCCAGATACTCCAGCAAGGTCCCATGCCAGCTGGTCTTCTTGCGTGTTTCTCTATCTTCTTGAATTATTTTTTGAAAATCGTCTGCCATGATCTAATCTCTCCAGTTACTTTAGAGTAAGCGCCAGCACTGCCAATAAACCAAAGAAGCCGCCAAAGAATACTTTGGAGGCCCTATCTGTATGATGTCGGATAGTTAGCGTAAGGTGTAGCTAATTTCTTTATTTCTAAACAAATATATGGGAGCCCCGCTCTGGGCATACCTGCCACCGGTTTCTCCTTATAACCACCGCACTTCTATAAAGGAGTTTCAGGAAATATGAGATAGCGTCTCTAGGCGCTCGGAACGGCCAATCCAACACTGCCTACTTGGCTTTCAGCGTTACAAAACTTGGCCCAAAATCCGCTTCCTTTGCAATATAGACGAAATGAGCTAAGCTGCTCGGCAAATAGTTTAGATTCTGATGTGTCCACCACAATGACTCAAAACACAATTCCAGTAACCGAGGATCGCACTTGGGCCGAGCCTGCGAATTTAACAAAAGCCATCGAACATGGCCTGACAGAGGCTGAATTTCTGAGCATCAAGGAAGCTCTTGGCAGAGAGATAAATGTGCTCGAACTCGGAATTTGTGCGGCGCTTTTTTCTGAACATTGTTCGTACAAGAGCACCAAGGTGCATCTTAAAAACCTACCGACCGAAGGCGAGGGCGTCATACAGGGGCCCGGAGAGAACGCAGGCATAGTTGATATCGGAGACGGACTGGGCGTTGCCTTCAAGGTCGAGAGTCACAACCATCCAACCTTTATCGAACCGTATCAGGGTGCCGCCACCGGCGTGGGTGGCATACTTAGAGACGTGTTCACAATGGGTGCCAGGCCCCTGGCATTAATGAACGCTCTACGGTTTGGCGCGCCGACCCACCCGCGCACAAGTTACCTTCTTAGTCGCGCTGTCAGCGGCATCGGCGGTTACGGCAACTGCATGGGTATTCCGACAGTTGGAGGAGAGCTCTTCTTTGAAGAAGCCTACGATGGAAACTGCCTGGTTAACGCTTTTGCCTTAGGGGTGGTTGAAAAATCAAAGATCTTTCTAGGAAAGGCCGCTGGTATTGGAAACCTGGTCATGTACGTAGGCTCAAAGACTGGCCGCGATGGTATTCATGGTGCCACCATGGCCTCCGAAAGCTTCGACGAAAATTCCGCTGAGAAACGGCCCACAGTTCAAGTCGGAGATCCATTTCAAGAGAAGCTTCTCTTGGAGGCCTGCCTTGAAGCCATGGCAAGCGGCGCGGTTGTCGGCATTCAGGATATGGGTGCCGCCGGAATGACAAGCTCTGCCTATGAGATGGCAGATCGCGCCGGAACTGGAGTGCGCCTGCATCTCGATCGCGTCCCGCAGCGCGAAGCTCTTATGACGCCATACGAGATCATGCTCTCTGAATCTCAAGAGAGAATGATCCTGGTGGTTGAAAAAGGGAAGCAAGAAGCGCTACTGAAGATTTTTCATAAATGGGAACTCGACGGTGTTATCATCGGCGAAGTGATCGACGGCAGCGAGGTAGAGCTTTTTTGGCACGGGGAGCTGGCCTCTTCTTTGCCAGCTTCGGTGCTGACCAGCTCAGTGCCCCAATATCGATGGCCCGAAGCGCAACCGGCTGATTTTGAACATCGTAGCAGCTACGATCCCATTCCAAAGCTAGAAGTTCTGAGTAGCAGCAAAGCTGTAAGCGCAGCTTGGCAAAAGTTTCTATCTGAACCCAACGTTTGTTCCCGTCGCCCGGTCTTTAATCAGTACGATTCAACCGTTCGCAGCAACACAGTTGTCCATCCGGGCGGTGACGCCGCCGTAATTCGTGTGAAAGAATCCGGAAACGGCGCGGGTAGAGGAATAACGAAGGGCGTAGCCCTGACGCTAGATTGTAACTCTCGATATTGTGCTATTGATCCGAGGCAGGGCACGGCCCTGAGTGTGGCCGAGGCCGTGCGAAATTTGGCCTCCGTTGGTGCCAAGCCCATCGGAATCTCAGATTGTTTAAATTTCGGCAGCCCGGAGAGGCCGGAAGGGATGTGGGAGATAGCTGAGAGCATAAGGGGCCTAGGGGAAGCTGCGCGAGCCTTTAGCACTCCCATCGTGAGCGGCAACGTCAGTCTTTATAACGAAACTTTAGGCAAAGCTATACTGCCCACTCCAATGATCGCCATGGTTGGGTTGATTGCAGACGCCTCCAAGGCCGTGGCCATAAACTTTCAGGCAGAAGGGGATATCATCTTCGTAATTGGCAAGACGCTGCCGGAGTTGGGTGGCTCGGAGTATTTAGCCCAGTTAGGTGTTAAAAAGGGAAAGCTCCCGACTTTAAATTACGACTTAGAGCTAAAGCACGCTATGGCGATTCGGGGATTAATCGATAAGCGCTTGTTAAAATCTTGCCACGATCTCTCCTCTGGTGGTTTGGCAGCCGGTTTGGCAGAGTGTTGTTTCGGAAATTATTCCAGTATCGGAGCAAGTCTAAGCGCCATTAATAGCCAGCTTCCTCGAGAGATTCTGCTTTTTTCCGAGAGCGGCGCGCGATATATATTCTCGGTACGCCCCCAGGACGAGAAGCTCGTGCAGGAGTATCTCGCCAGAAATGGAGTCGAGATTGAGACAAAGGGTATAGTAGGGGGCTCGACGGTTGAGATAGATGGAGTAGCGAGTTTGGATCTTGCCGCTGCCTATACGGACTGGAGTGATGGGCTGCAGCGCTTCTTTGTTTAACGTCTTTGTTTAACATCTTTGTTTAGCGGGGTTCAATTCTTGGGCAAATTAAAGTTCTTTGTATGTCGTTAGATAAATTTCGTGAAGAATGCGGCCTCTTGGGAGTCTGGAACCACAAGGAATCCGCCAACCTTGCCTACCTCGGGTTACACGCCCTGCAGCATCGCGGCCAAGAAGGTGCGGGCATCGTGGCGCTCGATTCCAGCAATGGTAACAAGCACTTCAGTTTTCACCGTGGCATGGGATTGGTTGCAGAAGTATTTAGCGGATTTGATTTCGCTGAGTTGCCCGGAAGCTCCTGCATCGGTCACGTGCGCTACACCACCGCAGGCGGCAATACTCTTAGGAACGTGCAACCCTTCTTCGTTGAGATCGCCCAGGGTGGAATTGCGCTAGCTCATAACGGAAATCTCACAAACGCTGATGAGTTAAAGCGCGATCTAATTGAGGCGGGCTCCATATTTGCCAGTACCTCGGATACTGAGGCCATTATTCATCTGATCGCGCGCGCGCCAAAGAATCTACCCTTGATTGAAGGAGTCATAGCGGCTCTACAGAAAATCAAAGGGGCCTATTCTTTGTTGATGCTTTTCGACGACAGGCTACTGGCCGTCAGAGACCCTGCCGGAGTGCGCCCGCTATGTTTAGGGAAACTTAACGGCAGCTACGTGATCGCCTCAGAAACCTGTGCCTTCGATCTGATCGGCGCAGAGTACGAAAGAGATATCGCGCCGGGTGAAATTTTAGAGATTTCTGGCGCCAATGTCTTAAAAAGTTATTTCCCTTTCGGAAAATCACGCGAAGCCTCCTGTATCTTTGAGTATGTGTATTTTGCGCGACCGGATTCCAGCGTTTTCAATAGGCACGTCTACCCGATTCGAAAGCGCATGGGCGCCGAACTGGCACGCGAGCACCCCGTCAAAGCTGATTTAGTAATTCCGGTGCCTGATTCCGGCACAACCGCCGCTATGGGCTATGCTCAAGAGACGGGCTTGCCGCTGGAGCTGGGACTTATTCGGAATCATTATATTGGGCGCACCTTTATTGAGCCCAAACAATCTATTCGGGACTTTGGCGTTAAGCTAAAGCTAAATGCCAACACAGCCGCGCTCAAGGACAAGATCGTAGTTGTAATCGATGATTCGATTGTGCGCGGCACCACTAGCCAGAAGATCCTTAACATGATCAGAAAAGCCGGAGCGAAAGAGGTGCATCTGCGTATCTCATCGCCCCCGACCACCAATCCTTGTTATTACGGCATCGATACACCCCAGCGACAGGAGCTAATCGCCTCGCACAAAACCGTGGAAGAGATCGCCAAGTTTATCGGCGTTGATAGTTTGGCCTACCTTAGTATGGAAGGTATGTATCGCGCCGTGCGTGCAGCCAGAGCTGAGATGTGCGACGCATGCTTTTCGGGTGAGTATCCGGTGGGCACTCCCAGTGATTTCGTGAGCAAGCAGGGGAAACTAGTCTAGCGCTCTTGTCAAAATAACTCAGCCAGCATGCAACGGGCGCTACCGCCGCCACAGTCTTCTATGGTGTTTAGCGGGCAATGTACGAGCGCACTGTCTTGCTCCAGAGTTTGCCGCTGATTCGGCGTCAATGAAAAATAGGCTCTATCTGACATAACAAGAACTTCGCCTCCCTGCGCGTTCTGCAATTCGAGCACGTTGGCGCAGTAACTCTCCATCTGTGCAATACTTAAGTCGAGGACCTCTCTACCTAATCCTTCTAAGGCCGAAATTAAAGCCTGACGTTGCGACTCCGAACTTACCGCCTCCAGACAAATCAGCGCGCGCTTCAGAGTAAGCCCCATCATGCAGTTGGTGTGATAGACACTCATGCCGTGATCGCGCGCCTGAAAGGTTATGACTTTATAGTTAAGCTGCTTGGCCCAAATATCGATTAAGTTTTGATGCGTGCGCTCAGATAAACATGCAAAAGCAGTTTTTGAGGCCCGCTCGAGAAGCAGGCTGCCAGTGCCTTCCAGAAAATGCCCTTGTAGCTCATACGGCGAAAGATCTATGTGATTTGAATAATTTCGGCGCAGCGCTTCTATGACCTGAGGGCGCCGCTCAAGCCGCCGGTTCATGGCGCGCATCGGATAAGTAACCATCAGCCCCTGTGCGTGGGTTGAGAGCCAGTTGTTCGGGAAGATTGAATCAGGGCTGACGCTATCCGGCGGGTCCTTAAAGACTTGCACAGTAACTCCCGCATCTTCCAGTGCCACTTTGAGCCCGAAAAATTCCTTTAAGGCCAAATCTTGGCTGTTACGGGCGCTTTCGTGTTTTTGAAAAGTATTATCGGCCCACGTCTCCGGGTTGGAATAGAAACGGGACGGCTCGATCATTAGCACTTTTGAGGCAAGAGCAGACATTGGCAGAGCATATCATAGTGGTTTGCTGCAACAAGACGCGGCCATACGGCACGAAATAAGACTAACTGGCAGAATGCTTACCTGCATCGCTTTCGATCGTACTCTTTAAGTCTGTTGATACCAAACTAGGTGTCACCAGCCCAAGCCACTCAAGCGCTGTGCGCAGCGGAGATTTCTTTTCGTGGCTCATAATTATTAAACGCCGCACAGTTTGACTCTCTGAAAGGATCAGTAATTGATCGCGCTCGGACTTCTGCTCCAATTTCTCGATGCGCTCCCGCAACCAGCCCGTCTCCTGCATAAGAGAGCGGATGCGCTCATCTTTCATATCAAGAATCTTCTCCTGTAGCGACAAGATGTTTTTTAACTTACTAATCTCTTCCAGCTCATGCGAAGCCACGGCCGCCGCGGAGCTCAGCTCGGCGGTCGAAATGGTGGCAGAGCTTCCAGGCGTGACGAATTTCTCAAGCTTAACCTCGGCTGCCATATCTTCAG
>CAZVWV010000092.1:10351-16281 GCA_964631745.1 uncultured Bdellovibrionales bacterium
GGCGTCTGCTGTGTCTGTGGGACTGACTGAACTGTTTCATGGGGCTTGGCGGCGCTGGAGAGATCGTTGGCGAGCTTGTCGTAGAAGTTCTGATCCATAATGCCAAATAGCTCTAAGACCTCCATCTTCGAGTAAAACTTAGATCCCTCCGTGCTGTTTTCGACCTGCAAATAACCCGCCTCCGCAAAGCGAGAAAGCGTCTTGGGCGATACGCCAGCAATGCTCGAAGCGTCATGTTCTGAGATTAATTCTACTTGCACGGTTCTTCCTCCCAGTGATCAATATCAATGTTCATTATGAGTGTTTCCTACTTGTGTGCCCCTTAACCTTAGCGAAAGCTCATTTCGCGAATCTCTAGCACGCTCGTTGAGCCCGGCGCTCGAATAGTTAGTCCTCCGATAATTACAGCCCGAGAGCCATTCAACAAGCCCTCACGGATTTGAACCGCCTTTAAAGCAGTCTCGATCTCGTCATGATGGGTATCGGTGGGTGTGCAAGAGATCGGAATAATCCCCCAAAAAAGCGCCATGCGTCGTAGAGTAGCCTCGACGCTTGAAGCGCCGTACACGGGCTGCTGTGGCCTGTATTTTGCCAGCAAGCGCGCGCTATTGCCGGTCTCTGTGCAAGATATTATAGCGGCGGCGTTGACCTTGATGGCAGCCGCCGCGGCTGCATACGCGACTGCGTCAGGAACCGTAGCTCGGTCGGAGTCACGTAAGCGCAACTTATATTCGTTGAAGATAAAGGCCTGTTCAGCTTCGAAGGCGATACGATCAAGGTACTCCACGCACTCAACCGGATGTTCGCCTATGGCGGTCTCCTCAGAGAGCATCAAAGCATCGGCGCCGTTCATCACGGCCGTGGCGATGTCGGAGACCTCTGCGCGAGTTGGTCGAAGCGACGAAACCATGGAGTGCATCATCTGCGTCGCCACAATTGCCGGGATACCTTGATAGTTAGATTCTTCGATTAATCTCTTTTGCAAGAGAGGAACCTGTTCCAGTGGAACCTCAAGCCCCAGATCTCCGCGAGCCACCATGATACCGTCCGACATGTCCATGATTTCGTGAATGTTTTCCAGCGCCGTTCGACGCTCAATCTTCGAGATTACAATTATTTTAGCCTGAGCTTTCTTAAGCGCTTCCTTTATAGTCAAGACGTCATGGGCGTTGCGCACGAAAGAGATCGCCACAAAGTCGATCTTGTTCTGTATGGCCCAATCCAAATCTAGCAGATCTTTCGGCGTCGTAGCGGCGAGATCAACAACGCTGTCCGGAAAGGCGATGCCCACCTTCGAACGAAGATTAGCACCATTCATTACCGAGCAACGCACGCCATCGCTTAACACCTCTTCTGTCATCAATGAGATAATTCCATCGGCCAATAGAACGTGATGCCCGGGCTTTAGGACTTTAATCGGGTCAACAGTTTCTACGTAAATGTTGCGTGCGTCAGATATCGCACCGGCTGTGGCGCTTTTCAAGATTACGCTCGATTTGTCAGCCAGTGGAATGGTTCCGCCTAGAACTTCGGATATTCTAATTTTGGGGCCGCAAAGATCCTGCAATACCCCAACTGGGATTCCCACTTCAGTCGAAGCTGCTCGGATAGTCGCCAGAGTCTCGGAATGCTCAGCGTGCGTCCCATGCGAAAAGTTCAATCTAAAAACGTTGGTTCCGGCCTTAATTAATCGGCAAAGAGTCTCTTTGGAGCGCGAAGCTGGCCCGACCGTGACGATGATCTTAGTTTTCCGATATTGGCCGGACTTGCGAGGTCTCGCTCCCGTCGCGCTTTCTATTCCCGATTCTGTCCCTGTAGCCTCCATACCGGTGCATCCTATGAAATGAAACTTGATTTATCAGCCACTCTTAGCGCCCTAAGTATCTGCTCAGGCGTGGCAGCGCCGTTCTCAAGTAATAAAACAAGCTCATGCGCCAAACTCGTCACCTGAAGAGATGGCGCATCGGTCGAGAAGGTATATTCAATACCGTATTCATCCAGGGTATCGATAATACGCTTATACTCAGCCACATTTTTTACGGCGCGTGTGAGCAAGTTTGATTTAACACAAAGCTCGCAAACGATTCCACGCTCTTGTAATATTTTTAGCCCACGGTCATCCCTTTTTTCCCACAACGACTTAAAGGCCACAATAGGGTGGGCGATGCGCTGCGGATTCAGCGCTTCTACGGTCTTGATAAAGGTCGCGAGATCGACGTGCGGCGTTTCTCCGGCATGCACAGTGCGTCCAAGTTCAGCGGGCAGGGAATCGAAAATCCTCTTCATCTCCTTCAGTCGCTTAGGGTCACTGAGCGGGTTGGCAGATTCCGGGCCGGCAAGATCCACGCCCACGATCTTCTTCGTGTGGCCTGACCAATCGGTAATTTTGTTGGCCAAGATCTGGTTGGCCTCGGCGGTCATGTCACGCCCGAAACAAAACAGAAGTCCTACCTCGATTTTCCCCTTAAATCCGATCTCTACATCTTCGACCGCGGCGCAGGCTGATTTTATCACACGATCCACGTCATATAGACCGGCGTGACTGCCCTTTAGAAACACCGCGCCTGTGCGCTTTAGCGGATTGAATCTAAGCTCAAGTTTTCCGATATGAAAAAGAGAGTCGGGGGAGCCGCCCTCGCCGCCTGGCCCAAGTTGCAGCATGCCGCCGGTTCTGTATGCCCGGTGAATTGCGATAATAATACTCTCTCTAACTGCCGTGGGGCCCGACTGGATCAGCTCGACTTTGTCGTAAACTTCCAGATAGGAATCCAGGTCTTTAACGGCGGACCCATCGATACGCAAAATATTTATAAAATCTTCGTAGCCAGCGCCCATTCCACGAATGCCACGTTCGATAGCGATCTCCCAAAGTCGGTACAACGGAACTGAGCCTCCAAGATGCGCGTGAAGCTCGGTAACCTTCTTGGGCCATTTAATTTCGCGCCAATCCGGGATCTTGCTGCGAGCCGGAGATGTGCCTGGACCGGTCCCCACCGGAGCGCGATTTTGGGAGGGCTTTGCATTATTTTTTGCAAGCTTTCTAGGGCTGCCACTTTTCTTCTTTAATTTCAATGACTTAGTGACCAATTATTATTCCTATTTAGAATCTGATTTTCGGACCTGAACGACTTTGCCCATCATCATACTGATACAAGCCTAACTATAACAACAGATTAAGTATGGAAGAGGTTAAGAAAAAGGGCGCGTATTTTACCAAAGAGGTCGCTTTCAGCGGCAAGAAGATGGTGCTTTTCAGCTTGGACGGGACAACCTGGTCGACCAGAAAAGACGAGCTACAGGCCATAAAGGAAAGGCACGAACGCGAGAAGGTGACCTTTAACGAGATTAAGGGCATCGAGGAAGAAGAGGAGGCCACTGAAGGCGGCGTCAAGGCTGCCGAAGATGACGGTCCGGTCGATATTACAGGACAAGCTGAAGCTGAGGAAAACGCACCTCGTAAACGTGGCAGACCGAAACAGATCCATGCCGCAAAGGCCCCGGCCATAGCTGCAAAATTCGACAAGGGACATTCGAAAAAGCCCGCTAATCTTCCCAAAGCTCCGCCCAAGAAAGCTGGCAAAGCTACTGCGGGCGCAGCTAGCCCAAAAAAGCGCGCCTCGTCAAAACCCGCTGCTAAAGCAAGTAAGGGCAAGAAGAACCGCCGCGCCGCTTAGATTATAGTAGTAGCGACTAGCGGCTAACCCAGGGATTGCCCCGCAAATAAAATCTCCAAGGAAGCTTCGCCGATTTTGAAATTCCGATTCGTTTCGTAGTAACGATATCTTTGGCGGAGAATCTTTTGTGCTCGTAAAGCCCGATAAGCTTCGACGAACAGAGATCTTCGCCCAGCATCTTCGTATCAATTCCCAACGCTTCGCAAAGTTTGCCAGGGCCGTTAGTGAGGTTATGGGCAGAGATTCGCGCCCCGCGGCGCGTCTGCATCATGGCGGTTCCCGCTATAGGTTCGAGCGCCCGAATAAGCACCGCAGCACCGATCCCGGCCTCCTCCGTAACCACATTCACACAGAAGTGATTTCCGTAAATGAAATAGACATAACAGAATCCCGGCGCGCCAAACATGACATGATTCCGTTTGGTCGGGCCGTGGTAAGAGTGCGACGCCTGATCGGTCAGGCCATGGTAAGCCTCGACTTCGACTATCATGCCGGAGGTGCGAGTGGAGCCGGTGCCGGTTTGTAAGATGGCGCCGAGCAAGCGCTCGGCGACTTTTAGGGTTGGGCGGTGGAGGAGGTTTCTTGGTAGGCGGGGTTGTTGTGGCATTGTCGCGATTAAGTGCCCTATAAAGCAGTAAATTCGAGCCCGGGTATTGTGCCTAGCACTGCTGTTCGGTAAACATTTTAATTTGGGTTTTTAACCACGGAGGCCACGGGGAACACGGAGAAAACATTGAGGATCTCTATCTCAGTGACCGGCGTGTTCTCCGTGGTTAAATTCAAATCGTGGCAACTACAAATTCCTGTTTCTCCTTTTGAAATCAAGAAATTACAGCATCACCGCCACCTTTCTACCGGACACGCATGCGTGCCCAGACAAGTTTGATTAGCATTACACCTTATTGTATTTATGACCCATGACGGAGATGTTTGTCCACCCCATGTACGATCCTGACGACTTCGGCGGCAGTCCAAGAGCATTGCGTAAGTTCGATACAGGCAACCCTCACTATGACACTTATTACGGGTATCGAGATCCATGTCATGTCGGCGTTCTGGTCGGACTAATGAATTCCAGAGACGATAGGCAAGCCGAGGCTGCGGCTGACACTCTTCGCGAGATCGTTAGGGGGGAGCAGGCGCTCCCGCTCCGCACAATATTCCGTATCCTATTTGAAGCGCACCGAGTTTTGGCCGTGCCCGAACTGGACCGCACCGTAAAGGAAGCCTGTAACGGTCTCGTCCGCGCAATTTTTAAGCGGTATGAAGTTATTGGCGAGTCGCCAGAAATAGCCGCGCAGAGCGAAGAGGCACAGGATCTTTCGATCCTTCAGGGCTCTGGTATGGCGCTGTTGCGTGATATAGCCACATCAACCCAAGAGCCGACTGCGGAGGCTGCTGAATTGCCATGCGTGATTTACCCAACCAGGGACGTAAATCTTGTTTATTGCGCCGGACCGCTTTTTAATGATGCCGAAAGGGAGACGATGGCGCAGATGGCGGCAGCACTCGAGGCTGACGGATTTCGAACGTTTCTTCCGCATCGTGACGGCTTGGAATTCGCCCGCATAGAGCCGTGCCTTGAAGCGCGGGGGCATTCTGCCGAGAAGGCCAAGTTCTGGTTATTGCGGGCCATAGATGCGCTTGATTGCTATCAGGTTGTTGTTCGTTGCGGGTCGCTCGTGTTTAATGCGTCAGGGCGGGTGCCTGATGAGGGCGCTGTGGCCGAGGCCTCCATGGGGTATTTGATGGGGAAACCTTTAGTATACTTTAAGTTTGGGGATTCCAGGAGTTTAATAGCAGGAGAAGATAATCCGCTTGTTTTTGGCCGAGGGAATTTTAACGCAGTGCAAGGAATCAACGACCTCCCGCAGGCCTTGCGGGAGCGTATACAGGAGCTAAAATCAGACCCTAATTATGCCGTGCCCTGTGCGGAGCATGTTTGGAAGAACCTCGACGATGGCCGAAAAATCTGGGAAACCGTCGAAGAGATAAACAGGGAAGGATTGGTCGATCCGCATCGGCGCGCTGAGCGCATGTGTCTTGTTCTGGAAGAGCTTTTTGGTGAACGAGCGTGAAATCCGATTTTTCATATGATCTCATGAAGTTATCAACCTTTGCAGTATTTGCTCAAAAACCCCGGGCGAAGCAGGGATATTAAGTAGCGGCGGCGACGCGGCGGCCGGGGGGTTTAGTGGGGTTATAGTTTTTGGGGTTGGCCCCACCACCACGCAACCGCGGGGGGCGCTCAGCGCC
>CAZVWV010000093.1:0-587 GCA_964631745.1 uncultured Bdellovibrionales bacterium
TCGTAGAGGCAGTCCACAAATTCTTCGTGCTCTTCGCGCTCTTCGTGGTGAATATCTTAAACAATTTAACCACGAAGAATTTGTGGATGACCTCTAAGGTGTAGGCCGAGAATGCCGAGGACGGAAAGCTTCTGCTAACAATGATGAATCAAAGTCGCTCGGCCTGAGCCAGCGCCAACTCCAGAACCTCCTCGAGCTTGCTGATGCAAACTGAGGCAACGCGCTCTTCGATCCAGGAGCCGTTGAGGTTCCAAAGGTCTTCTGAGCGCGTGGAGAGGGCCTTAATCAGATCTTTGATTTTGATACTTTCAATATCGATACAAGCTGAATGCGGCCCCGGGACGAGTTCGATCAAGTTTCTCTCTAGCAACCAAATTAGGGCCCGGTCCGAGAGACACGAGAGCTGCTTAAATTCAGAAATTGTGATTAAGCTCATCAGCAATTCTCCTTTTTGGCCATGACCGCCTCCGCGAATATTTCAAGTTCATCCGGACTCTCCTTCAACAAAGCCGCGGCTAGCTTGACATCTCCGGCGTTGGCCTCGAGCGCGTCGGAGATGACGTCGTGGGCATGCTGTTCTTCATAGG
>CAZVWV010000093.1:626-15528 GCA_964631745.1 uncultured Bdellovibrionales bacterium
CGATCCCGTTTTGTGCGGCATGCGCGGCCAATTTTAGGGACGCTTGAGCTAAGAGCTCTGACGCCGTGCTGATCACGGAGGAGATGCGCGTGCCGAAAACTTTGCTAGTGATCTTTTCGTCGATTATGGTCTCGCCCGCGAGGTCTGCTACTTCGCAGAGTTTTGCCACGGTGTTTTCAAGCTGTCTTAGGTTGCCGGGCCAGTACTGACTTATAAGCATACGGTAGGCGGTCGAGGTTATCCCCTGTGTGTGTAAGGCGTTAGGCCGCTGTCTCTGAATCTTAGCCAAGGCATAAGCAAGGGCTGAGACTACATCTAGCCGGCGCATCTTTAAGGGCTGAAGTTCGAGCTGCACGCGCTCCAAGCGATATGCGAAGTCATCCCGAAGGACCTGCGATTGCATTAAGTCATACAGTGTGCGATTGGATGCAAAAACAAAGCGCACATCCGCCGATACGGTCTCGGCGCTTCCCACGCGGCGATAAATTTTGTTTTCAATAAATGTTATCAGTTTCCCTTGAAGGTCCTTATCGATGCTCTGAAGTTCGTCGATAAATAATGTGCCCTTCTCGGCACGCTTCACCAAGCCCCACTTGTCCACCGCTCCGGTGTAGGCGCCGGCCACCGCTCCAAAAAGTTCGGCTTGTATCAGCTCCGATGAAGAAAAGTCTCTGGGGGTGATGGCAACAAATTCGCCCTTACGACCCGACAATAGATGCAGGGCATAGGCTAGGTTGGTTTTACCGGTTCCGGTTTCCCCAATAATTATGGGATTCTCATTGGTGTAACTAGCATAGCGCGGCAGCCAGCGCATCCAAAGCTCGCGGCTGGCCGGATCGGCGATAGAGTTAGCCCAGCCCGGCATCCCTAATGAGGGTAACGGTATCTGGCCTTCGGCGCGGCGTCTTAATTCCAACAGCACAAGTTCGATACAGTTATGTAGCTGTTCCTTAAAGGCGGGAGTGCCCGGCATATTGCCTGGGGGCAAGGCTAAAAAAGTGTCGACAAATCCAGAGGGCTTTAGATCAAAGTCGTTTTGAAAAAGCAGATCACCTCCGTAAGCTAAGTTATCCGGAGCGTTCAATGATACGGCCACGAAGATCTCTTGATCGAAGCGCTCTCGAATCTGCTCCAGTAGTCGGCGTAAGGTGCGGTGTAGCCGATCTGTGTGATGCAGACCGATCTCGATTAAAATAAAATTGGGCTTGCACTCCACCAGCGTGGTCCAAGCCTCTGGGATCGAGCCACTTTGCAGCTTGATTTCGTTTGAGAACTGATGAAATAGTGAGGTCACTCTCCGGCAAAAATCCGCTGAGCCAAATGCTGCCGGCACTAAATGCAGTGCTGGGGACTGTGCTTTCATTTGAGGCTCTCCCGAAGGGTGCGCACGCTGCAGCCGAGTTTAGCGGCGGCGATGCGGTAAGAGTGATTTGCGCATTCCAGCGCCAGCGCCGCACTGTAGGGTTCGAGTAGTTGTTGCGAAGCGATCTCTCGTTCCTGGGCCATCAGTTCACGTTGATCTTGGACGAGTTGCTTAAGCTCCTGATCATCTTCGTCGGAACGCAAGATCGCTTGGGACACGCAGGCATATAGCTCTTGAAGTTGGCCCTGCCATGCAAGTTGGGTAAGCCAATGAATAAAATCTGAGCTGAGAGGCCTTATTTTGACGGACGAGTTTTCTTGAGCGTCTCGAATGTACCTCTGAACCAGTGGGGCGATGTCCTCTAAGCGTTCGCTAAGCGGTGGCACGCGCAACTTATCAATCTTAAGTAACTGACACCAAGCGCGCACGCATTGCTCGTCGCTCGCGCTTAAATAGAGATAGCAGTTGTAGTGCGAACCTTTAGCTTCAGGCCAAAGTTTAGTCTTGAAGCGTGAGATAAAATCAAGAAGACTGCCATCATCTTCTTCAATCTCGGTAAGAAGTAGCGAGCCGTTGCGGGTGAGACCTAGATGTCGCTGAAGATCGGCGAGTGAATTCAGTTGCTTGTCAAACACTCGCAAACTTTCTCGATTAAGAAGCGAGTTTACGCACCTGCTCTTATGAATCGATTTAGCTAAGGTGCTTCGGCCGCTGCCGGGCGGTCCGCTGATCAGTACTATTCCGGTGTCCGCCTTTATCAAACTCTTGGCAGCGCTGATCATTGCTCTGGAGCCAGCCGATTGAGCGATCAGTTCATCCAGATCCGGATGGGTCCTAAGCGGTAGACGTTTAAACTCTCTCTGACTATGCAAGGTTTCTTCGACCTCACGCGAAAGGTCGGCCAATGCCCGCGGGTGATCGAGTTCATAATAGTTACGCGCCCCCGATCTCATGGCGCTTACGGCCACCTGCACGCTGGGCTCATCGGTCAGAAAAAACACAACCGGAGGGCTTTCGGAGCTCTGTTTTGTAAAGGCACTAAGCAAATCTAAGCCGGTACTGTAATCCCCTAAGAGATAATCCAGAATAAGAATGCGCGGACGCTTTTGAAGCAGGTTCTTAACGATGTTTTGGTCAACGTGTTGGCGAGACGCTGTTATACCAAGCTCCTTTAGATGAGCCACGAGCGTCTCGGCCGCTCTTGCCTTGTGCGGCTCCCTTTCATTAAGAACAATACAGACTTTTTCCTGCATCTTACACTTAGCCCTTAGTAAGTTGGGATGACTTAACCATAACGAAAGATGCCATGAAGGATATACTTGTAGTTGAAGACGGTAAGCCCGAGCGTGAGCGACTGCAAAAGCTTTTTACTCAAAACGGTTACGCAGTCATGGCGTGTGAGAGCGTCACCGAGGCTGAAGAGGCTCTAAAGACGGAAGAGTTTAGGCTGGCGGTTTTAGATATCGGTTTAGGTGACAGATCAGGGTCTTACCTTTTTAGTTTAATTAAACGGGATAAACGCGTTTCATACGCTATTATTTTTACAGGGAATCCCTCGGTGCATCTTAAGAAAAGATTTATCGAGGAGGGTGCGGTCGACTATATCGTGAAGGGATCGCCTGAGGCCCAGAACGAGGCCTTCTTAGGCAGGGTTCGCGAGATTATTGGCGAGGCGCATTCTCAAGCGCCTGCAAACATGTCGCTTGAAGTGTTTCTTGAGCGGTATGTTGCGCCCTCCTCAAGGGATCTATTTCTGGACTCCAAGAATAATTTGCCCGCCTGCGCTTCATGTGGGGCGCGTCAGTATCTGGTTACCTTTTCACATCAGCCTCAGGTGCCGCCGGACATCAACGGCAAGGTGATCTGCGCCAGCTGTGGAAAGGGCATGGATCCAGAGCTAAGTTAGCAAGAGAGGGTATGAGCGACCCTAACACAAGCACCGATTTTGACTACCTTCAGGCCAGTATTTTAAAAAACTGGCTTTTGAGGGAGCGTCTGAATGCCTTTAACACGCTGGGCATCTCGGTGCTTATTTCGGGAAGCTTGGCTTTTTACCTTTGGATTTTAAGTTCCAAAGAGCTTCAAGGCGGAATCTTTTGGTTGTTGATGGCCTGCCTGGGAACCTTGCTGCTTTTCCTAGTACTCAAAGCCAAAGCCCGCAACAGTGTCAGTCTATTGAGCTTTCTTACGGCGCTTCTTTCCCTTGCCTGGGGCGCGGGAATGTTAGCCCTGACGAAATCTCAAGGGGAGACCTGGACCACTTATGTGGGACTGCTAATGTTACTCAATTTCTCTCTCCCGTGGCGGGTTTGGCAGCAGATAGTTCTGGCAAGTTTGCATCTGTTGAGTGTGTTTGCTCTTGGGTTGCAATTCCCCCAATTCTTAGGTCTTGCGGCCCTAGCGCTTCTAGCGGTCGTGTCCCTTCGGAACTCGGGCGCGGCTCGCCTGCGATTCCTTAGCGATATCTCTATTGTTGATTATTTGCGCCTGTGCGAGGCAGTAAATTCCGAGAGTTTAATTAAGACATTGGGGATGGAGCTGTCACTGTTGTCTCGCGTGCTTGTGATTTACGGTAATGAGCGCGCCGAAATTTTTGAGAACGGTTTCATCTCACAAGATAGGTCGGAATCGATTTACTATCGCGGTCTTTGGCAGCGATCAATGGACCAAGAATTTCATGATGCCGTTTTTACGCGCGCCGAACTAGGCGCTGACTTTATACCGGCCTTAGAAGGCTGGTTTGGAAGTGTGCCGGAGCGCGTTATGGTGTTCCGGGCTATCCACCTAAAACATGAACGCGAGGAGCAGATCTTAATTGTCGCGCCGGCCATGCAGTGGTTCTCGCTGGTTGGGTTTCGTCGGGTGTTCCATGAGCTTTCCTATGTGGTCTCGGTGTTTCGAACCGGGCTGCAAATTATGCGAACAAGAGCTTTGTCGTCAGGCTTGCTTTCGGAGACCCAGCATTCCATCAGCGAGCAGGAGTACGAGGTGCACGAGCTGATCCATCACGTAAACAACATGGCCCAAGACATCTCGATTATCTGCGCCAATTCACAGGATAGCTTGGCACTGCCGGGAGCAGCCGATAAGGAAGCGCTCAAGGCTTCTTTAAAGAGAATCGAAATAGGCGCGCGCGCCTTATCCTACGAAGTTTCAGATCTTAAAATAGAGCGCGAGTTAGATAAAAGCCTTGCGAACTTCCCCTTAGAGCAACGTGATTTTAGCGGCTTAATGGATGATTTCTCTGTTTATGCGTCTCACCGAGCCTTTCGTAAAGGCATGCAGGTGCTGGTCACAAATCGAGTCGAGACCGGTCGCATAGTTAAGGTTTGCAGCGGAGAATATTTTGGCACGGCCTTGAGAGGCCTCTTGCGGTACCTTGAGGCGCAACTTCCTAAAGGTGGGAAGATTAACGTTGAATCTAGCCTTGTAGATCAGCAGATCAAGATCGAGCTAAGCGACAACGGGAGCATTCGCGCGCTGGATTTCGAGTCGGCGGAGCAGCTTCCGGCACCTATTCGACGTATCTCAGAATTTGTAAATGCCTGTGGCGGAGCGATGCTTCAGGAGAAGCCGGGCCCACAGTTCAATAACGTTATTGCCCTTGGTCTAAGCTCGAGCCTAAGCTCTGCTCTACCGCGCCGCAGCGGAGCTCAGTGGGTTTTGTTCGTTGATGACGATTCTGAGATTAGTGTATTTTACGAGCGCGTCGCGGGAGCCTTAAATCTTGAGGCCCATACGGCAGCGAGCTGTGCCGAGGCACGAAAAATGTTGGACGATCTCGGCAGGCCGCGTATCTTAATCACAGATTTGGAGCTGCAAGATGGTAGCGGGGTTGATATAATTCGTTACGCGCGTAGCCTCTTTGGCGCTGATCTACCGGTGATTGTGGTGAGTGGGCACTCGGAGGGGCAGCGTTTTGACGAGGCCAAGCTTGAAGGCTATGCTAGATTTTTAGTAAAACCGGTTGGACGAAAGAAACTTTTTGCAGAGATCCAATCGGTGCTGGCAAAATAGACAGTGACATGACTACGCCAAAAAGACCCAAAGCCCATTCAGTGACCCATTTGGTTGATAGTCACAGATCTAAGAAGGGCTCCAGGCCCGATGATAAATCAGTCCAGGATGAGACCGGCGAAAGCGTTGATGCCTTAGACGACAAGCTTGCCAGTGCCGAATTCGACCAGATTCTATTGGACGGTTTCATCGAGCGCATTGAAAGAACTGTCTCTAATGCGATTGACTCGAGGAAGGAAGTACTGGCGTATGAAATTTTAGAGCGGTTAGGAAAAATTAGCGGGAGCACACCCGCACCTGCGGATGCAGAAGAGAAAGGCGGCTGGAAGCAGATTGAGTCTCTTTCGGCCTTGCGTGCGCTTGTGGGCGGCAGATTTCAGAATCTTAAGGAGAAATGGATTCAGGCCGGGCTGCCGCTCCGGGAACATAGGGGAGACAAGATCGGCGATTACACAGTGAACGACGCGGGCTGGATCGATCTCTCAAATTGGATTTTAAAACAGGGGTTCGAAACCCGGTTAGTGTCGGGCGAGCCGCACACGATTTTCGAGATTAGAAAGCGGTAACTTCCGCTAACTAATTGATTTGATGTCTTTTATCTTTGCGCCGAGGCGGCGCAAAGATAAACTTTTCAGGAGCGGACCGATAACCCCACAAACTGAATCATTATTACAGTACAATAGTATAGTTAGAGCGCTGGTCTGCCGATAGGTATACAGGTTTTTTTGGGAAGTTTTTAGACAGGTTAGCATGCTTTCTGAGGGAATGGATAAACGCTCGCCATTTGACGCGGACGCGTCTGAATCTTTGCGTGTGCCCGCAGCCATCACCGATACAGGTTGCGAACGCACGCTCAATGAAGATCGTTATGCGGTGGTTGAATCCGACGCCGGCCTTACCTGGCTGGTGTGTGATGGCATGGGCGGTGAGGCGGGTGGAGAACTGGCGGCGCAGCTCGCTATCGATGCCATTCGTCGAGATCTGGAAACGATCCCCGGACGTCAACCGGAAGCGGCGCTCAAAGGCGCCATCCTTGAAGCCAACAGAGTCATAGTCTTACGTAGACAAAATCAAGCTTTTGCCGGGATGGGTACGACCATCGTGGGCGCAATTTTTAATAGTGCCGAAGTCGTAATCGCGCACGTCGGGGATTCGCGCGGCTATCTTATCAGAGACGGTGCCATTCAGCAGTTAACAACCGATCACACTTTTGTTCAGTCCTTGGTCGATTCCGGGCAGATTAAAGCCGAAGATGCGCTTTCACATCCGCAGGCGCACGTGTTAACTCGGGCCATAGGATCCGAACCGGGGCTTGAAGTCTCCACCAGAAAATTTTGGATCTGGGAAATCTCTGAAGGTGAGCCGCAAGATTGTCTGATGCTTTGTACGGATGGGCTCTATAGTTTGGTGAGCGAGGGAGAGATCGCCAGCGCCGTTTCAGAAGCCACGCCGCAGCGCGCCTGCGTGCGGCTTGTGGAGTTAGCCAAATCACGTGGTGGCTTTGATAATATCACGCTTGCTGTAATTCCGTTGCCAGGCCAGTTGCGACAAGAGCCGCCCATCGGTTACGACGCCCGCCCAAAAGTTCGCGCGCAGCGCCCGCAACCGCAAGGCATTCCACCTAAAATGATTGCACGGCTAGTGCGCGACGGTTTGATTCTCTCTTTGCTTGCGATCCTTCTTACCATAGTGGCAGTTGTGATGATGACAAGGATGGGGAACTGAGTCTGTGAAAAATTTTAAGAGATCTTAATTCAGGAGAATGGCAATGGACAACGATAAACACTCTGAGTTTGAAGAAGCCCAGGAAGCTGACAGACCCAACGAATCCGCGCCGCGCGCTAGGAATCGTACGGTCATGCTCACCCCTGACATAACCGGCGAGGTGCGAGCGCGACTCGCCCAAGAGCTTGGCCAAAGTGCTTCAACGCCGACTGCGCGAAGCGGTGTATTTGAAAACGCCGGCAGCAGTTATCGTCCTGCGGCTGAGGCCAACGCGCGCGGGTTTCTAGCGCCGCAAGCCAATGCCACGCCTGCGCATACGTTTGTGGCTCCGGCAGTTCGGCCCAAAGGTGAGTGCGCTGTCTGGACTCAGGAAGCTCCCTTGGTTGGGTTTTTGGTTAGTTTTGATCAGAATCAAAATGGCACGGTGTATGAGCTCAGAACCGGCCGTATTATCGTAACATCGGAAGCGCCAAGTGGTGGGAATTATATATTGGTTAGTGACAGCACGGTTTCGCCGCAGCACGCAATAATGAGAATTAGTCAAAACGGCGAGATTCAGGTGTTGGATCAACTCTCGGAGTTTGGCACACGTGTGCAGCGCTTCGGCTCGGAAGAGGAGCAGGAGCTTTCGGGAGAGAAAACCTCTCTTGATCACGGAGATATTATCAAGTTTGGTAACAGGAAATTCCATGTGTGTGTTATCGCGCGTGGGACTCAAGGCTGAGTCTAATAGGAAGTGGAGCACGCAGTGTGTCCGGCAGGAATGGCAGATGAGCACCTAATTAGCTTGCAACCGGGAACGGTGATAGCAGGACGCTATGAAGTAGTGAAATGTCTTGGGGCAGGCAGCATGGGATTAGTGTATGCTTGCCGTCACCGGGAGCTTGCAGGACATTTAGTGGCGGTCAAGGTGCTCTTTCCCGAAGTGGCTTGCGACAAAATTGCGGCGGCCAGATTTCAAAACGAGATCTTTGCCTCTTACGGTGTCTCTCATCCCAATGTGGTCAGGGCCTATGAGTATTTAAAAGACGGCAATCTTATCGCTTACACCATGGAGTACGTGGACGGCGGGGCGCTAGCAGATAAATTAGAAGATCCCGAAAAACCATTGCCCGTTCCTGAGATAGTAAACTATATAAGTCAGATGTGCTGCGGCGTGCAGGCCATTCACGATTCCGGAATAGTACATCGCGATCTCAAACCTGAAAATATTCTGTTAACCAAAGACAGCATCGTTAAAATTGCAGACTTTGGAATCGCTAGAACCGGGCATGGTCCGCGTCTCACGGAGCATGGCGGCGTGGTTGGAACTATCGATTATGTAAGTCCAGAGTATATGCTGAACTCTCAGGTCGACTGGCGCTCGGATATTTACGCCATCGGTATTCTTGGGTATGAGATGATCACTGGAGAATCCCCATTTAGAGGGGATAGCGTATACGCCACCATGACCAAGCGCTTAAAATCGGACGCCAAACCACCTAGCCAACTGCGCCGCGAATGTCCGAAACGTCTGGATCAGATTATCTTAAAGGCCATGGCGCGGAATCCGGAGGATCGTTATCAGTCCGCCTCCGAGATGTTTTACGATTTGCAAGAGCTGATGCCGCACGCCGCAAGTACTAGCTCTGGAGCCTTTCAGATGCGGCCTAAGGCCGGGCGGACCTACGTTGGTCCAGTACTTGAGGAGGGACCGGCGGGCGACGGTAAGCCACGCATGAGTGTGCGCGAGGACTCAACCGGCACTGAGATTAGAGGCTTAAAGCGCAAACTTGAGAGCGGCGGCGCAAAGGCTGCTGCCTGGGATAGTAAGATCGACCATTCACACATCCTAGATAGAAACGATGGTTCAATCATCGATACTCACATCTTAGATGCAAACGATGTTTATCAAGAAGACACGATCCACGAGCCGGTAAAGATGGAGCAGATGCTTGCTTATAAAGATTTAGTCTCGGGTACCTGGGAAAATCCGTTGATTCCGCGTGAGGTAAGTATCACCGGCAGCACAATTGATGAAGAGCGGCTCAAGAGACTCTCCAAGATTGCCGAAAATGTTAATAGATCGATCTGGATTGATGTTATTCTGTCGGTGTTTGCGGTTATGATAGGAATCGGGATCGGTTTTGCGGCACTTCGTATGGCCTGGCCTGGATTATTCGAATAGTTTTGGAAAGCGAGTTCAAGAAGGATAATGAAATTACTAATTGTTGATAGCAGCACGGAGTCGCAGGCTTACTGCGCCAAGCGCATAGAAGCCTTCAATCAGAGCGACGTGGAGATGCTTGACCTTAAAGTCAAGTTAGTGAACGATCGTGATTTTGCTGACCGCGCGCCGGAGGCCGATGTGCTGGTGCTAGGTTCAGGGCTAGGTGAGCGCGCAATCGCGTTAGCTAGGCAGGCCATGTCGGCCGTGCCGTGGTTACACATTATCATGTTTGTGACCGATGAATCTTATGGCGGCGGAGCCTTCCGCGCTGCGCATTCGGTTGGAGTGCGCAAAGTTTTCCCCGACAGTTCAAGTCCGTTGGATTTCTTACAAGAGCTTGTTGCTATACACGCCGAGTTTCGCCGTGACGGGCGTACGCGTGAGGGGCGAGTAGTTGTGGTGACGCATGCCAAGGGCGGAGTGGGCGCTACGTCGATAGCTGCCGCGCTGGCCGAGGTGGCTAGCGTTTATCATCGCCGCACAATGCTCTGGGATTTAGATGTCGAGACACGGGATCTCAGCCGATCGCTTACGGTAAACGGCGCAGAGGCCAAAGTTGTAAGTTCCTGGGTGAACGGCTCGCGCGAGATTTCGAGAGAATCCCTTAAAGATGCTCTGATTCCGATCAGCAGCGATGTCTCAGTTTTGATGCCGCCCGATCGCATGGCCGAATCTATGGATCTAGTCTGCCACACCGATGGGCTGAATCTTGTTCAGCGCATTGTGGAAATTTCCCGGGTAATGTTTGACACCATCATCATCGACACAGGCGGGCGCATGGGGCCAGCCACGGGCGGACTGTTGCGAGTGGCCGATGTGGTCTTGATCGTTATCGATGATACTATTCTTGGTCTCACGGCGGTGGATCTCTATCTGACTTTCGTGAAGACTTTGGTTGGAAGCACGGACCGCATCGTGTTCTTGGTCAATCCATCCTCTGGGAGTTTGCTGGGAGTGCAGCAGATTGCGGCGGAGCTTGAGCCGGCGCATCACCTGGGTGAGGCCCCGTGGCGGCTTCCGCCGGTGCCGACCGATTCAAAGGGCGCTCTCTGGCCGGGCAGCGGCCGTACGCTTTACAGTATGGGTCAGAAAAACACGCGCGCAGTGCTTGAACGCATAGCCCGGGATATCGGGGTTATTGAGACCCCCACCGGCAGCGGAGCGCAAGGATTTATCGCGCCAAACGGCGAAGCGCAGCCCATGGGCGGCAAGATCGATGATAACCAGAGCTGGCTCAAAAAGATGTTCGCCAAAAAGGCCTTGCCTGGGGAGGAGGGGCGAAACTGAGTTTGGTTCCCATAACCAGTTGGTATGGTCCAAGCGCCTGGCCTTTGACTTGCATCCAACCCTAAAGCGGTGAAATACCTGAAAAATAGAGGCTAAAATAGCTCTTTCGGGTTTTATTTGTTACTGGTAATGCTAGTGTATATATAATCCGTTCGGTGTAGCGGGATTCTCACGGTTGGGGCGCATGGTGCACCTAACTTAGGGAAGTTTTAGCTGGAGGAAATAATGAAAGAAGTGAATGATCTTAAGACCAATGAAGCCCAAGTAGAGAAGCAAAGGGAGAAAGGGGCCAGCTTGGTTGAATACGCGTTACTAGTTGCGTTAATTGCGGTTATTGCGATTGTTGCGATTCAGGCTGTTGGTACTTCAGTTAGTGCCCAGTTCAGCAAAGTTTCGAACTCGCTTAATAGCTAATTTTGGTCTCGGATCTTTAGTTGGCGACACCTATCTGAGCTCACTAAACTGACTTTCAGTTGGGTGTCGTTCAACAGTTCTTTTCTGAGGGCCCGTTCTGCTCCCCAAAAAGGTATTTCAATATAACCGCTTAGCTTTCCTAAAGATTCTACCGATAGGGTAGAATAAGTGAAGTAGTAGTGAAGTAATAAAATTGTGCCGCTGATAGATTAGATTTTCGTGGTACATTAACTTAAGTATTTTACTGAAGGTTATTTATGGCTAGGGGGTTTGGGGGCGTTGGCCCTGTCAATCGCAGGCAACGAACCAATATTGTAGTTATCGTTGGGGTCGTCTTCGCCGTTATCTGCGTCATCGCAGCTTTTACAATAATCGCTAACCGTCCGGGCACAGCCGCCACTCAGACTATCGTGGTTGAACGGGAAGCTTCTGTTAAGATGGTGGACGTACTCGTGCCGGTGGCCGATGTCGCCATGGGAACAGCGCTTGAACCCGGCATGTTCCGTAAAGAGAGCCGCCCGGCCGTGGCGGTGGATCCGCGTTCAGTAAAGGACACGGAAGAAATCAAGGGGTACTTCTCACGATCCTTAGTGGTGGCCGGGCAGCCGCTTCACAAAGACATGATCACGCAGGTTAGACCCGCTAATTCGCTAACCGTAAATATCCCCGATGGATATCGCGCTGTCACGATTCGAGTCGATC
Organism: uncultured Bdellovibrionales bacterium; assembly: GCA_964631745.1. Taxonomy (GTDB): domain Bacteria; phylum Bdellovibrionota_C; class UBA2361; order UBA2361; family JBGSMV01; genus CAZVWV01. The sequence goes on from CAZVWV010000093.1 coordinate 12,344, forward strand.
AACGCACTTCCGTTGAAGGCTTCACTCAACCGGGAGCTCGCGTTGACGTGCATTGGATTTACGCCGACAAGGGACAGCAAGCGGTAACTTTAATTGTGCAAAATGCTAAGGTGCTCTCGGCCGAGCGCAAAACCGATCAGAGCGGGCAGGCCTCCGGGCAAGCAGTGCCAAGCACTGTGACCTTGCTCGTTACTGATCGCGACGCGGCAAAGATTTCATTAGCCTCCTCAAACGGCACGCTCACTCTTACTCTTCGCGGTGATATAGATTCCGGAAAGAGCGCCGCCACCGAGAAGGTCACCCTTAGCGACCTTAGAAACGGTAGCGAAGAAGGTCAGGAAGAGCGCACAGAAGGTACAGTAATGATCGGCGGGAAGAAGTTTAAGGTCCTGCCTGGTGGTAAGATGGTGCCGGAATAGGTGGCAGTTTCCCGTTCACGCACTGGGTTTTATTTTGTAGGTTTGTATGACGTCTAATAACGATAATGACTCGATCCTCGGGTTGTTCTCTACACGGGCCACATCGCATAAGCCAATCGATCGCGCCAGCGTCCTACAAAAGGCCGGCGAAAAGAGCGGCTCAGGTAGCGAGCAACCCAAAAGTGAAGCCAATAACGCGCCCGCCCTAAAGACTTCCCAAGCGCCGCGCGGCACGATTACGCCATCGGGCACCTCCAGCAGCATGATGAAGGCACCGAGTCGGAGTACGCTCTCGCCGCTTGCCAGTACTATCCTGCGTGAAGCGCGTCGAGAGCTCGGAAGCGACATGGATGTGCAGTCCGGCGAAGATGGGGTGCAGATCGTTTCGGAACAGAAGATCGCCTCTGCCGTTGATAAAGTCTTAAAGCGTCGGGGCGAAAGCTTAGACGACATCGAGCGCGCCAATATTATTATCCACCTTCAGAAAGATCTGATGGGCTGGGGTGTGCTTCAGCCCCTGATTGATAATAAGGAAGTTACCGATATCCATTGCTACGATTATCAAACTGTGGTGTTGCAACGCGGTAAGGTGAGTGAGACCACCGGAATTCATTGGCCCAGCCACCAGGCCTACGTTGCTTTTATTGACAGGCTCTTGCTGCGCTTGGGCAAATCACTTACGACACAGCAGCATACGGTTGACGCAGCTTTCCCTAACGGGATACGTATCTGCGCCATTCACGAAAGCGTTTGCGGCACGAGAGGACCGCTGCTTTGTTTACGTGTGCCGCGTTTGATGGAAGCTAGCTTAGATTCGCTTGTGAGCTACCAGGTGGCTCCGCCCTTAATCGTGAATTATTTGGCCAGCGCCGTACGTTCTTGCCAAGCTACTCTGATGATAGCGGGGGAAACCGGTACCGGAAAGACCACCATGATGAAGTGTCTCGCCACGCAGTTTGGCGGTGAAGAGTCGATTGTCTCGGTCGAGGATACGCCTGAGTTGAATCTTAACAACCCGTATTTTAGATCCCTCGTCTCTCGAACCGCCAACGTCGAGGGCGTAGGAGAAGTGACCCTTCAAGAACATATTAAAACAACTCTGCGTATGACTCCCACAAGAGTGCTATTAGGAGAGATGCGTACACCGTATGCGGCCGAGGCCTTCTTGGAGAGCGCCCAGACCGGACACGTGGGTATGTCTACCATCCATGCCAGAAACGCAAGAGAGACGTTGGTACGTTTGGAGAGCCTGCTTGGGCGAGCCCAAAAATCTGTTTCGATCGATATTATTCGGCAACAGATCGCTCTGGCAGTTGATATCGTAATCTGGCTCTTTCGTGAGAAAGGCAGCGGCAAGCCGCGTATCGGTGAAATCGTGGAGGTTGGACATTTCGTCGAGGGCGTAATCCAAGTTCGCCCCATGTTTACACTAATCAAAACCGGGCAGAATCCGGTTTGGCGGGTTGATTCGTGGACTAGCACTTTTGATGAGTTTTTGGCGGAAGACGGCATATTCTTAGGTGATTCTCCTCAGGAGATCTCATTTGGAACGGTGAGCCCGACCCCCAAGGCGCAGCGATAGGTAATGGGAGAAGATGGATACTATATTAGTGGTAGTGCTGGCAGTTTTAGGTTTGGCAGCGGTACTGACGGCGATAACATTCTTTACCTCTAGCAGCTTTGGCAGTAGCGGTGTGCGCGGGAATATTCGTAATCTGGTCGCCACCCAGCGCCAGAACGAGGGCTTCTCAAGCCCGGAGCGCGCCAAACGTCAATCAATCTTTGAATCGGCGCAAGAGTCGCGTGTTCAAAAAACCACCACCTCGGCACTCACTATTCAGAAGCGCTTGAAATATGCGCAGTGGCCGATCACCCCCTTAATTTTTCGCTTTGCTCAGGTGGGCGTGAGTCTTTTTATGTTTGGCTTGGTGTCGCTAAAGCTCAACATAGTCATGCAGCTATTTTCATTGCTGAGCGGGCCTCTTTTTATGGGATGGCTTTTAAATCTCTGCATGGATAAACGCTTTAAAGCTTTTGACAGCGATTACCCGCAGTTTTTGCTCTCGCTGGTTGGGCTCTTAAAGACCGGCATGAATATCATGGGAGCGATCGAAGCGGCCACGCAGTCCTTGGAAGAGGGCTCGTTGTTAAGGCACGAGGTTTTACTGATGAGTGAGCGCTTACGCTTGGGTGTGTCCGAGGATAAATCGATTGGGTCGTTCGGTGAGGATATTTTTCATCCGGAAATTGAGCTTTTTGTGCAGGCCTTACTGTTGAGCAGAAGGGTCGGCGGTAATTTAAGCGAAACGCTAGACCGCTTAGCCAAGCAAGTTAGAAAACGCCAATTTTTTCGAGCGTCCGCCAGCGCCGCTGTCGGAATGCAGCGTGGCTCGATCTGGATCATTATCGCTATCTTAGTGGCCTTAGAAGTGTATCTGTATTTCATATATCCGGCGGCGGTGACGGGCGCTTGGGCTTCGGAGATGGGCTGGCAGGTTTGGCAAGGTGGCGTGATAGTGATCATTCTTGGTATCTGGTGGGTAAGGCAAGTTACTAAAATAAGGGTGTGAGTTGAACGGATCTACTTTAATAGCGGCGGTGGCGTTGGGCCTGGCGATGCTTTCAGGCCTTGCGGTGCTTTATTATTTCGTGGCAGCTCGCGGCCAGTCCAACTACCGAAATTTGATGGGCTCGGCCCCGGCCGCAGGCATGGGAACTCCGAGCGAGCTTAGACAGCGATTAAAGGACGATCCGACTGGCAAGGAG
>CAZVWV010000094.1:0-15511 GCA_964631745.1 uncultured Bdellovibrionales bacterium
GTGGCACCGGCCGACGAGTCGTCGGCGCTCCATAATATCCCTACTCTGCGCCGCGGTTTTTGAGCAGCTACGAACGCTTGACTATCTTGACGACTGTATTAAAGATTGCCCCCACGAACAGCTTCAGTCTGTCACGATTTCAGTATGACTGGTCAGGTTCAGCCAGGCAGAGTCCTCCCTTGAGTTAGAGTATCTTGGGCGGATATCGAAGAAAGGGAACCACAACCAACTAACTACCAAAAGGTCTCCTTTGGTGGAAGTTGCTCGGCCCAGCAAAAACTTGGTTCTAGTCCACGAGGGCGATGAAACCGAGCTGTAATGCTGGGAAGTTGAACCGGAGGGGCCAGAGTCGCCGTCTAGCCATTTGTAAGGACAGGACGTGGCTTATAATCCAACCGGGTACAATCGGGGTCCGTCAATGATTAGAAGAGCGAGGGGACTACGCGCTTCGATCTTGACGGACCCCGTTCCGTGTTTTTTATTTAGGTTTTGCCATGTTAGGCAGATGTCAGGCCGGAGCTTGTTCGTTGTCCTACAAGCCCCCAAGGCCATACTTCGTAACCCGTTCCTTTCCAGGATGCCCGGGCGTGGGTGTTGGGGTCGGTGGAACATCAGCATCGCCGATCTCTCTTACCGCAAACTGCATGCAGTCGAGATCCCCTGTGCCCAATTGTGGCGGTGCATCAATCTGCGGATTTATCGCGCAGTATACCCGCATGAATTTACCGTAATAGTTATCGGCCGTAACTTGAAAGCTCACAACGCTCCGGTCTGAAGTTATGCGCTGAATATCAGAGCTTCTTGTGTTGAGCTGGCAGTTATCGCTGCCGGATATTAATTGATGATTGGCATCCAAGCACTCGCTAAGCACCGTCGCAAAACAACTCTCACTGTCGCACAGAACTTTGAGCATGCCGCTGACTTCATACACCTTCCCGTACTGAACAGGTATATCCTGAAAGACATAATTAAAACCCTCTTCGGCGTGCATATGCACTGCGCGCCCCCCGAATACGGGGCTCTCATAAACTAGTGCTGCTGGAGTATCGGGCTTAAATTCCCAACCATCCGGGAAATTATTCTGTGCGCCGCGGTCATCACTGCTTCTATCCGGATAATAATCCATCCCCAGATCAATTCTAAAATCGCCGTTTCTAAGCTTTCCCGGGGAAGGTTCGGGCGCAAGCGATGGAGTCTGTTTCTCAAGCGCGCCCATATCGCGCGGGCTATGATTGCCGAAATCGTAAGAATAAAATGCGTTATCTGCGCCGGGATCATCGTAACCGGCCCTTTCAAGCGCATCGAATACGGGCGCGAGTTCGCCGCTGGCTTGATCTATGCCGGGTGCATTAGACCTAAGTTCATAGTTGGCGCTCTCGCGGTCCTGAAATTTGGGCTGGGCTACGATATTTCCGAAGCCGGGCCAGGCATCTCCCAGCATACTAAAGACAACTGTCGGAAAGGCAGCGGCATGAACTGCCAGGTCTTGCATATCGCCAACCGGCGCCAGATTGCCAGACAAGATACAGTTTTGAATACTTGGCAGAGCGCCAGAATCCACATAAACCCCGCCCCCGCCCGGCGCACGATTGTTGGAGATGGTATTATTGACAAGCTTCGGCGCTGTTCCTGCGCCGATGTAAACACCACCTCCGCCAGGCCCTCCACCTAAATACCACTTAGTGGCACGCGCGCTATTTTCAACAATTATGTTATTTTGCAAGAGCGGCGCGCTACCAGATTCAATCGACACGGCCCCGCCCTTTCCTAGTGCCGTTACGTTATTGATAAAAAGATTATTGATCAGCGCTCCTGAGCAGTTTGAAAGATTAACACCCGCGCCATTGGTTGTGCTGCCACTCTGCAAAATGTTCTCGCGAATAGTATTTCCCTTGATAATCGCTTGGCTATTCACACATTGAATGGCCGAATTAGTGCCAAGATTTCCTCTCACGGTAAAGCCCTCAAGCGAAGAGGCGCTGTTCACAAAACGGAGTACTGCTGTGCCACCGGTGCTACGCAACACTGTGACCTCCGGGCCACCACTACTCACAAGGCGAATGGCCTTGGCGCTTATAAGTAGCGACTCGGTGTAAGTACCAGGTGCGACTTGAATCTCAACGCCATCCACAGCGGCGTTGATAGCGGCTTGAATACTGCTGTATTGCCCCGGAACATGTAGAATTGTCTTTTGCCGATATGCCGCAACAATCGGCCCAGTGATATTAAGCGTGCGGGCGTTGTCGGCCTGATTTGCTATACCGGTCGGATAATTCGGATCGCCCTCAAAATAGACGGCTGGGTTCGAGAAGTGCGGAATTCTAAACCCCGGGGGATAAGACATTATTGTGGCGTACTCAATCTGATTCGGACCAGCGTAATGTTTAAAGCCGTGTGAATACGGAAAGATTCCCTGCCCGCCATCTTCAATGCTGTGGTGCGCCCCCATATTGTGCGCGATCTCGTGCGGAAAGGTATATCCCGAGATGCAATTCACTTGGGTTACGCTATAGACAAGATTCTCGGAGGAGTGATCTGGCGCGGTCATCATTTGCGCCAGGCCACACGGTCCGCCGATGGATTGATATACTAAGGCCACAAGATCGGCGCCGAGCTGGGTACGCACGGCCGGAACTTCATCCCATTCTCCGTCCGTTGGATTGGACAGATGATCCAGGACCGCATAGATATCGCCGCTGCCGTTGGTTGAAAGTTCATGCACCCCAGCAAGGTTCATTCGCAGTAAAATCGCGCTATTTGCGTAAGCATTATTAGCCTGAGCTACCATCACATGGATCATGGAAAGCACGGCCGCATACCCTCCCCACTCAGACTCAACCTGCGGAGTCACCATAAAAGCCACATCAAACGGCACGACCGCTCCGCCGCCACCGGTATTTTCGCCTAGATCTTTCGCTTGAACTGGTGACCATGTTTTATGCCTGGGCGAATTTGAATTCCGGTTCTGTATCTCTCTGCCCAGTCCGCATGCCTCTTGTTTCTGTAAATCCTCCTTTTGCAAAATGGCTGTATCGGGGTTAGCGCCGTGCAGCACATAACTGCTGCCATCTATGCCGCTAAAGATTCCGTAAACGCCCGAGCTCCCATCACTGGCTTGCGTAAAGGAAAGCAAGTATGAGCCGGCTCTTTCACCTTGCGCGCCCAGTAATTTTCCCTGAGCCACGCTAGTAGAGTAATTTGCCCCGTTAGCTAAGGTCTCGTTAGTTGAGAACTCAGTTCTAGCTGCAACGTAGCGCTTTCCGTCCGGCAACTGCGCCAAGAAATTTTCGCCGATAGCCGATCTATGAATCTCAACCTCTTGCTTCCAGGCAACAGCGTCATTTCCTTTTGGAAGGTTGCGCAAACTCTGCCCAAGTAATTCGGGTCCAATGCCGCCAGCATCGGCCCAAGCCGGAGCTGCCGGAGCTATGGCAAAAAATAAACAGGCTAGAACTTCGAGGATTTTTCTTGTTGCGAGCTTAATCATAGGTCTTAGGGGGTTATGCCGTATTAGTCGCACTCGGTGGCATTAGCGGGCTAATTGAGCAAAGCGCAGCGTGGTTCCCTCGGTTTTCTGGCTGGCAACTTGGAGTCGGCTGGACTGCGCCAATAGATCCGAACGAAGAAGCCGCTAGCGCATACGTCAGGCAATTTGCACATACTGGCGCTGGTGGGACGAAGTACGACCCATATAAGGCACAAGTATTAATCTGGGATAACGGTCAGGCGCACAGGTGCGAGCGCAGCGAGCATATCCTGTGGCGCTAATGGTTATCCCATTGATTTTATTCACCACGAAGAGGCTGTGTTGAAAAAATACCGGCCAGTAGCGGTTGCTTTAGGTTTCGCCAAAACGGCGACACGCTAGACCCCAGCCAGCACGCGTGCATGGGCACAGACCAGGCAAAAACAAGCCGCATTTTTAAAATGGCTGGCGGAAGATTTTTAGTCTGGAAAGTGTTTAGCTATCTGCACGCCGTATTTTACTAGTAGACACCCCCCCTGCTGCGAAGTCTCCTTGACTGAAAGCCAATCAAGCATCAACTCTTGAGATACAAGCCGAGCCCCTCCGCTGGGGCCTAACATGATGGGCGGTAGGGTTAACCAGAGCTCATCGATCAACCGTTCCCGTAAGAAGGCGGTACTAATTTGGGTGCCGCCCTCCACCAAGAGCCGCGCCACGCCGCGCTCACATAAAACATTCAGGACTTCGCCGAGCGGATACCGCTCTGAGGCGTGCCTTACGATCTCCGTCCTGTCGGCTGCCCCATCAATCTGGGTACGCGAGCCACAAAAGATTATCTTGGAGGAATCCCCCAGTCGGAAAAAATTATTATCGGTAGAAACGCTGGAGCTTGCTAAAAGAACCTTTGCGGGATTCCTCGACCGACCCTTGGCCAGGCGCTGATTTTGCAGCTCTAACGAGCGTACCAGTAATTTGGGATTATCGCGACGTAAGGTACCGGCGCCGATCAGAATTGCATCTGACTCGGCCCGTAACTCGTCTATCTGGGCCAAGTTCGCGGGGTTGGAAAACACAAAACGCTCCGGGCCTTGTCCGTCTATAAATCCGTCAAGACTGGCTGCGATACTTAATATTGTATACGGTCGGCGCTGCATGAGGACTAGAAGATATTCCGTATTCATCTTAAATAAAAGAGAGATTAGCGAAGCTTATGCCTGGGCCTGTACCGCGCGCTGTCGCTTAGCGTTTAGTTCAGATGCGACAGCGAGGGCGGCGGTGGTGGCTTCGCCCTAAACGGCCTTGCCACTATCTACATCGGCCGGCGAGTCGCCGGCGCTCCGAGAAAGAGACCTTCTATCCCTCACTCGATGAAGCCATCTATTTGCATGAAATACTCATCCATGAATTTGGCGGTGCCTCCGGAATATTGGACAAGGGTCTGTTGGAAAGCGCCCTGGCTCGTCCGAAGTCTGGTTATTATAAATCCTTATCAGAACAAGCCGCCGCACTCCTGCAGAGCCTGGCGCTTCACCATCCCTTTGTTGACGGCGCCACGCGTGTGGCGTTTGCTCTGACGGCGATTTTTCTTCGATTGAACGGATACAGACTAAAAGTAGGAGCCAAAGCTGGTTCGAAATTTATCGAGAAGACTCTAATTCAAAAACGGGCCCCCTTAGCGCTGGTCACGGCCTGGCTAGAAAAGCACATGCTCAGATCTTAAGGCTCTGGTTGCATGTAGGAAGCCAGACCTACTCCCCAATGCCAATCTGAGCTTCGTCCAGGCAAGACACCTTGTTATAGTAGCGCTCCAAATAGTATCGTAACAACCGGCTTTTACTTAACAGCGCTAATGGCAAGAAAACGGAAATTTGGCTTAATTTTGGGGATGCTCGGTCTTGCGCTCGGTCTCTCGCTAGGCGTTGGTATCAGCTACGTCAAAAGCTATGCCGCTCGAAGTCTAACAGAGATGTTAGACCAAGAGGCGCGCACCTCGGCCGGATGCTCCTTCCGTTCGGCACCAGTCAAGATCTCGTTACTCACTCTTCGGGCCGTGGCCACGGATGCCGCCCTGGTTTGCGATGGCACCCCTAAGTTACGCTTTAAGAAACTGACGGCCAGCTTCAGCCTGGCTAAGATTAGAGAACACAAGGTGCTGCTCACAGAGCTAGATCTTATCGAAGGCAACGCGCGTGGCTTTGGCCCCGATAGCGCTACCTATAAATTTATCGGGAGCTTGGCCGCCCCCTTACCGCCCGAGCGTGACTACCCGGGTCGGTGGAAACTGAAGCTCCAGAAACTTGTGATGAACAACAGCAAGTTTTCTGAAGAAGGTTCGTTTGGTCGCCTGGTGGCGCGCAGCGCTGACTTGGTGATGTGGCGCACGCCTGATAATAATTTCGTGTTGCAGCCACGCGTGAAGAATATCCGCTTGCAGCTTAGCAACGATCAGGGCGAGCTGAAAGCGCCCGTTGATTTAGGAGAGTTAGCCGGCGAGCTTTACCTAGCCGACGACTACGTCGACTTTCGAAAGCTAAGTTTACTGATTAACGATTCTCATATAACGCTGGACGCGCGTTCAACCATTCGGCCAACCCCGGCCTTAAGCGGTTCACTCGACTACAATTTAAATTCCGAATCATTTAGCCTGGCGGAGATAATCCGCACCCAAATTCAAGGAGACTCGAAACTTTCCGGTACCGTAGATATGCCCCACATCTCTGGGCAGTTCTCAAATACCGGCCCTACTGAGATAATGGCAGCCAGTGATAAACCCATTATCAGTTTGGATAAATTTACTGGGAATTATTCAGTTCAGAGCAGCGCTGCCGGGCTGGCCGCGTCTCTTGATGCTTTCCAAGCCTCCGGTCCTAATACTTCTATTGTTTTGGATAAGCCCCTACGTGTATCGCGCGGGGCGATCTCCGGCGCATTTAAAATTAGCTCGGATAAATTCGCTCTGGAAGGCATAAACGTAGAAGCACTGCGAGCCAACCTTACATTTTCCGGAGAAGCGGCCCATCCTGCGCTTCAAATCACCGGAGGCCTCGGCTCACTGGAGAGTTTGGGGTACTCCCTAAAGAATCTCAATTATCGCTCACTGCTAACAGCCTCGGGCCTGGAACTTGACCTAACTGACCAGAATGGCCAACTAAAGGCCCACACAAACATTTCACTCGGTAAGGGTGCGGACCTTCAAGAACTAGCTTTCGATTTGAATAACTATAAATTAGGAAGCTCCGGTGTAGGCGCTGCTTTTTTTCTTACCGGTACGGGTAAGGTCTTAACACAGGCCGGCCAATTGGAAGGTCAAGCTGTTTTGCAGGCTAGCCCACAAATTCTTAGCGTCTCAGACCAGAAGGCTGCCTCGGCTCTCAATGCTAAAGTCGAACTTAAGGCCGGGCAGTTGACCCTAAACCTATCTAATAAGTCCGATACCATCTCGGCCATGCTCAAGGCCTCGAATTCCGAAGGAACTTTCCAGGCCAATATTAAGCAGTTTCAGCTAAAGGAGTTGATGCCAGAAGTCGAATGCACACAAGGCACATTTTCGATTAATTACGCCTTCAAAGAGAGCCCACTTCGCGGCAACGGCAACATTGATCTTAAAGCCTTGGAAGTAGGCTGTGCTCCTTACAAAATCTCCCTCAAAGAATCGCAGATTATCCCCATTAAGACCGGGGAACTTTCTCTTAGCAAGCTTAATTTGGTTGGAAATGATACCACGCTCTCATTGTCGGGGGCGCTCTCTTTAGCCGACGGTTACAATCTGCGCTCGCGCGGGCAAATAAATCTTAGCTCGCTCTTAGCGGCCATTCCATCCCTGGACGACCTTAGCGGCACAGTCGCATTGGATGCGGAAGTTTCCGGGCCGATCAGCACGCCCTCGTTTAAGGGCGCAGCCTCTCTAAAAAACGGGCAATTCTCCCTAGAATCAGCCGATATTTTCGGTTCGGCAATTGAGGCCGATCTAGATCTCTCAGGTTCCGAATTTAGGATCGTCAACCTGTCCGGCAAGGTCAACGATGGCAGTTTTAAGATTCTAGGCTCGTATTTTCCATTCGGATCGACGCCCTCAAAAATCACTCTGGCTTTGCGCGGATTAAACCTTGAACCGGCCGAGAACGCCAATCTTACCTTTTCAGGGGATCTCGTGGCTCAGTTTGGAACAGGCTCTAGTTCACTCTCTGGAAAAGTCACGGTCGATAGCGCAGAACTGCAAAAGACTCTAGACCTAACTACCATCATCAAGGGTTTGGTAGGATATATTACCAGCGGCAACGCCATAAAAGATCAGGTCAGTTCACTACCCGATATTAATTTAGATTTGCAGATTCAAGCCGAGCGCAATGTCTTCGTGCTTACAAACTGGCTAGGAGCCGAACTTAAGGCGGCCATTCGAATTGCGGGAAACCTAGCAAGTCCAAACATAGAAGGTAGTCTCGACGCGCTAACGGGTTGGTTTGGTTTCAGAGACCGGCGTTTTGAGATTAGCGCGGCCACCATCTCCTTTAAGCCCGGCGAAGCCGAGCCCTGGCTTGATCTTCATAGCGAAACCAATGTGCGCTCGCTTGAAGGAGACGATCTATTAGTGCAACTTGAAGCGCGTGGCGCTCTCACAAATCCTAAACTAACTTTGAGCTCCGACTCTGGACTAACACAACGAGAGATTCTGGCCCTGCTCACGGCTGGCAACACCTTACCCGGCCAAACCAGAAACACTGATACTAGGAGCGGCATCGAACTGGGCGAATTTACTCTATTCGAGGATTCGGCCGATCTGCGACTCGGCCGCCTATTTCGAACCTTGACCACAATTGACAGCATTACTTTGGAACCCACCTATAACGTTCAACGCGGCGCCATTGAGCCGACCGTGATCGCCACAAAACGACTTAGCGATGCACTATCTCTAATTGGCGAGAGCTTTTTCGGTAGCGACGTAACGGAATCAAACGTGAAGCTGCGCTACTTGCTTACGCCCCGGCTGAGTATCTCAGGTCTGCTTAGCTCCGTATCGACTAAGCAGCAAACTGCCTTGGGCGCCGACCTAGCTTACACCCTCTTTGATGGAACATTGAAGCGCGTGCGTATCAAAATTTATGGCAATAAACACTTCGAGAATTCTGAGATTATGCACGCTATGCGGATAGGCGAAAATTCGAACGTATCCGCTAATGATTCGGCACGACTTAAAGCCGCCATCCAGAAATTGTATCAACAAAACGGATATTTTCAAACTGCAGTAGAGATCGAATGTGATAGTAGCGGGGAGCTTTGCAGCCGCCTAGCAGTGACATTAATGGAGGGCGGGAAAAATACCATCTCTGCGGTACAGGTAGATGGGGATGCGCTCCCCGATAAAGGAGCAGAGGCTCTTAGTTCGCTAGATTTGGTTGGACGCGCGGCTACTCAGGATAATCTGAAACTAAGCGAGGCCACGCTGACTCAACGTTTAAGATCAGAAGGATACATCGGGGCAAGAATCCGGGCCAACTATCAGCAAGATCCAAATAATCCTCAAGCTCAAACTCTTGTGATTACAAGCAACATTGGGCGTCCTGTATCATTCTCTTTCGCAGGCAACACGATCTTTAGCCCCTCGGAGCTACTCTCTACCATCAATCTTTTCAAGCGGCGGCAACCCTTCGGCAACAATACTATTAATTTGTTAGTGAGCGGAATTGAGCGTAAGTATCATGAAGCTGGCCATCTTTACGTCACCATCGATTATCAAAAGGATCCCGACCTAGATCGTGTGCGCTATCGGATTGAAATTGATGAGGGGCCGGAAACAACCTTAGATAGAGTTGAGATTCTAGGCATTGATGAGAGCTACTTAAAAACTCTCTTAAAACAAAAGCGTAACGAACTTTATTACCAAGTCTTCGATAGTTCAGTTGCGATCGCGCAGGAGGTAGAATCCAACACACGTGAGCTAAAAGGCCTTCTGCAGCAAGAGGGCTTCACCTCTCCTGAAGTTGGATACGATATTCATTCGGAACCAAATTCCAATCATTTGGTGCTGACTTATTCCTTTACATTAGGTCAAAAATTGGAGGTGAAAGAACTTAGCCTTGTGGATTGGCCTAGTATTCTTTCTGCCCCTTCACGACCTGCCAAGTTAGAGATTCCAGCAATCAGCGCTTATATCGATACTTGCTATCAACGTTTACAATCTGCCGGTTTTCATCGCGCCTCCATCGAGACAAGCTATGAGCCGGTTTTGCAGGAATTGGAAGTTAAGGTCTCACCGGCAACGCAAACTAAAATCGGCCAGATCACTATCGAGGGCGGAGCCCAAGAGGACGAGCCTGTCATTCGTGACTACCTCAACCTGCATCCAGGAGATGTCTGGGACCAACACGCGCTTGATATCCTACGCGCTCGGCTTATGAAACTTGGACTCTTTAGCCGCGTCGAGATTGGCCCGCTGGATGCTGAATTGGATCAGACAGAGGAGGCTATGTCGATTCAAGTTACCGACCGTAACCCCCGCTCGGTCGAGGTCGGCGGCGGACTAAACTCCGAATACGGACTGCATATTTTCGGCGAAGCCACTGAGCGTAAATTCTTTTACGATGGACGCGCTCTCTCACTTAGGCTGGATGCCTATTACGATGCTCGCATCGATCAGGTGAGTCAGGGAATCGCAAGCATCAAGTTCACCAATCCGCTGGTGTTTTACAGTGACTATTCATTAGTTGAAGATTTGCGCTATCAAAAGCTGGATATCTCCACGCAAGAATTCGACCTGGACCGCGTCTCCCTTAATTCGTACTTCTATCGCAACTGGGAAGACGGGCTTACCCATCTTTTTGGACATACTATTTTGCAAGAAGATCTTAGTAACGTTTCGCCAGGGGCAATTATCGGCCAAGACGATAGTGGCCTAGTGCGTCTTAGCTTCCTTTCAGGAGCGCTTAACTTCGACACTCGCGACAGCCCGCTTAACCCACGGCGTGGCTACAATCTTAATCTCTCCTACGATATCGCCAGCGATGCCATCGCCTCAGACGCAAATTACTACATGTTAGGCAGCCGCGCCTCGGCCATCTATCCCCTGCCGTTTTTTCACGGCCGCCTTAGCTTGGCTAACAATCTGCGCATTAGCTCGGCTTGGACATATGGTAGTACGGACCATATCCCGATATCGCAACGGTACTACTTGGGCGGCCGCACAAGCGTGCGCGGCTTTCGGGAAAACTCGTTAGGACCGCGCAGCCTGGATGGCGCAGTAATTGGGGGCGACAAGCTTATAGCGAACAACTTGGAGCTGCGTTACCTTGTGGCCAACAACACCTCCTTGATTACGTTCCTTGACGCCGGCCAGGTACTTCTCAAAGGGCAGAATCTCCCGTATGATGATTGGCGCATGAGCACTGGCGTCGGAGTTAGATACCTCTCCCCTATTGGTCCGATTGGTTTTGACATTGGACATCCTTTGGACGAAAAACCTGGCGAGCCTTCAGTGCGTTTACATTTTAACATCGGAGCTACTTTCTAATGGAAACAGCCATCATGGATAAAGCAAAACTGACGCGCATCTCATATTGGCTAATAGCGTTTGTAATTTTTATGGTGGGCTGGCTTAAACTTGCAACGCCCTTTCTTACTATCTTATTCTCCATTTTGGCGCTAAACATCTTTAAATTTGCTAAGCGTAAATGGCTGGCTGTGATTATCTTTTCAGTGGTAGTCACTACCATTTTTTATGGGTTTTACTTCTTAATTCAAGAATCGATTCGAACCCTGCCAAAAATTGTGGAAGCTTCAATCCCGGTCGCCAATAAATACGCGCAGCAGTACGGAATCGACATAGGCATCACAGATGCCGAAGCCCTAAAAATTCGCGCCGCGCGCGAACTTGCCCAAGAGCTAGAAGGCGTCGCAAATTTTGCAAAGATCGCCACCAAAGAATTCGTGTTGATCATTATTGGTTTGGTTGTAGCCATCAGTATCTTTATGAACAGTAAATTCGATCTGGCGACCGACCATTATGCTATCAAGAATAACGTCTACACTATATTGGGCGAAGAGATCTCCGCTAGATTTCGAAGCCTGTACGAGTCGTTCCGAACCGTAATGGGAGCCCAGATGATAATCTCCTGCATTAATACAGCTTTTACCGGTATTTTCGTACATATTGTAGATCTGCCATATGCTAATCTAGTAGTAGTGATCACATTTCTGTGCGGGCTCCTACCGATCGTGGGCAATATCCTAAGCAACACCTTGATCACCTGCATCGCCCTAACCGTCTCCCCCAACATGGCGCTCTTTGCCTTAGCGTTTCTAATTATTCTTCACAAAGGCGAATATTTCCTAAACAGCAAGATCATAGGTGGTAAAATCAAAAACCCCATGTGGTTGACGCTCCTGGGCTTGCTAGCCGGCGAAAGCATCATGGGCGTAGCCGGGCTGATTCTTGCGCCCGTGATCTTGCATTTCGTGAAGCACGAGGCTGCTAAGGTTGAGGTTCGGAACTGGTAGGTCTTGGGGCTGGGCTGATTGGTCGTTGCGTGCAAGGGAGTGCCGGGGAGTCGTAACTACCCCGCAAGCCTTTCTTCTATTAATGTATTAAGGCTCTTCTTCTTTTTTCTAGCTTGTATTGCTAACTTTTTGTGAAGCTCTGGATCTATGCGGATGACAAGATTTCCTGAAAACGGTTTCTCGGGCTGTTCACCCTTCTCAGCGCAAAATTCAAGATAATCGTCAACAGAGTCTCTAAACGCTCTCTTTAACTCTTTAACAGACTTCCCCTGAAAAGTAATCACATCTTTAGTGTTTATGACTTCTCCGTGAAAGATCTCGGCTTCATCATCAAAAGTGATGCTACCTTCGTAGCTCTTGTATTTCATAAATTATTCTCCTCTGGAGTTATGTTGGCCGACAATAAGAAACGCTTGATCGAGACCACTGCTCCCTTGTCGGTTTCTTTTCTCGGGTGCGGCCTATGAAAGACGGCTTTCACGTTGTTTAACCCAATTCTGACTCACGATCCGCTTCCTTCTGAGAGTTCAGCACCTAGGGCGATCAGCATCTTTTCTATATCTTTCCACTGAATATTAGACTTTACCGGGACAGCAAAGATTTCTTGCAAGGTTCTTAAGTGCTTCCCGGACATAACAATGATGATATCATAATGTGATACTAGTAACTAGAGCGGTTTTTTGCCTTATGCCCGCACAGCATATTAAAGCTCGCCAAATATCCTTGCTTTTTGTGCAGTTTACTTAGGTTTACCCGTCAATTCAGGGCCTTACAAAGAAAATATGCGGCATTTATAACTCGCAAAACTATGACTTAAGATCTGAATTTCTGCTAAATTCTTGAATTATTATGAATTCAGATAAATCAATCCCCGAAACAGAGCAAGTCGATCTTCCGCCACAGCCTTTGGCTGCGGCCAGCCAATCTGCTGCCTCCTTGAAGCTTAGGCAGCAGCGTTTAATTGAAGATCTCTTAGTGCTGCATGATTTGGAGCTGTTGAGTGAACCATTTATGGAAACGTTGCTCGCTGAAGCACCGGAGCTTCGTAGTATGTTTGTTAGAAAGTGAAGGAGTGTGAGATGGGAGCGGCTGTTAATGGAGATGATTTGGCGCGAGATTGGGCTGCCCTTTTGGCGTGCGAGAGGGACCATTTGGGAGGCACCTCATTGTTTACAACCAAGGACGGAACTAGCTTGCTTAGGGCAGCTGATTCCGAGATTGCCTCGGCAGTAGCTGCGGCCACGACGGCAGAGCTCACAAGTGATACGCTGGAGAAAGCTGAACAGGCCATGGCCGCAATATTTGAGCGAGTACAGACAGAAACAGGGCTTACCAGAGCCGACATTAGGCTTATTGGTGCGGGAACTGATGCTCGAAAGCTCGCGGCCATTGATCAGAATGAAGTTCCGGAGATTCTGGCGTGCGGTTCGAATTACATACCTCCCACAACTGAAAGCCGAGTGCTTTACGAAGCTCCAGGGCTTGCGCTGGTGTTGGATATGGTGACACACAGATTAGGCACAGTTCCTACATTTACAGCCTATTTTCTTGGAAGTCTAGTAAATTCAACGCCGCAGGGATCGGATTTCACTAAATCTTGGCCGTTAGCACCATTGAATGCCGAGCTATTGCGCCTTTATTTCGAACTTCGTGAAGCAAGGCTTCTCAATATTGATTTTCAAAATGACTCAGCAAATTTGGTTCCCTCCCACGGAGACGTCACAGACTTTCATCGCAAACTTGAAACCATGGCAGCGAAGGCGTTATTCGATCTAGAGACTCGAACATTTAAGATCGCCGGCGTTCTGCCATCGGAGGTGATCACGCACGAAAGCGGACTGGCCACCTGTTATTCCGCTAGGCTTGTGGCGACGCCACACTCGATTGTCTTAAACTCCATACGGGACCACGACCTTATTGTAAGGACATTTCCGCGGGATACCTGTGGCTCCATTTTCGAGATCGCACAAGGATGCCAATCAAGCCAAGTCAGAGTGACAGCTCTTGAGAGAGCAATTCAGTACTTCAAGCTCGCCCATCGCGCAAAAATGGGTGGATTAATAAAGGCGGAGTCGCTCTAAATATCGCGGCACTGTTCTATCATCTGGCGCTAGCCCTGGCTTCCTTGCCTTAGCTATCACACGCGTAAATGCTCAAAAATCCCTGACTTCGCACGAAATATTAGGTAGCGCCTACACCCTTCCCCCAAGCCGCGCCGCCGCAACAAAAATATTACATCTCCAACTCCCTAACATCACTACATATTCCGAATCACTCCGCACCACACCCCCAAAAATTCAACTTTTCCGTAGCCCTCCCGGCGAAGCTTGCATCTTAAACCTTCAGAAGGCTAATGCCTTACTTAAGCATCTTAACGGAACGGGGTGTGTCTTATGGCAGCAATAATTTTAGCAGGTAAAGAAGCGAGTGCTGAGGAGTTGGCACGCGCGTTGGCAGAGGCTCAAAAGATGTCTGAGTGCGACATTGCGGTGATAGCCGACTGTATGCCTGAGGGAGCTTCGCTCTTTTACTCAACCAGCCAAGCCAGCTTTGCCACAGCGTTAGCACAGGCGGTCGAGAACTGTGACGAAGAGAATATTATCTTATTGGATGCGCGCCTGACTTTGAGCCCAAGCATGCTGCAAGGCTTCGCGGATTTTTGCAAGTCTAAAGCCAGTGACGCTGTCAGTTATGTAGCGCTCGAGGCCAAACACGAAATCTTAGAGATCAACGATTTTGCGGTGGAATCCGTAGTCAATGCTATCGCGGCGCGTTCCACACTTCCGCTTTACTGTATCGGCTTCTCCAAACACGCCTTTGAGAGTCATATCGCCTCACAGTCGCAGAGCGCTGCGGAACTGATGGCCGAAATGATGCTTCACGCTTTGGTGCGCGGAAGCGAGATCGCAGAATTTGCAGAACCAGTGCACTCTAACTCAGTTCCTTTATTGAGCGATGAGGCCTATGCAAGACTCTTGGCGACAGCCATGAATCATATCAATATCGAGGAGCTCTTCCCGCAGCATGACTGGAGTGGGCATCAATCAGAAAGTGCGGCAGCGTCATACCACGCTTTAGCAGCTCTATTTATAAAGCTTGGTGATGTGAGCTCAGCCTCAGAGTGTCTAAAGCTTAGCGACAACTTCGAAGATAGCCCACGTTCGCAAGCTCTTAAGGGTATTATCGCCAGTCAACGCGGAGAGATGTTGGGAGCGGTGGCTAATATGGTTACTAGCCTTCAGCAGTACGAGACACGCAAAAAGAGCGTACAAGGAAGTCATTACCTCTCATTTGCGCCCCAAGATATCGAAGTCGTTAGTAACAGGCTGCAAGAAGGGTTAGCTGCCTTGAATGTCAGAGATAATAAAAGCGCCTACGAACATTTTCGCGAGGCCGTCTTTAATTTTGACGCTTTCTTCAAGGACCTGGGCATCGAAAAGTAGCCCCCAAAGTTTCCTATCGCGCTGGTAGCTGCTATGCTCGTGGCTTATGAGCCGCGAGCCTTTAGTTAACACCCTGCCCTGTATTGTTCTCAATCCCGGGCGCGAAAGATCG
>CAZVWV010000095.1:0-6207 GCA_964631745.1 uncultured Bdellovibrionales bacterium
CAACATCACCAAGGATCAGATTCTAGGCCGTATATATCCACCCAAGAAAGGGGCCGACGGAGTTTCGGCCTTGGGAGAAGTTCTACCCGGCAAGCTAGGGCAGCTTGTAAAACCAAAAATCGACAAAACTATCGTAGTAAAGAAAAGCGAACGCAGCGACGAAGAATTTGAAGTCCTGGTCTCGCAAGCCGAGGGCATGCTCGTGGAAGACCAAGGTATACTGGGCATTAAAGATCAGCTAAATATTGACGGCGACCTAGACTTTGCTTGGGGCAATATTGATTTCATCGGTAAAGTCGTAATAAAGGGCGAAGCGCTTAAAGGATTTACGGTAAAAGCGAAAAAGGGCATCGAGCTAAATGGTGGGCTTTCCGGTGCTAATCTTAACTGCGCGGAGGGAGAGATTAAGATTAAGGGCTTGGCGCGCAGCAGCGAGATCTCGCGTGTGATTTCGAGTGGGGACCTCACCTTGAATATGGCTCAAGAGCTAGATGCCGAGGTCGCCGGAAATATTATCATCACCAAGCAGGCCTTGGATTGTAAACTGCGCTCGGCCAAGGGCGTTTCGGCTCTGCAGGGTGAAATTATCGGTGGCAAGACATACGCGGTTTGCGGAGTGGAGGCCAAGAATATTGGCAACCAGCGCGGAATCACGACTGAGATTTTTTTATGCAGCGACATCGAGACAACTGCTGAGTATATGAGACTGGCGGCTGAAATTCAGAGCCACGAAAAAGCCTTTGAACTCTTAAAGCTTCATTTAGGTCCCCTAGCCCAGAATCCGGCCCGCATTCAGCTGTTGAAAGAGCCGCACCGCGGCAAAATGCAGAAGTTGTTGGCGAAACTTCGAGAAGTGGAAGGCAGCAAAGTTAAGTTAGACGAGCGTAGGGCCGCAATGTTGCTTGAGGGACATTCAAGCCAGAGCACGCGTGTTAACGTAATAGACACCATTTATGACGGGGTAGTCATTCACGCGGGCAAAAATGAATATAAGCAGGTGGGTGAATTGAAAGGACCCAAGTCGATCGATTATTTGTCAAAGGAAGAACGCTTTGAAGTCGGTGCGCTAAAGCCGCTTGAATGTCAGATGGAACAAACTAAAACTGGAGGGGGAAATGTCACAGGAAAACCAGAAAAAGCCGCAAAATGATCCACAAACAGAGGATCGGGTCAATAATGCTATTCGTAACGCTTGTGGTCGCCGTTTTGGGGTGCTGGACCAGGGATTTTTGTGTCAATCATTAAGCATCCTAAATCCGCACAGTCCAATTTGCGTGTCCTGCACCGAAACCTTGGCTAAAACGGTGGAAATTATGCGCACCAAGCGCGTGGGTTGCTTGGTGGTTACCGATCAGGCTGGCAAATTGCTCGGTATCTTTAGCGAGCGAGATCTGATTATGAAAGTCGAGCTGGATAAGCCCTCAAGGCTTAACGCTCCAATTTCTGAATTCATGACACCGGAACCAGTCTCTGGCACCTTTGACATGACCATGGCTTACGCCCTGAACCTAATGTCGGGTGGCGGCTTTAGACACCTTCCTTTAGTGGATAACGAGAATCTCGCCGTAGGAATAATTTCCGTAAAAGATGTGGTCGATTATATTGTTAAGACGCTTGTGAACGATTTACTCTCGTTTGACATCGCCGGAGACAGCTAGCCGCAACCTGCACCACTCTGATGTTCCTCTTGAAGTTCGAGTCCATCACCGAAGCGTGTATAGCGAATAAACTCATCGCCGTTGCAGGGATCAACTTGTAGTAGCACCTCGGAGCAGGTGTCATCTGCACATGCGGAATTATACTCCACTTGAAATTTGACATCTTTGGGGAGCTGCATCTGCGGGAGTAGCGCGTAAGCTGCTGGGTCGGAGATCCTTCCTTGTGACATCTGACTAGTAAGTGGCACTGAACCGGGAGGAGCATCGTAATTTGCGACGCTAGCTTCCAAAACCGTGCGGGCATCATGAATAGTTTTAGTCGCCACGCCATAAGCCGCTGTGCGCTTATAGACAGAGAATGATGCGATCCCCAATCCCGCTAAAATCCCTAGCAAGACTATGACTGTTAAGAGCTCGATTAACGTAAATCCCTTTTCATTCATACCGGAAACCCCATAGACCACTTCTGACTACCTTTAAAGTTCTAGTCCATAACATATGTCGGAATAATACGCAGAACCATTAGGAATCTACGCGAAATTTGCGCAGGTTATTTTATGTTGAATATTCAGGTAGTTAGGTTTCGGGGCGGTAGCCGCTCAAAAACCTCGGCCAAATTACAAGCGCTGCGCAGAGCACGGATATTATGGAGCGCCGACGGACGACTCGTCGGCCGGTGCCACGAGGTGGCACAAATTCTTAGGCCGATAGGCAGCAGCCGGTGCGAGCAGGTGGTGGCTACGCCCTAAACGATAATGCCACTACAACCACCGGCCGACGAGTCGTCGGCGCTCCATAGTTTTCGTGCTCTGCACGGGATATCTAAGTAGACTCCCGCTTCACTCGAACTCCCCAAAGACTCCGCGCAACGCATTTGATATTTCTCCCAGCGTAACCCGGCGTCGAGCAGCCTCCACGATATGCGGCATCAGGTTTTCATCGGTGCGCGCAATCTTTGCGATCGCTTCGATGGCGACTGCGCAAGCTTGCGCGTCACGCTTCGTTCTCATCTCACTCAGCCGAGTGTTCTGTTCAAGCTCACTGCTGGGGTCAATCCGCAACAAATTGGGCGCTACATTCTCTTCAACCTCGAATTTGTTAACCCCAACAATAATTCTTTCTTTGCCCTCGATCTCCTTCTGCCAATTATAGGCCGAGCGCTCGATCTCGCTCTGCGGATATCCCTGTTCAATGGCCCTAATCATTCCCCCTAACGAATCAATATATTCGATGCGCCGCATACTTTCCGATTCGATCTGCGCTGTAAGGTTTTCCACATAGTAGGAGCCCGCCAGGGGATCAACCGTATTAGCAATACCGGTCTCATACGCAAGAATCTGCTGTGTGCGCAAGGCGATCTGCGCGCTCTGCTCCGTGGGCAAACCAAGCGCCTCGTCGAAGGAGTTTGTGTGCAAAGACTGTGTCCCGCCCAGCACGGCCGCCATGGCCTCCACGGTTGTGCGCACGATGTTGTTCAAGGGCTGCTGCGCCGTCAATGAACTACCTGCGGTCTGAGTGTGGAATCGAAGCGCCCACGATTCCGGATTTTTGGCCCCAAAGCGTTCTCGCATAATCTTAGCCCAAATTCTGCGGGCTGCTCTGAACTTGGCGATCTCTTCGAAAAAATCTAGGTGGCAATTAAAAAAGAATGCAAGCCGAGGGGCGAAGTCATCGATTTTCAATCCCGCTTTCAAGGCGGACTCGACGTAAGCGATACCATCAGAGAAGGTAAAGGCCAGCTCCTCCGGCGCGGTGCTACCGGCCTCGCGAATGTGATACCCCGAGATGCTAATAGTATTCCAGTGAGGTACATTGCTGGCACAGTACCCAAAAATATCCGTTATCAATCTGAGCGCCGGTCGCGGCGGAAAGATATAGGTGCCCCGCGCAACGTACTCCTTCAAGACGTCATTCTGAATTGTGCCCTTTAATTTACTCCACTCTACTTTCCGCTCTTCTGCCACTACCAATAAGAACGCCAGCAAGATTGCGGCGGTAGAATTGATAGTCATAGAGATTGAGACTTCCTCTAATTTGATTCCGTCAAATAGAATGTGCAGATCTTCCACGCTGGAGATGGCAACCCCTACTCTGCCAACTTCTCCCTTGGCTATGGCCGAATCAGAATCGTGCCCCATCTGCGTAGGAAGGTCGAAGGCCACGCTCAAACCCGTAGTGCCCTGCTTCAAAAGATACTGATAACGTTGATTAGCCTCCCGCGCCGTACCAAAACCAGCATATTGCCGCATGGTCCACAAGCGCCCCCGGTACATATTTTTTCGAATTCCGCGGGTGAATGGGTAGCTTCCAGGCGCACCGAGCCCTGACGCGAGATCCTTGGGAAGATCTTCCGCCGAGTAACACTCCTTTACTTCCACGCCAGAAGCGGTTTTATGGTTCTTAGGTTCGCTCATAATCAATCGATAGATAGCATATTATCTTCGATTGACCTACCCCTATTGGCTATCTATATTGGAGCCAATGTCAGGTTTAGAAGAACTTAAAAGAAGAGACGCGCTGGCTGAGCTTGGTGGCGGCACGGAGCGTATCAACAAGCAGCATGAATCCGGCAAACTCACAGCCCGTGAGCGCGTCGAGCTGTTTTTAGATCCCGGAAGCTTTTCCGAGCTGGACAAATTCGTGACTCATAAGTCCGAGAACTTCGGTCTCAAAGACAAGAAATTTTTAGGGGACGGTGTCATCACCGGTTCGGGCAGCGTTAATGGCAGGCTTGTCTTCATCTTTGCTCAGGACTTCACGGTCTTTGGCGGCTCGCTCGCTGCATATCATGCCAAAAAGATCGTTAAGGTCATGGATCTTGCTGCTTCCACCGGCGCCCCTGTTGTTGGGCTAAATGATTCAGGCGGAGCCCGTATTCAAGAGGGAGTCGAGAGCTTAGGCGGGTACGCCGATATATTTCTGCGCAACACTTTATATTCCGGCGTAATTCCTCAGATCTCTCTGGTGATGGGACCCTGCGCCGGTGGCGCCGTGTATTCCCCCGCCATTACAGACTTTATACTGATGGTGGATAAGACCAGTCATATGTTCATCACCGGGCCCGATGTTATCCGCGCCGTTACAAAAGAGGAAGTTCACAAAGATGACTTAGGCGGGGCCATGACTCATAACGCCGTAAGCGGTGTGGCGCATCTTATTACCAAATCGGATCAGGAGTGTTTGGATACATGCCGTAAGCTCTTAAGCTACCTTCCCCAGAACAATTTAGAAGCGGCCCCGCGTGTATTAGTTGGCGATCTAGCTTCTCGCGAAACACCAGAGCTCGATTCCGTTGTGCCTGATGCGCCCAACCAGCCCTATGACATGCACAAGATTATCCGATCGGTAGCTGACGCTGGCCAGCTTTTTGAGATTCAACCGTATTTCGCTGCAAATATCATCATCGGATTCATCCGCATTGATGGTTTTAGTATAGGCGTGGTGGCTAATCAGCCCAGCGTGTTGGCCGGTTGTTTGGATATCAATGCCAGCACGAAAGCGGCGCGCTTTGTGCGTTTTTGTGATTGTTTTAACATCCCTCTGCTTACACTGGTGGATGTTCCCGGATTCTTACCGGGCGTTAACCAGGAGCACGGCGGTATTATCCGACATGGTGCTAAGTTGCTCTTCGCTTTCGCCGAAGCAACGGTGCCAAAGGTTACTATCATTACCAGAAAAGCGTACGGCGGAGCCTACGATGTCATGAGCTCGAAACATATCCGTGGCGACATTAACTTTGCCTTTCCAAGCGCGGAAGTGGCCGTGATGGGATCGGAGGGCGCGGTAAATGTTATCTTTAGGCACGAAATCGATAAAGCCGAAAAAGCTGGCACGCTGGCCGAGACCAGAGCCAAACTAATCGCAGATTATCGGGCCAAGTTTGCAAATCCATGGGAAGCGGCGGAGCTTGGATTTATCGACGCGGTGATCGAGCCCTGTTTCGCGCGCGAAAAATTGGCGCGAGCCTTCTCAATGTTGCAGGGCAAACGTCAGAGTAACCCCAAAAAGAAGCATGGGAATATTCCGCTATGAGTGATGCCAACGATGTAAGACTGAAAGCCGCTCTTGCCACGGGCGCTTCAGAGCTTCCCACTGCTCGCTTATTAATTCCGGGCGAAGGCAGCAGCAGCGAAGTCACATTCGGGGAAGCTCCGTTTGACATTGACGAGGTGCCCTTGGCCTTTGCTTACGATCTCTTGGAAGCCCAGCAAAGGCTGCCAACCGCCCAGGAACTGGCCGCTATCGCTGCCGCGCTTTATGAGCTCCTCCCAAAGGAGTCGAGCGAAAGCAACTGGTCGCGCGCGGCTCAATTGGAGGTAATCTGTAATAGATTATGAGCACTTATAACGTCCGTATAAACCAAAGAGAATTTCAGGTGGAGTTGCAACACAAGCAGGGATCTACCCTTACTTTTGCGATTGAGGGAAGAAGTTACACGGTGCAGCTTTCCCAGGCCTTTAAGTTTCATGACCAGTCGTCTGATCCTACCCCACTAAGCGCGCCCACGATTTCAAGACATACTGGCCATTCAAGCAACACAGTAGTAGCG
>CAZVWV010000095.1:6217-15238 GCA_964631745.1 uncultured Bdellovibrionales bacterium
TGGAAGCCATGAAGATGGAGAACAATATAAATTCCACCCGTGCCGGGAAGATAAAGAGTATTCACGTAAAGAAAGGCGAAGAGGTGCAAAACGGAGCCGTTTTGGTATCATTTGAGCCATGAACGAAGCTGCCCTAGACCATCTTTCGCATGCCTCAAAAACCCTGCCTGATTGGTTAAGACTTTACTCCAAGATAGTTTGCGTTCTAACGGGCTTACTAATATTTGTTGGTGCCCTAGTAACAAGCCACGATGCCGGACTCTCCGTCCCTGATTGGCCCACCACATACGGGCAGAACATGTTCACATTCCCGTATGAGATGTGGCTAGGCGGAATATTTTATGAGCACGGGCACAGACTTTTTGCTTCGGGCATTGGGTTTCTAATTCTGCTTCTCGCGTTGTTTGCATATTTTTACGAACCCCGCGCTTGGGTCAGAAACTTGAGCTACTTGGCGCTCGGTGCTGTAATCATACAGGGCCTCTTGGGCGGACTTACAGTACTGTTTGGTCTCCCAGATGCCATTAGCGTTTCTCACGCCGTGCTCGGGCAATCGCTCTTCGTGCTAACCCTGACGATCGCTTGGGCGCAATCAAAGGAGTATGAGCATAAGCCGATACTGACAACTTCCGAGCAGGCGCTCTCAGGTTTAGCTATCTTTACTGCCTTGACTGTTTTTTTGGAGCTTATAGTAGGAGCCATGATGCGCCACAGCGCCAGCGGATTGGCCGTGCCGGACTTCCCCACCATGGGAGCGGCATACTCCCCCTTTATTGATGAAACCAGATTATTTTTAATTAACGAGATGCGCCGCGGTCTAGGACTCACGAATGTGAGCTACTACCAGGTCAGCATACATCTCTTACATCGCGGCGTAGCAGTGCTAGTCACCTGTTCCGTGTTCGCTCTTTATATCAAGTCAGTCATGCTAATAAGCCCCAAAAGTTTAGTCCGCGCTGGGGCCAGACTTTTAGCGATGATCGTGATCCTGCAATTCACGCTCGGCGCAACCACAGTGCTCACACAGCGCCATCCCTTGGTGGCAAGCGCGCATGTCTTTTTCGGCGCTGTCACGCTCGGGGTGGCGGTGTTGGTGGCGCTTCGGGGTGGGGTTTCGGGGCGGCGTAGCGTTTAACCTAGAATACGAAACTCTTTAGGATCAGGCTCTAGACTGGAACCGGGACTTCATGAGCTCGGACCCGAACTCGTAACTACTCATTAACCCCGGGGTAACTCCAGATATGAATTGGCCCCCTCCATGTAACTCCGTGTCCTCCGTGGTGAAACCGTTCAGGATTTTTTACCACGGAGGACACGGAGTTACACGGAGGGGAAAACTACCCTGAGTTTATGAGCAATTGCCCGAATTCCGTGTTGTTGCTGCATTACTGCGATACGCTCCCGCGCATCTTTTGCTTGACCATTTATCATAAGCAGCTTATGATAAATCATGACTAACGACTCACCAAATAGGCGTCTTCTTACTCCGGAGATGCGCGCATACTTCTCTTCGATAGGCAGGCGCGGCGGACTCCGCAGCAAACGCACACTATCTTCAGAGCAATCGCGCCAAATGCTTAGGCTTCGGGCAGCACGCCGCGCATTCAAGAATTTCCATGCCCTTTGTTTTTGGTCGTATGATCCAAATTTAGCAATTACTTCTGGCGACCTGCCTTGGCTGATTGATACCCTAAGAAAAAATGGGAACAGTGCTGCCTGGGAGGCAGCGGAGCGCCTATGCCGTTAACAAAATTTCAACTCACGATTGCGCGACTGTTGGCTAATAACAGAAGTAAGGATAGCTATTTGGCCGGAGGCGCCGCGTTACATTTCTCCCCTAAGTCACAGCGTTTCAGCAATGACTTAGATTATTTTCATGACTCCATCGAACGGGTTGCGTCGGCATATGAAGCCGATGCGAAGAATTTGATCGAGGCCGGATACATAGTGACTGTAGCGATGAAGCAACCTGGCTTTATTCGCGCTGTGGTGAACCAAGGCACCCATAGTACAAAAATTGAATGGGCTCACGATTCGGCCTGGCGCTTTATGCCGCCGATCGAGAATGGTGATGTTGGTATCCAGCTTCATCCGGTCGACCTTGCAATAAATAAAGTACTTGCTCTGGTTGGGAGAGATGAGGCACGGGATTTTATCGATATCCATTATATCGATAGAGAAATTCTGCAATTGGGTCCGCTATGTTGGGCTGCCGTTGGCAAGGACCCCGGCTTTACGCCATACTCCATGATTGAACTCCTTAAACGACGCGGTAAGTATCGCCCCGAAGATTTTGCGCGACTTAAATTGCAAAAACCAATAGATTTGGCTTCACTAAAAGAACGCTGGCTCGAAATGCTGTCAAGCGCAGAGGCCTTCGTTAAGACAAGGCCGCCATCGGAGGCCGGCTGTCTCTACTACTCGGCCTTGTGCAAAAAATTTGTGGATCCATCAGACATTAGCGATGCCATCCCGCATTTTGGTACGCTGGGTGGGGTGTTACCGAGCTTTGCGTAATCAGCCACGGCCCTGGCATCATTCAGGGAAATGATTTATGAGGCTTATGGCGGGCCACAACCCATCTCCAATAGTGATTCAGCCCCGAGAACTTTGTAGCTCTCAGATATTAAGAAATCTAAAATTAGCTTCTCGTCATGAAACGGCAGTGCGGGATAACACGATTTTAAATACCAGTCTGCATAAACTTCCGGATCGATATCTTCAAATGGGGTAACAGCCAACGACTCCAACTTATCCAACTTAAGCACACTACTGCTAGTTTTTCTTAATTTCTTTAATTTTCGAGCCGCTACCACCTGACCTCCCTACCCCCACTCACCGCAACTTTCTCAACAACTTCGCGCCAAGGGTAGTATCAGCTCGATTCTCCCAGGCAACTATCTCTTTTGCGCCGCTCCAAATGGCAGGTTCCTTCAAAAACGTGATCAGATCGTCCAAGAACTGGCTTATAAGTACGGCCGAAAATATTCCACGACCGTTGGCTTCCAAAGCGGCCTGTAATATACCCGCACAGGTAATTAAGTAGATATCAGACGGGACATGCGCTAGATAATCGTACTTCACGACCCTGACCCAGGAGACAAGTTTCTGCCGATCAATTTGGTTACCGCTGTTAATAAGCGTGCTGCGCTCGCTCAGGAACATGCAAAAATAATACACGCTTAGATAAACCACATAAGCTAAGAGGGGCGCCACGATGGCGTTCAAAGTGATTGCTAACCCGTTAGAAAACAACTCGTGAATGATTGGTGATATAAGCAACATGACGCTGGCGATACCGACCGATGAGATTAGCGCGGCAAGCATGCCTGCGGGCGAAGCAATCCAGTGGTTTTTGTAAGCGTTTAAGAAAAACCGGGTTAGCCGACCAGCGACCTCAAGCAAGCGACCTCTTCTTGTGCTAGAGCGAAGCGGTGACAACGCTTCATAGGAACAAACGGCTATGGGTGCATGCGATGAATTAATCTTATGCTGAATATAGGGTTGGAAATGGCCCTTCAACTGAATCTGAAAGTTACTATCCTTCCAATCTTCGCCCGTGACTACTCCACGGCAGTTCTTGTGACCGCACAAACACTTCATTCGATAACTTGCCATAGAGGTGCAAGCGCCATAATCCATACTTACATCTTCTCCAGGGTCGATATCTCGGATGGCGATGAGTCGCATTTCCGAGACAAAACCAGTATTTGGCTGACAGGAGTGATTAATTCGCTCCCCTATCCCAACATCGGCCCGTGACGAGACCCCATAGAAAATGTCATCAGAAACCTGATAGGGGATATCCCATAGCTCCGGTGGTAAGGTTTGAACCTCTGCCCAACTCATAAGCTTGCCGCCATACAAGATAATTGTGGTACCTTTGGGTATAGCGGCCAACGCCACCAACCCCAATCCAAGATTACTTGTCGTCCTGACTCCAATATCTGGATGCGTCCAATTAACCCCTGACTGTTGAGGAACTAGGTCATCCCTCCTTAAAAGGCTTACCAAATTTTGCTTTTCCAACGCAGCGTATCTATTTTGACCCATTTGCTATCAAGACCAAGTTCGAAATATATTCTATACATAGATATCACTAAGTCCAAAGCAAAGGAAATTTGCAACCTCTATCAGCCATTGCTGCAAACTCTCCAAGTAGCCAAGCCAAATTCATTAAGGTAAAGTACCCATAACAAGCCATGCTTATCCTAGCCTCCATCGCCGCGACTATACTCTTATGTGCCCTGGGCGTTTGGGCGGATTATTATCTAAAAATAGCCGGCTCCGGTGAACAATTCATAGTCTTTCGTTCGTTCTTGATCGGCTTTGCATTACATGGCACGGCCGTTGTGGGCTGGTTCTTCGTGCTTAAGTATATAAAATTGGTACAGCTAGGCGTCTTTTACAGCGTCTCTATGATTTTGTTGCTTGCAGCGCTGGGGGTCTGGCAGTTCAACGAGCAACTTGGGCCCCGGGAGTTCTTAGGCATTAGCTTAGCGGTGGCTTCTTTACTTTTGATGGCCAAATTTGTTTAGCACTACTTGGTTTTCTACTGGGATTTCCTACTCAGCTTTAATAGCGCTCACCAAGACAATTCCGTTAATGCCCTCCTCGGCCAAACCACCAACTTGTTGTACGTGAATCTCTGAGCTGCGCATGGAAAACCCTGCCAACTTAAGCCCCTTCTCCATCAGTTTTTTTGTCACACGCACAATCGGCAACCGTAAAGCCGTCAAATCTTTATCGTGAATGGCGTAATATTCAGAGTCATGAACGCAAGCCAGAAAAAGCACCCCCCCTGGCTGTAGTAGGCTACTCAGGTTCTGCATAACGTCCAACCATTCGGTCTCATCCTGAGCGGCCTGTTCGGTGGCGTAAAAACAAGAAACCGCCGGGAACTGACGTGCTCTTCGAATCGGGCGCTTGCTCAACAGGTCTCCTAATATTACCGAGCGAAGCTTCTTACGCAAAAGATCTTCTCGCTCTTTAACAGTCCTAGAAGTTGCCTTGCGGTTCTCCTTTTGTAGCACATACGCCGTATGTAATGACCAGTTGTGCGCAGACTCGTCCTCCTTAATCCATTGCAAGACATGGCTGAGGTTGGTTTCAAGATAATCTGAGAGAAAAAGCGAATCGACATACGGAACCAAAGGCAACGAATGTGAGATCGTAGGGCCACATCCCATTTCGAGGAGCGATTCTGCCCCGCTGGCTTTATGGCCCTCAGAAACCAAGAATTCCAAGATCAGTTTTTCATCATGGAACGGGAGTTCGGGATAACAAGACTTCAAATACCAGTCTGCGTAAACTTGCGGATCAACTTCATCGAAGGGTGTAATTCCAATAGCTTCTAAATTGTCGAGCTTTAAGACACTATTGCTCGTGTTTTCGAGAATCTTAAATTTTCGCGCGCTCTCTGTCATAAAAACCTGTGGTTAACAATACGGCTAAAAGCCAAACAGCGTAAATATTCCAATTTGCGCCCCCGGAATTGGCAGGCTTGCATTGTCGATGCTGCAAATAGAGTTATGCTAGTTCTTGGTCAGCATGTTTTCTAGCCTGGCGCTAATAAACACAGTTCCGCGAGATTTTCGCATCTCAACATAAACCTAGTATTTTCAGACACTTAACAACAGCTCGGACCTCAAACTCACTCAAATGTAGCGGAAAGTTATAAAATTCCGTTCCTTTTTTGCCGCCTTTAGCAAACTTGCCTTTCTGCCGACTTCTCAGTACGACAAGTTGGGGCTGGACGTTTTAGGCCAAATTACCCTGGATACCCGTAGAAAAACCCCTTTCGCTAATACTTAATGGTCCAAGATGAAGCTCCAAAGGAAAACTAGCATAATCGTTATTATTGCCTTCGCCCTTCTGCTGCTTGCCTCCTTGGTTTTTTATTACACCCATATATTGTCTGAGTTTCTGGCGGTCGAAAGACAGAGCGTCAGACGTGACGCTAATCGTGTTGTGCAAGCAATTGAAGCGGAGCGTGAACAGATGCGTGTTACGGCGATTGATTGGGCCCAGTGGGATGACATGTATAAGTTCATGGCCCATCAAACCAATGCCTTCAAAGAATCATGGTCAACTTATGAGTCTTACAAAGCATTGCGAATTACTGACACGCTATTCTTCGATCTCAAGAGACAGATGGTATTTGGCGTACGGGTAGATTTCGAAAATGAGCAGGTCGTGCCGCTACAGAGATCTGATTCGTTGGTTTCTGAATTAGTAAAATTGGATCCGATATTTTCCTTTCAAGGTGAGGTTCCGAGTAGGGCGCTATTTGCAAAAATTAAGGATGATGTGTCGTTACTAGCATCGTCTCCCATTCTGGATAGCAACCGCTCGAAGCCTTCCAGAGGAACGATGATAATCGTGAAGCATGTCAATCAAGAGTTCCTTGAAAAGATAGCGACACAGACTAGGCTAACGATGACGTATGTGCCAAAACCTCCGCTAGCGATTCTCGAACATCTCTCAACAAAAGCATCGCCCGAGGACGGGCCACCGCGCTTGGTTACACCAATCAACGAAGATCTCATTTACGGTTATACGGCAATCACCGATCATAAAGCTATGCCCATCGATGTCATTAAGATCAGCGAGCAGAGACCCATTTACCAACAGGGCCTGGCGACCTTGAAATGGTTTTTTGGCTTCTGGTTCATAGCTTCAGCAACTGCAGTCGGCTTGATCTTGATAATGCTGAATCGCTTCATCCTTGGTCGCCTCAACACGATTGGGACATCGGTTCAATCAATAAGAACACAAAAGAACTTCGATGTAAGATTAGCAGAAGATGGTAATGACGAGCTGAGCCAACTTTCATTCGATATAAACGCAATGCTTGGCTCACTTGGAGTTGCACACCACGACGTAAAAGTTGCCCGCGACCAAGCCCAAGCCGCAAACCTAGCCAAATCGCGCTTCATCTCGCGCCTGAGCCATGAGCTGCGCACTCCTGTGGCCGGTATCATCGGGCTAAATGACCTAATCTTGCGGCGCGAGCCCGCTCAGGCCATACGGGATCTGATACAGATGAGCAAACTTTCGGCTGATAGTCTGCTCTCTGTGGTTAACGAATTCTTGGATTTTTCTAAGGCGGAAGCCGGGGAGCTTGTGTTCCAGCATACTGCCTTTATTGTGCGTGACGTCTTGCGCGAGACTATGCAGGTTGTGGCTGCCCGACTGGAGGGTAAGTATAAACCGGAGGAACTGGATCGTTTGGAACTTATGTGCGAGGTCAGCCCTAGTGTGCCGCCGCAGTTAATCGGGGATCCGATTAAGCTAAAACAGATTCTAATTAACCTTCTTGGGAATTCAATCAAGTTTACCCAGCACGGTCACGTGGGTTTGCGGATGGGGGCCGATTTGATCGATGGAAAGGCCCGCTTGAATGTCGAGGTTTGGGATACTGGCTGTGGAATAGAACCCACCAAGCTCGAGTCGATTTTTTTGCCGTTTAAGCAGGTCGAGGATAAGTCTGGCCTTAGTCATCAAGGCACGGGCTTGGGTCTGGCAATCGTTAAGCAGTTCGCCGAGGGCATGGGGGGGACGGTTTCGGTTACTAGTGCTCCCGGCAGCGGAAGTATTTTTCATGTGAGCGTGCCGTTTGAGTTCGCCGGAGAGTCGGATTACTTGGGCACGACGCTGCATGCAAGCCAGGTTTCATGGCCACGCGAAATAATTTTGGTAGCCAATGACGGCATGGTTTCCGAGAGCATTCTCTCAGGACTCAGGCGCTTAGGGGCCAATCCTTTGCGCCTGCGAGTTGGCGCGCCGCATAATTTAGCCGATCATGAGGAGCAACTCTTGAACGCCAATCCGCTCATAGTTAGCGAGGAGAGCCTTGGCGATACTACGATTTTGAATATTCTTAAAAAGCGGGCGGGCTCGGGGCTTTGCACCATCGCCATGATTAGGCCCTCGCGTTTAGATCTGCGGGAGATGCTTTACGAGCTGAGAATCCCTTATATTCTAACAACCCCAATTATGGCTGACGATCTGATCCTGGCATTTCAAGGCAGACTGCCTCGGTTGCATACCAGGGATGCGGCGGTGGAGGCTCCAGTACGAAGCGGTAGCAAAAAACTTAAAGTTTTACTGGCAGACGATACCCCCACAAATTTATTGATCATAGAAGATATGTTAACCGAGGCCGGGCACGAGGTAGTCTGCGTGCGAGATGGCTTGGAAGTTGTGGCCCTGGCCAAAGCCATGCTGGAAGGAAAACCGGATGCTGCCCAGTTTGATGTTGTGATAACAGATATCTCAATGCCCTTTATGAACGGGGATGAAGCCACGCGTGAGATTCGGCGACTTGAAGAGGCAAAGGGCGGTAGCATGCATGTGCCCATAATCGCTGTGACGGCAAATGCGCTGCGCGAGGAGCAGGAGAAGATATTACAGTGCGGTGTTACTGATATCCTGACTAAGCCGGTCCGGCCCGAGGAATTATTGCGGTGCTTGGGGCATATTGATCGGAAGGACCAGAGTGCTGAGATCTCGGTTGGCCGGATTTTGAAATAATACGAACATTTTGGGTTGGCGTGCGGAGTGCGGCATTCGGGTGCTGATTGGGGCTATTGGGGTTGGTTGAAGCTTCAGTGCTTTGCGGCATCTGGCCGAGCAGGAGCTCTGCGGTCCGGGGGATTTCGCCTGAGCTGAAGGTAAATTCCCAAAAACCCTAGCCTTGGGCTTTGCGCTACTGCTTTAGCTAATAGGGTGCTGCTATGGGAGTATGTGGCGGCAGTGGCCCGACTCGCTCGCGGCCACGCTATCCGCTCCGGTCCCGAGGGCAAGTGGTATGTTGCTATTACATGCGCGCTGCTGTGGGCCCTCGGCATCGCGGTCGGGAAGTAAGGCTTTTGTGGTACTAAATGTTTTTGGGGAAAGTCGTCGGGGGCTGACGTAGTGCAAGCGACGAGTTGGCGCCGAGCATAAATGCCAGTGGCGTGACAGCGCCATTTTGGAGACGTTTGAAGCGTTATGCAAACGCCGCGGCGCTGGCGCGAC
>CAZVWV010000096.1:0-15192 GCA_964631745.1 uncultured Bdellovibrionales bacterium
TTGGTGGACGAGCTTTGGCTGGTGCCAAGCGGATTACATCGCGACAAGAGCACGCACGCCTCGGTTGAAGATCGCAAAGCCATGATGGCTATAATGCTATCGACTATGTTCGGTTCCAAGGTGCGGATAACTATCTGTAATTCGCAGATCGACGATAGTGAGAGAGTTTCAACCACAATCGAGCTATTAGAGGAGCTAAATAACCAGTATCCCAGGCATAAATTCGACATTGTAATCGGCGCCGACCTTGTTAGCCAAATCTCGAAGTGGCACCGCGCCCAAGACCTTAAACGCAAAACCCGCTTCTTGGTGATGCCCCGGCCGGGCTTCGAATTGCCAAAACGCAATCCTCCGCATTACAGGGTGTTAAAAGGCGAGACTTTGGCGTTGACCAACGTCTCAAGTTCGGCAGTTCGAGAGATGATTCGTGCTAACGAAAGTTTGGAAGGTGTTGTGCCGCCCGCCGTTATCAATCATATCATTAGAAACCGGTTGTATCGTTGAGAGTTCATGTCGCAGAAATTAAAGGGTAACACTAAGGGACTTAAAACTTCGCAAATAAAAAGCTTAGAAAGGCTATTTCGCAGATCTATAGACCCCCAAGAAATCGTTTCACTTGAACTAGCTCGGGAACTTTCGAAGATCGCTCAGGAGTTGAGACGCCGAGTGGGAGTGTTAGTTACGCGAGAAGGTCACATTGAAGAGGTTTGTATAGGCACTCATGATATTTTATATCTCCCCGATCTTGGGCGATACCGTCTAGGTCGCGGGAGACTTAGACGTCTCAAATTAATATTCACTGACCTTAGCAAGCATGAGGGCCAGGCTCATATCCCGAATGATATTTATACCGACCTTGAGAAGCTTCGGCTAGATATGGTGATCTCTCTTAAGCAAGCTGGGAAAGCTGTTTGTATGAGCTACGCTTATTTGCGTCCGTCCGGAAATGCTGAGGGAGAATCTGTTCATACAGAACGGGTTCGAGAGCTTGCCCGGATAACTCTGGATTATTCAAGCTTCATGTCCGAGCTTGAAGATGAGCTATCGCAGGGCAGGGAAGCGGCTCAGGCAATTGCAACAAATAAAGCCTTGTTAATAGGTGTGTATGACAAGAAATCTTTGGATTTTGAGTCCTCCATGGCAGAGTTACGTGAATTAGCCCGCACGGCCGGTGTGGATGTCGCCGACATAGTTATTCAGCGTAGAGATATCGATCCCAGAACCTTGCTCGGGAAGGGCAAGTTGGAAGAAGTGGTACTGACTTCCTTGCGCCAGGGCGCTGAGATGTTGATTTTTGATGGAGAATTGAAGCCGGGGCAGTGGCGCAGTATCACGAACTCAACTGAGTTAAAAATTTTGGATCGCAGTATGTTGATTCTGGATATCTTTGCGCAGCGCGCAACCAGTAGTGAAGGGCGATTGCAGGTTGAGTTAGCGCAGCTAAAATACAATCTGCCGCGTTTAACGGAGGAGGACACGGGGCTATCTAGGTTGTCCGGTGGTATCGGCGGACGTGGTCCCGGCGAAACAAAGCTGGAGATCGGACGTAGGCGTATCCGCGATCGTATAGTCGATTTAGAAGCTCGCATCGAGGCGCTTGGTCAGCAGCGTGAATTGCGCCGTCGACCGCAGCGTGAAAGTGGGGTGGCGCTAGTCGCCATACTTGGTTACACCAACGTGGGGAAGTCAACCCTCTTCAACGCCTTAACTCAAAGCAAAGTTTTAGTTGAGAATAAACTTTTTGCTACGTTAGATCCGGCCAAGAGAAGATTTGAAATTGCACATGTTACTGGCGACGCTAGGGAGATTTTGCCCATCGTTTTAAGTGACACAGTCGGTTTCATTCGGAATTTACCTGAGGAGCTAAAAAACGCTTTCCGCGCCACGCTAGAGGAGCTAGCCGAAGCAAAGCTTTTGCTTCACGTGATCGATGCTTCCGACCAAGAGGTGCAAACGCGAATCGAGGCCGTAACCAAGATTCTAGAGGAACTAAAAGTGCAAAACCTTCCGCAGATTATCGTAGCTAATAAAATTGATTTGGTTAGTGCCTCACGCAAAGAGCAACTAATCGACGAATACGGCGCCATACTTGTTTCAGCCACAAAAAGGGAGGGTTTTAAAGCGCTTAGCCAGGCCATTGCCAACAAATTAATCCTAAATGCGGCCTAGGGTTGCCAAAGGTGTCCCGGTCCCAGGTAGAGCATCGCTAGCACGGAGCTCCGACCGGCGGTTGATCGTGCGTGTCCGATAGAAAGGTGGCGGCGATGCTGTAATTTCTTGATTTCAAAAGGCAAAACAGGAATTTGTAGTTGCCGCGATTTGAATTTAACCACGGAGAACACGGAGGTCACGGAGAGAGAAATCCTAAATGTTTTCTCCGTGTTCACCGTGGCCTCCGTGGTTAAAGACCCAAATTACAATGTTTTACCGGACCGCAGGGTCGTTTGATAAGGAATCGGGATTCTGTTAGTATATATAGGCTGGTTGAAGACGGCTAAACTTACATGCCCCGCGACTACTTTGCGACGACTATTAGAGTGGGGATTTTGTTCGTGTGGGTTTATCGGTAATTCTCCAGCTGATCTCATTCAACTTAGATAGAGTGTTTGAACCGAAACGATTTGGCGCACCCGCGTCAGTCGATTCAAATGCGTACATTGAAGCGCTCTATATAGGCTTATTTTTTTGGTGAATTTATGGATGAACAGCAGATACCGGGCCCGAACGGGATTGACCGCACCCCTTCAAATCATTACGCGCCTATTGAAATACGACTCGCATATCAGTTTATTGACTCGAATCTTCTACAGAGGGCCCTCACGCACCGCTCCGTGCAGGGGCAGGGAGCTAAGTCGGACTACGAGCGTCTTGAGTTTTTAGGTGACGCTGTTCTTGATTTAGCCATCGCCGAGTTACTTTTGGAAGAGTATCCCGAGGCGCGCGAGGGTGAGCTCTCAAAGATGCGGGCGGCTTTGGTGAATACAAATTCATTGGCTGAGGTAGCCCGCGCTCTTGAATTAAGCAAATTTATTCGTCTTAGTCGAAGTGAGCAAACCAACGGAGGCTCCGAAAGACCCTCCATTCTGGCAGATGTCTTCGAAGCCCTAATGGGGGCAGTCTATAAAGAGGCCGGATTCGAGCGTGTGCGGACTTGTATTAAGAGCTTGTTCTCCCAGCAAATTAAGGGCGTGGTTCCAAGAGATCCCAAGACTGAGCTGCAAGAGCTGTTGCACGCGCGCGGATTTGAGGCGCCCGTTTACCTGCTTGAGGCCGTAGAAGGACCAGAGCATGCCCCCACCTTTGTTTCGATAGTGCAGATTAATGGGAAGATCTCCGGTAGGGGCCACGGTGCCACCAAGAAGGCCTCACAGCAATTAGCTGCGGCGGAAGCTTTGTGTGCGTTAACTCAAGAGAGCAGTTCAGAAAGAGCTGCATAAATTAAGGATTCGAAGTGGCAAACGTTCCGGTTATCGCAATTGTAGGTAGAACTAATGTTGGCAAATCAAGCCTCTTCAACTCCATTGTGGGAAAAAGAGTTTCGATCGTCGAAGACGAGCCTGGGGTAACTCGTGATAGAAACTATGCTTTCGTCGAGCGCTTTGATTTCCCCTTCACCTTGGTGGATACCGGCGGCCTGGTAGGGGAGGAAGATAATCTTTTGAAGGAGGCTGTGCGCGCCCAGACAGACTCTGCCATTCGTGAGGCGGATCTAATTGTTGCGATGTTTGATGGATTGCATGGACTGCATCCTTTGGATCGAGAAGTCGTCCAGATCATTCGTCGTTCCGAAAAACCCGTGGTCTGGGTGGTCAATAAGTGCGAGAGCCCTAATACAGAGCTAAATGCGGCTGAGCTTTACGGATTGGGAATCGAAGAGTTCGTTCCTGTAAGTGCGGCGCATAATCGAGGAATCAAGGAGCTGATTGGCAAAGTCAGGGCGGCTTTAGAGCTACCCACAAAAAAATCGGACCTCAGTGAGACTAAGATTTCTGATCCAGGCCCCATTAAAGTAGCGATAGTCGGAAAGCCCAATGTTGGAAAATCTACTTTTATTAATCGATTAGTAGGGGAGGAACGGCTGGTGACTTCGGAGATAGCCGGTACCACCAGGGACAGCATCATGATCCCGTTAAAGCGGGATGGGCAAGATTACTTTGTTTACGATACTGCCGGACTACGCAAAAAAGGGAAAGTAGATGAAGGCGTTGAGCGCTTTTCTAATTTGCGGGCGCTCTCGGTCTTGGCGGATGCTGATGTAGCTATTTTGATAATTGACGCCACCGAAGGTGTGAACGACCAGGACGAGAAAATCGGAGGGTTAATCCATGAGCGTGGCCGCGGATTTATAATTGCCGTAAATAAATGGGACGCGGTCGAGAAGGATCATAAATCGGTTAAAGAATATGAGGCCATGATTCGTTCTTCGCTAAAATATGCAGCCTACGCCCCGATAATATTTATCTCGGCCTTAAGTGGGCGACGTTGTCCCAATGTGCTTGAGAAGGCCCGGGAAATTGTTGAGAAAGGAAAACTGCGCGCCAAGACTTCTGAGCTCAATAAGGTTTTGTCTAAAGCGGTCGAGAAAAGACCACCGGCCTCTTACCGTGGTGAGCCCATTAAACTTTTTTTTGCTACGCAAACATCCGACGCGCCTCCGGAATTCGTGCTGTTTTTTAACTTTCCTGCGCGGGTCAATTTTTCATATGAGCGTTATTTGAAAAATACCATCCGGGACGAGTTTGGCTTTGATGGATACGATATTAAGATTAGGCTCAGAAAACGCACAGAAAAGGCCAATCGCCTGAAAGAGGCAGCCAACGCCTGAACGCCCTTGCAGCTGGCCTGTTCTTTCACTAGTATAGCCTCATGAAAGGCCCAGAGAATTCCGTTTTAATTCTAGATTTTGGTTCTCAGTTTACACAACTTATAGCGCGAAGGATTCGAGAGCTCGGTGTTTATAGCGAGATAAAACCCTGCCATTTGCTCCCCAGCGAACTCGATCTATGTTCGGTACGCGCCCTGATTCTTTCAGGCGGGCCGGCCAGCGTAACCGACGCAAGCGCTCCGCGCTTTGATAGCCACTGGTTAGAATTGGGGTTACCGACGTTGGGCATCTGCTACGGGCTGCAATTGATAAGTCACATCTCGGGCGCAACTTTGAAATCCGGGGAGAGCCGGGAATATGGATTTGCCAACCTTGAAATCCTTGAAAACGACGACCTCTTTTCCGGCTTTGAAAAGAAGGAACATACCACGGTATGGATGAGTCATGGGGATCACGTCAGCGAACCTCCCAAAGGATTCCGGCTTTTGGCGCAGAGCGATGGAGCTCCTGTTGCGGCTTTTGGTGACAAAGAAAAGAAGCTATACGCTATTCAATTTCACCCCGAGGTGGTTCACACCCCGCGAGGCAAAGAGGTGCTCTCAAATTTTGTCTTCAAAATTGCTGGGCTCAAGCAGAATTGGTCCGGAGCTGGCTTCGTAGAGCGTTCGATCGAGCGTATTCGAGAGCAAGTTTCCCCTGGGGCCAATGTCATTTGCGGATTGAGCGGTGGCGTGGACTCATCGGTTGCGGCCGTTTTGGTTAGTAAAGCCTTGGGAGGAAAGCTTCACTGTATCTTTGTGGACAATGGATTGTTACGTAAACATGAGGCCAGAGAAGTTGTAGCGGCTATGGGGCCAAAAGGCCTTGGTTTGAATTTGCATATGGTCGATGCTTCCCAACGCTTCCTACGAGAGCTGGCCGGGGTTAGCGATCCCGAAGCTAAACGAAAGATTATTGGACGGGTCTTTATCGAAGTCTTCGACGAAGAGGCGCGTAAAATCGAAAATGTTACCCATTTGGTGCAAGGCACACTCTATCCGGATGTGATTGAGAGTGTCTCGGTACGAGGTCCTTCGGCCACTATTAAAACGCACCACAACGTCGGCGGACTTCCCGAGAAGATGAATCTCAAGTTGATCGAACCCTTACGTGAACTCTTCAAAGATGAGGTGCGTGCCTTCGGCGCTGAGATCGGAATTTCGCCAACCATCTTAGGCAGGCAACCGTTTCCCGGCCCGGGTTTGGCGGTTAGAGTTTTGGGAGAGATCACTGAGGCCAGATTAAATGTTTTGCGTGAAGCAGATCACATCTTTCTAGAAGAGATCCGAGCTGAGGGTCTTTACGATCAGATTTGGCAAGCCTTTTGCGTGTTACTCCCGGTGAAGAGCGTAGGAGTTATGGGGGATGACCGCACCTACGAATCCGTGCTGGCGCTAAGAGCAGTTACGTCTGAAGACGGCATGACCGCGGACTGGGCGTATTTGCCGCATAATCTGCTTCGCCGGGTCAGCAATAGAATTATTAATGAAGTCCGGGGAATTAACCGGGTGGTTTTAGATGTGTCAAGTAAGCCGCCGGCCACGATAGAGTGGGAATAGCAAAAGCGCCGTTGTTTAGAAAATTTCTTTTAGGTCATCATAGGCTCCGGCGTTAAAAACCTGTGTAAATCCATGCGCGATTAAGATCTCGGCAACTCGACCGGCGCGGCCTCCCATCTTACAATAGAGTACAACCTCGCGCTCTTTCTCTTTGCCAAACTCCTCAAGTCGCAAGGCTGCCTCTTCGGAATTTATATTGATCGCGCCAACGATATGGCCCTCGCTAAATTCCTGCGATGTACGCACATCAATAAGCAGAGCGCCGGAATTAACTTTCTCTAAAGCCTGCGCCGCCTCAATACTTTCACCTGATTTGTTTGTCATGTTTCACTCGCAATTTTCACTAATTTCTGGAGCGCAACTGTACAGCACGGTGCTGCAAGATGGAATAGCTTTTGCGCTCGATATGTCCGACAATAGGGAAAGCATAACGACTGTTCTATAGGAAGCCAACAACACCAATGCAGAGCTGGACCGAAAACATAGAGATTTGTGGCAAGAACTACGCGCTGACATTTCGTAAACGGCCGTTTCGTGAGGGGTTGGAAGTCGAGCTAATGCTGGGCGAGCAACTTATCAAAATAGCGGAATTTGGGCTGGGGCGTGAAGCTTTAATCGAGAAGGTCACGGAGCATGTTGGTAACTATCTGAAAATACAAGGATTGTAGCGCGAGAATACTTCTTTATTTGAACGAAATTTATACCGTTAACTACATCTAAAGATCAGAGTGTCATAGAAACCCCTACTTTTTAGAGGGGAACCGAAGGTTTTTCGTCATAGGTTTAGTGAGGCCATGAAAAGTTTCCCCTACGTAATACTTTACGCCTTTGTGCTCATTTTGGCGTGCATACCATTGTACATGGTCAGTGCTGAAATACCCTCGCCGCTGGCCTCACTCAGGGTCGTTTCGGTTCTAAATTTGCTGGGATGGTGCGGTGTTATGGTGTTCCTGCTGGCGCGCATCGACTCACGCCGAAGAATTTACAAGATTGCAAAATCAATCGGTGCAGATACCAGGTCGAGCTCTTTTGAAGATATGCTGCAAAATTTGTTACGGGAAGTTAGCCGCAAAAATGATGCCTTCGCGATTAATCTAGTGGAGCGCAAGATCACCTCAAAAAAGGAGCTCTCCAAAGCGCTTGAGCATATTACAGCGCTGGCCTATAAAATCCTCAGCGCAGAATCGGCCGAGCTGGCGCTCTTTGACACCGATAGTGGGCTCTATCATAGCTCCTTTGTATTGGGAAAACCGTTTAGGTCAAGCGCTCAGGCCATGCTTTCTAACGCCGTCGAAGGCGGAAAGGAGGACGTTTCGCCGGAAGTTTTGATTCATCCGATTACCTTCGCCGGCAATATTCTTGGTAGTTTGAGGGTTTCGCTGAAGCGCGGAAAGCTACCAAACACTAGCGACAAGGAAGTCATGAAACTACTGGCCCTGCAAGGTGGCATGGCCATTATTAACAGTGAGTTTACAGAGAAACTCTTTACTCTAAAAAGGGCCTCCGAAGAATCCGTCAAAGCCAAGACAGGATTCTTGGCTAATCTGAGCCACGAAATTCGCGGGCCGTTGGGCATCATGATGAATGCAGTTGAGCTAGTGCTTGACCAGTTGTGTGGCCCGGTCAGTGAGGATCAGAGCGAGACGCTTCAGATGGTAAAACGCAACGGCGAGCATCTGCTGGATCTTATTACTGACGTGCTCGACTATGCCAAGGTCGAGTCTGGCAGGATCACGCCGCAACGCACTGAGATTCTAGTCCCCGAACTTCTAAAAGATATGTTGGGGGTAGTACGTGCCCAGGCCGAAATGAAAAAGCACAAACTGGTGCTGAAGGCCAGCGAAGAGGCGCTTGCGATCAGGGTGGATAAGCGGCACATCAGGCAGATGCTAATAAATATGCTCACAAATGCGATTAAGTACACCCCTGACGGAGGTACCATCGAAATTTGGGCAGAGCGAGTTCCGGTAAATAAAATTCGCATCAATGTTAAAGATAGCGGAGTCGGTATCGAAGATGCCCACCGTCACAAAGTCTTCGCGGCCTTTGAACGTATCGAAAACGCCTATTCGGTAACTCAGGTCGGAACTGGGCTGGGGATGCCGCTTACGAAGAAGTTAGCGGAGGTTAACGGTGGTTTGATTGATTTTCGTTCCGCTCCAAATAAAGGCTCTCATTTTTGGTTATTGTTCCCCTCCGCGGAATACACCTCTCAAATTCATCTGGACCAAGAGACAGAAGAGCTTGAGGTTAAAGGCAACGGTGATTCGATTCTACTAATCGAGCGCGACCAAGGCGAGCGCGCGATGTTGTCCAAATATTTATCCCACCTTGGGTTTAATGTTTCTGCCTGCGGAAGTAAGGCTGAGGCGGCTGAATTGTTGCGGCAGAAGCCGTTCCAACTGGTAATTGTAGATAATAACGCCGCAGACGATCACAATGACGACCTCTTGAGCGGCCTTAGAGAGAACTCTAAGGTGCCTGCCATGCCGGTCATGTTAATCTCAAGTCGAGCGTTTGCGTTTGACATCGAAAAGTATCTTAAGGCGGGCGTCGACCGTTGCATTATTAAACCGATTGCGCTCAAAAAACTATCACAGACTTGCCGTGAATTGATTAATGGTACATATCGCGGCGCGGTTATTGATAGTAGTGAGCTCGATATCGGAGCGAAAGCCAAGGAGAAGAAGCCGCAGGAGTCAAATCCCACACGCACCAAGGTTATGCAGCTTGATGACATATTGCACTAGCGCCATTTTTCGGGCGGGCAAGCGGCCGAATACTATACTAAACGCGAATATCTAAAGAGGCAGGCTGCCCTTCGGCCTTGGCGACCGCAATCGGCGCATCGCTCACCACATTCTCAGGCGTATCTTTTTTCTTTTCTTTCTCTTGTTGAGCGTGATCGCGCTGTGAGCGCTCCTCGTCAAAGGAGACGGCATCGGCTGTGGCGGTCTTTTTTACTTGTGCTTCGATTCTTTCAGCAGAGGTCTGCTGATAAACAGGAATAAGCGTTTGAATCCTTTCAATCATCGTTGTCGCCCTCCGTGGCAATTTAGTAACCCAACCCTTAGTTGCGCGTCAGTCCTTAACGCTGGTCCAACGGTTGCATATATTACTTTCGACAGAGTAGTAATTTTTCTTAAGCATTCTTGCATAGCAAGCATCTTAATTAAGTAAGCAGATTATCCTGACGACTGTAGTATTAAGATGTTGACTTTGAGGGAAAAGGAGTAACGTGCAAAAAAACAAAGAAAATACAGCTATTTACGTGGCATTTGAAGAGCTAGAGCCCTTCGATCCCTCTAAGCCTGAAAAGAACCTTTTACGGGCAGTATTAGCTTCCGCCATGAACGATTTACGTCAAACCGGGGATGTGGGGCGCAAAGCACACGAGTATTTTCTTAGCAGAGATGAGCGCTATATCTTCTCTTTTAGATCAGTTTGCAACTTCCTAGACCTTGACCCCAAAACAATGCTTTGGGTAGTAGGTCTCAGAGAGGATTCCCTTGGCCGCACGCGGCCCAATGAGAAATCGAAGGAATGCTCGCTTGCCGTAGACTAGTTGGAGCATGTATCCTTGGTTTCGTGATTGAAAATTCTTCAAGCGAAGCCCAAGCCACGCTTGGGCTAAAACATAGCTATTGCTTTAGCGCGGCTACGGCGCCTTTCTTTCTTCTGGTGCACGGTAGGGCCGGAACAGTTGATTTAATGTGGACCTTTCGACGTTGTTTGCCCGAGTTTGCAAATGTTATTTCGGTTGAAGCGCCGCTAGCGGATCCGATCGGCGGCTATAGTTGGTGGCCGATCGAACGAGCCGAATGGGAAAGCGGTGCCATGATCGCCTATCAAACGCTCGTGGTGTTTTTAGAGCAGGCACAGGAATTTTATAATCTAAGACCGGTGAGTAAGGCAGCGCTTGGTTTTTCGCAGGGTGGGGGACTGCTTTCATTACTGGTACAGCGCGCACCCCATGCTCTGGACGCGGCGGCGCTCCTGGCAAGTTTTGTGATTGAAGACACGGCGCTGCCCGCTCCACCACTGCCAAAGATTTTCATGGCGCATGGCAGTGCCGATAAAACCATTCCTATCACTAAGGCCCAGGCCGGTTCGGAATATCTTAAGCATAAAGGATTTTCGGTGGAGTTCGTGGAGGATAGTGTCGGTCATAAAGTCGGGGCTGGTGGAATGCGGGAGCTAAAGTCATTTTGCGGGTTGTTTCGGAGTTGATTAAATCTGACTGGGCCCCTGACGCCTTCTGCCCGTCATATCTAAAACTTATTGAGAAAGGATACATTTGCCATCGGTGAAACTCGCCTTAGTGTCTAGGGTGTGCTATAAAAACTTAATGTTTATCCGGAGCACCAATGCCTCACAGGGGGGCCCTTTCATTTTGTCGTCTTGGATGGTGTTATCACGCGTCTCGCTTTTTGTAACGTTTGCTCTGGTGCTCTCCCTGCACGGCGTTTTGAATTCGGCCCAAGCCGAATCCAGCGCCTTTCAATGCGGGACGCAGGCCGCGCTTTCGGCTGCAAAGAGAACAGAGCTGTTAGATAAGGTCCAAAATAACTACGGCGCTGTTCGTAGTCTTACGGCAAGTTTTCTTCAGTATTCATATTT
Source organism: uncultured Bdellovibrionales bacterium (assembly GCA_964631745.1). Taxonomy (GTDB): domain Bacteria; phylum Bdellovibrionota_C; class UBA2361; order UBA2361; family JBGSMV01; genus CAZVWV01. The sequence goes on from CAZVWV010000096.1 coordinate 11,044, forward strand.
GGCGTCACTTGAAACTTCTGAAACCAGTTCTGGGAAGGTCTGGTTCGATAAGCCCGGTAAGATGCATTGGCACTATGTAGAGCCGGATGCCCAAGATTTTCTTGTTCGTAACGATACGGTCTGGTTGTATCAAGAACTGGATAACCAAATTATCATTGATGAATTTCGAAAAATCCTGCTTTCGGACGCTCCTGTATCCTTCCTTATGGGGCTAGGAAACTTGCGTCGAGATTTCGAGGTGCGAAGCGCTTGTCAAAACGAAGACGGCTTGCTTTTTGAATTGGTGCCTCGTGCCAAAGGGGGCGGCGCGTCAGACCTTAAAGGCTTTAAGCTTTTGGTGGATCCGCAAAGTTTTATGCCGAAGGGAGCCTCGGTTACAGATGTTGGCGATAACATTACTTCGATAATTCTAAGTGATTTGAAGACCAACAGCACCGTTCCTGCCGGAACGTTCGAGCCTAATTTTCCTAAGAGCGCCGACATTATAGACCGAAGGAAAGCTAATGGCTAAGGGGTTGAGTGTTTTAGATAACGCAGATTCAGGCTGCGCCACGCAATCGCCCAAGCTTAATCTTGCGCAATCAAACCATCTGTTAAAGGCTGGGAAATTCAAGGGCAAAGCTGCTCTCGTGACTTTAGGGTGCGCAAAAAATCAGGTGGACTCGGAGGTGATGTTAGGCGTATTGATGCGCGACGGATTCGAGGTGGTCAGCGATTTGGCCGAGGCAGATCTGGCTATCGTTAACACTTGCGGGTTTCTTAAGAGCTCTGTGAAAGAGTCAATCGATGCTGTGCTCTCTGTCGCCGATTATAAAAAAACGGGAAAACTTCGCAAGTTGATCATGGCCGGGTGTGCGGTCGAGCGTTATGGAGCCGAGCTCGCTAAGGAGCTGCCCGAGGTTGATCACTTTGTTTCCATCGATAATATTCTGAAGATTGCTGAAGTTTCTGAAAGGGATGGCGAGAATTTATTTGCAGGCGCTGAACGGCCATACTTTCTTTACGACGATAAGATGCCTAGGCATCTCTCAACCAGGTCGCACACGGCCTTTGTTAAGATTTCAGAGGGCTGCGATCGTCCGTGCACTTTTTGTATCATTCCAGCGCTGCGCGGAAAGCTGCGAAGTCGCGCACTAGATTCCGTCATTCGGGAAGCACAACAGCTGGGCGAGATGGGGGTACAAGAGATAAACCTCGTAGCCCAAGACGCCACCGCTTACGGCAAAGATCTAGGTAATTTGGGGCTTTTAAAACTCTTGCAAGAGCTGGACGCTACCCAAGCTGTGCCCTGGATTAGATTGCTTTACGCTTATCCAATAGGGATTGATGCTGAGCTCTTGCGTGCCCTAGTGGATCTGCCTCGTGTTTGCGAGTATTTGGATCTGCCTCTTCAGCACAGCAGTCAGAGCGTGCTAAAAGCTATGCAGCGTCCGCTTGGTCGGTACGCTCCTCGCGAAATAGTGAAATACATAAGACAGATCGCGCCGGAGCTCCATCTTAGGACGACCTTCATTGTGGGGTTTCCGGGTGAGAGTGAGAAAGACGTAGACGACCTGGAGAGTTTTATCAGCGAAGGGCACTTCAGCAACGTGGGAATTTTCACGTACTCCCCGGAGGATGGTACTCCCAGCGCACTGATGGGCGCGCAGGTTCCGGAGAACGAGAAGAAGGCTCGCCGGGCTCAGCTGATGCGCGCCCAGCAAGCCGTAGTAGGGAAGCGCTTGGAAAGCTTCGTTGGAAAGAGACTCGAGGTGTTGATTGAAGGGATTCACGACGATAGCGAACTTTTGTATGTAGGCAGGACTCGCTTTCAGGCACCCGAAGTTGATGGACTGGTAATCATTAACGACGCAGAGCAGGGGCTTGAGCTATGCGCTGGCAAACGAGGGCAGGTTGAAATTACTGAAGTTAGCGGGTATGACCTCGTGGGTTGCCTTAAGTCAGTTAACTCAAGTATTAACCCATAACGATTAGAGATATGAGCGCTCCCAAGATCGGAATCTTCATTATCGCCTATAACGCGGTCGATCATCTGATAAAAACCATCTCGCGAATTCCGGCCCCTATATATGAGCGTGTGCATGAGATTTTTGTGATCGACGATGCCAGCCAGGATAACTCCTATTATGCGGCTCTCGGGTACAAGCATGAATATGACATGAAAAAACTTACGGTTATGCGTAACAAAGTTAATTTAGGCTACGGAGGCAATCAAAAAGCCGGCTACCGGTACGCGATTGAGCGCGGTCTCGATATTGTGGCTTTGATACACGGCGATGGCCAGTACGCACCCGAAGCCTTGCCTGAGTTGCTCGAACCTTTAGAGAAGGGGGAGGCCGACATGGTGTTCGGGTCCCGGATGAGAGTGCCGTTTCAGGCACTGAAAGGCGGCATGCCCTTTTATAAATATTTCGGCAACAGGGTGCTGACGTTTTTGCAAAATAGGCTTACTGGACTAAATTTGAGCGAGTATCACTCCGGCTACCGCCTCTACTCCATGCAAGCCCTTAAGCAGATCCCTTTTGAGAGATTCTCCGATATCTGGCATTTTGATACGGAGATTATTTTGGCGCTGGCGGAGCACAAATTCCGCATTGCCGAGCGACCAATCCCAACCTATTACGGCGATGAGATCTGCCATGTAAACGGCATTCCGTATGCGTTTAACTGTTTAAAAACCACAATTGGCTACTACCGGGCGCGTCGCCTTGACCGGCAGCCCTCGCCGGCACCGCCCCGAATTAATACTTGAGTAGCTAGCAAAATAAGGCTAAGCTCCTAAGGCAGTTTTGTGGAAAAACTGCAATATAGAAAGAATCGAAATAGTTAAATATTTTAATAAGCAGTATTGCGGGAGAATCTAAGTGTCGGGACGAAGAAATATCGCACGTGGACGTAGGGGCGCTAGAGTTATTCCGCATATTAGTGTGGCGCGTTTACGAGGCAGTTTAAGAGAGCCGCGAAATGTGGATCTTCCGTTTGCTAATGCTACCCCGGATACCGTGGTCACCAAAATTATGCCGCTCACAATCGCACCCGTGCTTGCCTCGGGCAACCGCATCCGCTCTGTTCGGCGTGATTCTAAGGTAATTTATCTTTCGGCCGTTATAAGCGCACGGGCGCGCGCCGCGAAGTAAGCGGTTAACTACTTGACCGGTTTACTAACGGAATGCAACGCGTGGGATAGTTGTAATATGAGCAAGAATCCTTCCACAATCTATTTGCTCAAATGTGCTGAGCTAGGGCGAGTAGCTGTCCAGGGTGTGCGATAATAGGGGCGTGCTAGCGCAGATCCCTTCACCTAAAGTTGCCGTTTCATCCAAAGGTGTCAAAGCCGGAATTTCAGTTAAGGCCAAGCCTCGCGTTTTAGCCTCAGTTGTCAGGAGCGTTGCCTTGCAATTTTTACGCTCATTACCGGAGGTTACATCTGTCCCCCAGACGACCTTAAGACTCTGGCCGACTCGTCACGACTCGCCACATTTAAGGCTGGGTGATTTGATGCCAGAAATTTTAGAAAGGGAAATTCGTGCCAACTCGCCTACAGGGCATCGCGGATTCTTTGGAATTTTAGGTGATATTATCGCTTTGCCTGTTAGAGCGATTGGATCAAATCTATAAAGATAATGAAGCTTGAAGAGGGGGCAGGGGCCGCGGATCGAGAACCTCTTGCTAAACACTAATGGTTGATACGGCAAAAAGAAAGGGCACGCTATCGCGTGCCCTCTACATTTAACGAGCAGTTTAGTGTAGCTGCTCTCTTTAGTAGTTGTAGTTGAACCAGGTGTAAGTCATATCGCCGTTGTCCCGCGTCTTCCAGTGATAATGCTCACTACGAATAGAACCAAGAACAATACGAAAAGGATCTTAGCAATGCCCGCCATCTCACCAGCAAGCCCGCCAAATCCCAAGACAGCAGCAATAAGTGCCACCACAAAAAAACTAAGTGCCCAATTTAGCATAAATATTCTCCGCGTTTATTGACGAGCTTTTTCTCATCACAATTAATCATAGAGCCCGAAGGCCCGGGGCTGGTATGATCTGAGTCATGGTTGCATAGGCCCGATTTGGGGGTCTGGTGAAGCCCGTCTAGAGAGCCCCCCTAGAGCCACCCTACTTTTTTTTACAAAACCGGCAACTCTAAAAAATAAT
>CAZVWV010000097.1:0-15053 GCA_964631745.1 uncultured Bdellovibrionales bacterium
GGTAAAAAATTCTTAATATTTTCACCACTGAGATCACGGAGGTACACGGAATGGGCCAATTCCCACCCGCGTTACCCGGAGTTAATGAGTAGGTACAAAAAACGTAGTAAATCCCCTGCTGTGTACCCTGCCTGCCCTACTCTTTGTAGATGCTCATGGCCGCTTTTAGGAGCTTAACGCCGTCTTGCATCGTGCGCTGGAACGCATTCCTACCCATAATGCTACCAAAAGCACCGCCTGCCTTAAGGCCCTTAATCTCTTCCAGCACCTCTGCATCGGATTTCGCCTCGCCACCGGAGAAAATTACGATGCGCTTTCCACCCAGGCAGCTCTGCACCACATGGCGGATACGGTCGGCCAAGGATGAGATCTCAATCTTCTCTTTCTCGTAAACCTTGCGGGCAGCATCCTGCTCGACGTGCGCTGAAGGCGGTTTAACCTTAACTATATGCGCGCCGAGCTGACAGGCGATGTGCGCGGAATACGCCACTACATCGATAGCGGTCTCGCCCTCCTTCGAAATCCCTTCCCCTCTGGGATAGGACCACAGGATCGAAGGAATTCCGTAAGACTTGGCTTCAGATATTAACTCCCGAATCTCCTCATACATCTCCTTGCGGTTGGAAGACCCTGGATAAATAGTGAAACCGATGGCAGTCGCGCCGAGCTGCACGCAATCTTTAACGCTTGCGGTGACGGCCGAGATAGGATTCTTCGAACTAAAAAGGGTGTCGCTGTTATTTAACTTTACAATCAGCGGAATCTGCCCCACGTAATCCGGACAAGCGGCGGCCATCTGACCAAACGGTGCCGCGTAGGCGTTACAACCGGACTCTAAAGCTAATTCGAAATGATAATTGGAGTCATAACCAGCCGGATTCGGGGCGAAGCTGCGCGCCGGCCCGTGTTCAAATCCCTGATCGACCGGTAGAATAACAAGTTTACCGGTACCAGCCAAACTGCCGGAATTTAACAAACGCGCCAAGTTCGTTTGAACGCCAATGTTTTCAGAACGATACCAGGACAAGATCTCTTTTACGCGGGGGGTAACTCTGGGATTCATTTTTCTAAACTCCTAATGTTTACAAGAAAAAATACCGACTGATCAAACAGAAGTGTGCTCAGAGCACAATCTAGGCACTTTTTAGTATCTGAGATTTGAAGACAGCTGTAAAGAGCTTCATCTTCGGGTTGTGTGTGTGTGTGTAAGTTAAATAGTACTCTCGCAAAATTTGGGTTCGCACTCGTCTTCGCATCTATGGTTGTGGCGATAACTGCAGGGCAGGCCCAGCCACGCCAACGCTACGATCGGGCACGTCTTTCATCGTATTCTAACGGTAGCTTAAGTTCACTTGAATACTCAGCTTTAACCTTAGATGGCGGAAGTCAATTAAAGATAATATCTCCTGAACGCTGGGCTCATGTAAGCAGCTTTATCAGCTCTGCTTTAAAGGAGACCTATAATCAATATGCTAGCTCGTTTGGCGATATCCCGCCTTTCGCAAGCGCCGTCCGCCTCATGGATGAGGACACATTCTTTCTTATCACCAGAGCGCCACGCTGGACCAATGCAATGTTTTTCAAAGGTGAAATATATATTCCGCTCTCGTTTTCCTCAGGCGTCGATTACGACAATATTAGACGCTCCGTAAAGCATGAATTCACCCATGCTATCATTCACGCTCTTAGTGATGGACGCTGCCCTGGCTGGCTGGATGAGGGGCTAGCGCAAATGGCCGAAGGTGACGAGAACCCGGCCCTAAGACCCGCCATCGTGAATTGGCTCTCCGATAATCCGCCGGTCGCCTTAAGTTTACTTCAAGGCGGTTTCACTAAGCTTGACTCGGAGATGGTGGCGCCGGCATACGCAGAGTCGTTGTTCGCCGCCAATACGATTGTGAATACTTTTGGATACCAGGCTCTTAGGGCCTATTTTGACAACTTGCGAAACGAAGACGATTCTGAGGGCGCTTTTCACACGGCCTTCGGGTTATCCAGCAAAAATTTCGAGGCCCGCATGGGCCAAGCGCTGCAACAATGGAAGCAGCAGTAGTCACAAGATAGAAGGACTACAGCTTCCCGGCTTCACTCTTAAACGACTCAAATTCGGCTTTCAGCTCAGCCAGCAACTTCTCAGCCCCAGCAGTACTTCCGGATTTCCCCAATTTTTCGAGAGCCAAAGCCAAATCGTAACAGCGCATCGCGCCTAAATTACCCAAAGCGCTTTTTATTGCATGCGAAAAAGAGCCTAGCGCCTGAGCGTTGTTAGCCTTTAAAGCCCCTTCAATCTCTCCGATCTGCAATGGATACTGATCAGTCATCATCTGCACCAACTCACGAAGTAGCTCCTTATCGTTATCAACTCGATCCATGGCAGCCTTCAGATCGAAAACAAGCGACTCACTCATAATGTTACTCTCCTTTTTTGACAGAGCTCTTGCCTAAACTAGCTCAAAAGTTCTTTGGCAATTACAATTCTTTGAATCTGGCTGGTGCCTTCATAAATTTGAAGGAGTTTGGCATCGCGCATTAGTTTCTCTACAGGATAATCTTTAGTATAACCGTAGCCGCCAAAAATCTGCACGGCATCAGTGGTTACTTGCATGCCCATATCGGCGGCGAAACGCTTGGCCATGCTGGAATGTAAAGTGGCGTTACCTTTTTTGTCTAAGATTTCAGCAGACCGCAAACAAAGCAAGCGCGCAGCCTCAATATTTGTAGCCATATCGGCCAACATGAATTGAATCCCTTGGAAGCTGCCGATACTCTGACCGAACTGTTTACGCTGCTTGGCATATTCGATCGAATGTTCCAAGGCAGCTCTGGCGATACCGACTGCGATAATAGCAGTCATGGGACGGGTGATATCCAAAGTTTGCATGGCGATCTTAAACCCCTGCCCTTCTTCGCCGATGCGGTTGGCGACCGGAACGCGCACATTCTCAAATGAAAGCTGCACGGTGTTAGAGCAGCGCTGCCCTAATTTGTTTTCGTGATGCCCACGTTTAATGCCGGCCGAGTCACCAGGCACAACCAGACAGCAGATGCCTTTGTGTTTTTTAGATTTATCGAGTGTTGCAAAAACAGTGAACTGCTCAGCTACTCCTCCGTTAGTGATCCACTGCTTGGTGCCATTTAATATGTAATGGTCACCTTCGCGAGTAATCGAGCTGCTTAAACCGGCTGCGTCAGAACCCGAGCCCGGCTCAGTCAAACAAAACGAAGCAAGAGCGCCCTTTTTGCAAATAGGCGCGATAAACTTTTCCTTCTGCTCATCAGTAGCACCGATCTCAATCGGTAATAGAGCCAGGTCATTTGCAACGATGGTGGTCGTTACTCCGGAGCATCCAGCCGAGAGTTCCTCGATAACCAAACAAGCATCATACACGCTTAGCCCGGTACCGTTAAGTTTCGGATCTTGAACCAAGTTCATCAGACCCAGCGCATGCGCCTGTTTCAGAAGCTGAACCGGCAATTCCGCCGATTCGTCGAATCGTTTAGCTTGAGGTTGAATCTCGGCCGCTGCAAATTTTCGGGCCTCGCTTACAAGTGCACGTTGGTCCTCATTTAAGTTGTCTGCCACTGAGTAATTCACTGAGCAATTCACTGAGCAATTTCCCATAACAACAACCTCTGAAGAAGCCAAGCTGGGTCCACTAGCCCACGTTCGGCTTGGATCCGACAGCTCTAAAAATCAGGACGGGCGCGACTGTATTGCAGCTCAAACAGCAGCTCAAACAGCAGCTCAAATAGCAGCTTCAACACCAGCTTATAGGCGCGTGCGGTCAACAGCAGGTGCGTTTACTTGTTGCATAGCGGCCGTCACCTGGACCTCACGCTCCACGCTCTGCACCAATCCGCGCTTGATAGAACCAAGCGAGGTTGAAAGTTGCAGGGCGGCTTCTTCAACATGTGGTGCCACAGCTTCAATCTTGGCTCTATACTGCGGAATCAAAACTTCAATTGCCGCAACAACGGCGCCGGAGTTCCCCTTTACGACTCTTGAAATCGAAATTACATCGGCCTCGATCGCACCTCGATCAACTAGCTGCCCGGTATTTCTCAACTCGTTTAACTGAGCCTTAATAGCGGCATCTTGAGGGGTATTGGAGGCAAGCAATTCTGCCAAAACAGAATCCGGCATCTGCGCCGTTAAAAGACGGCCAGCAGCGTTCATTTTGGCCGGGATGGAAACAGCTACGCGCGGCGAAACTCGCACAGGCTTTTTCGCTTCGATGCAAACCGGAAATTGCACATGGCCGTTTTGCAAAACCGCCAAACTCACGGTCTCTCCGATCTGTTCAGAGAGCGCTTTCAGAATCGGAGTAGCGCGCGCCACAAGATTACTCTGCGCTAAATAGGCTTGCCCAAGCTGTAGAGCTTTCACACCTAACCGATAATCTTCTGTATCCGTGTTCTGCTCCGCGTATCCTCGAAGCTCTAAGGTCGCCAAGAGGCGAAACACGTTGTTCTTGTGTAGCTTCAATCGCTTAGAAAGCTCAGTTACGCCAATCTCTCCGGCAGCTCGGCAGAGCTCTTCCAATACATCGATGGCGTGGGAAACGGATTGAATCAGGTAATTGGCTTTTTCTCTCTTAACCATGGAATATCCTAAAAATTAATCAGCAGCAAAAAACGTTCTATATTACATTAATTCAAGGACTTATAACAAGGAAGATACTAAATTGCAATCTTGAACCTACAAAGCGCAGTTGAATCTATTACGTCCCTAGTTGAATATATCCTGAGGGGAATAAAAACCAGCCCTCATACCCACTAGCTTGGTGGCAAGAAGCAAGGCGCCACGGGCAAAAAGCGCTCGGTCGCTGGCCCTATGAATCAGCTCTAGGCGCTCCCCCTTACCGAGGAAGTAAATAGTGTGCTCGCCAAAAACATCTCCGCCTCTTACGGAGGAGATTCCAATTTCCGTGGGAGCTCTAAGTAAGGCCCCGCTGCCGCGGCCGGTAACGATTTGGTGCCCCGCCTCGTCACGTCTTAGGTGATTCGCTAAACTTAGCGCGGTGCCGGAGGGGCTATCTTTTTTGGCGGCGTGGTGCGCCTCTACGATCTCAATCTGATAACTGTCGCCCAGCATCCTTTGGGCGGCTTGTGATAGCAGGTGTAGCGCGTGAACCCCCAACGATGTATTGGGGGCCAGCAACACTGCGCAGCTTTTCGAAAACGCACGCAAGATCTCGATTTGCGCCGGTGAGTGCCCGGTCGTCGCAATTAAAATGGGTCTGTGGGCTTGCGCAGCAATTTCGGCGATCTTCAGCGAAGCTTCAGGCCTCGAGAAATCGATTACACAGTCAGAATTTTCGACGGATTGAATGCGTTGCTCGGGAGTACTTCTCGAATCTAAGCTGGCTGATAGCGAGGCGCCTGGAAACTCCGAGATCACAGTAGGAAATAAGCGCCCTACCTTGCCTGCAGCCCCGTGGATGCAGAGCTTGATGCATTGACTGTTGAGTGCTGCTGCCTGGGCAATCGAAGTCATACCGCTAAGAGCTCTTTTAGCTTGGCGATAGTGTCAGGTCGGGCTGGGAGCAGCGGCAAGCGCGCCTTGCCGCAACGAATGATTCCCTTCAACTCCAAAGCCGCCTTTACAGGCACCGGGTTAGTCTCAAAGAACAGGGCTTTAATTATGGGGAGCGCTTGGTACTGGGCATCTCGCGCCTTCAACCATTCGGAAGCCATGGCATTATTCGTAATTCGCAAAAAAAGTTCGGGAATCACATTGGCGCTGGCGCTGATTACGCCCGTCGCGCCAGATGCCATTAGCGCGTGGACCAGGGTGTCTTCGCCCGACATTACAGCCAAGGTGTTTCCAACTAAGCTAAAAATATCTAAAAACTGATCTAGCGAGCCAGTGGATTCTTTAAGTCCGATAATCAAACGCTCGCGGGTTAAGGTCGCCACGGTTTGCGGCAACATATTTACCGCGCTGCGGCCTGGGATGTTATAAGCTACCAGCGGAAGATCTACGGATTTTTTGATCTCACGAAAGTGCGCAATTAGCCCGTCCTGCGAGGGTTTGTTGTAGGGCGGGTTGACGACAAGGGCCGCATCAACTTTTAGCTCCTTTAACAACTTCGCACTTTCAACAGCCCTAGAGGTTGAATTGGTCCCGATCCCAGCCACACAAGGGATCTTACCGGAGGTACGTTCGCGTACGAACTTTACTACATCGCGATACTCCTGATCGCTCAGGGTCGAAGCCTCCCCTGTTGAACCGCACGCCACAACCCCGTTCACACCCGCCGAGAGCTGAAATTCCAACAGATCACCGAGCGAGTTGTAATCAACGCTCGATAAGTCCGCGCTAAACGGTGTCGCTATTGCGGTAAAGGTTCCTCGAATCATCTCTTGCTTAAACATTTCATTTTCCCGAGCTAAAATAGATCTTCCGAATCAATACCATCATGCGAAGACGGCAAAATACTTATCTGCGTGTTTGCACCGCTATAAACAACCCTAACAGTCTGTTTTGACTGTCCAAGCACACCGCCCTGATTGAAGGGCATAATTCGATAAAGATAACTCTTGCCAGAGACTACGGAGCTATCAGTAAACGAAAAGGTAGTCGACTCCGCTTCCGGCTTTAAACGTCGAGCTGGCTTTTCCTGAGCGAGCAGTTCCTGCTTCTGTTTCTCTAGCTCTACTAAATGAGTATCTCCTACAGTCGCCACGACCGAGAAATCTCCCGCTTTTTCAAGTTCGCTAGAATCACTTAAGGCCACTTCCTTACGAAGAACTTTATACCCATCGATTGTCTTTAAATCTTTTCCGCGCCGGTCATGGTCCGGCGACTGCCAGCTAAACTTCACCCCATCCGCCGCTGAGGTAACCTCGAGTTCTTTTATGCTGGCCGGAGCGAGATACTCAGGAGGAAGTGGCTTTCCATAACGGCCACATCCTTCTAAAACAAAGCTAGCGCAAAATAATATAGAAACGGAAAAAGCAGCCCGCCAAAACGAAGGCATATTACACCTCATATGAGTTCAGTTTATACTACCCAAAGATACCCTATTTGAACAACCGAAAGAATGTAGCACTATACTAAACGCTATGCGTATTTTACATCTTGGCGGGTTCTCTTTTACGGTCGAAGCGCAAGCTTCGGCCGAGCGCCGACTCGGGCACGAAGCTACCTGCTTTCCGGCATTCGACACGCCCGCCATTATGCGAGAGCGGGACTGGGAATCGCTGGCACAGATGGCCGATTCCTGCGCGGCCGATCTATATTTCTGGCATATCTTGAAGGCAGCGCCTCCAAAGGAAGTGATAGAGAAATTTCGAGTTCGGGCTCCTCAAGCATTCATACTCTACACAGAAAGCCCCTCCTCCCTCGATTTCATACAAGAGAAGGATGCCGTCTTCGCTAGCGCATCCCCTAAAATTGCGCTTCCTAACTCCCGCTCAATCTCTGGCTGGCACATTCCCCCCCTGCTGCTTTCGAATATTCCTCGTCCAGAGCCCTACGAACCAAACTGGGGCGAGGTGCGAATTCTTTATGTTCCCTATCAAGATTCTACTGAAGAGATCAATTTCATACTCTCCACCATTGAAAAGATTCAAACCGATGGGCTACGCCTTTTGTTCGCTCTGATTAGGCCGGAAGACATCTCTAATCTAGACTTCTTAGAAGCGCGCCTGAAGGAATGCGATATCTTTCTAGAATCCCTTTCACTGCGCTATCCGGGTCCGCTATCTTATTTGGCGATGGCGTACGGCAAAACTGTCATGTCAGGGCTTAGCGCTGACGCCCGATCTTCGTTTGAAAAATTCGCCAAATCGCCCATCATAGATGTTACCCAGATAAGTTTCGCGAGTGTGCTTTCTAATATTTTGCGAGAACCTAAATCTTTGCGTGACTTGGGTAAACGTTCAAGACAGTTCGCGGAGTCGTACTGCAACACCGTTCATATCCCCTGCTTAAAAGTCGAATAGACCCAAAGCTTGGTGCTTTCCACCAGGTCCTTTCTCCCGATCTTTTCGAAAAGGACCACTTTCAGTAGTGACTGGAGGGCTTCGGGTGAGTCCTCCGCCGCCACTACTGAAGTGGCTAAGTTGAGTATGGCGGCCAGAGAGAGCTCGCTATCCGACATACTTTGCGGGTCAAGTTGACAGGCGATTGCTTCAACGAGTAGAGGGGCGGCTTTCCAAGATTTTAGCAGAAGAGTTCCGGCACGCAGCGCTTGTTCGTTTGAAAAGATGGCGCGTCTGTCGCTATCCGGTTTTTTGTTGTTCAACGAAGCGGCGCATAAGGCATAAAGTCCGATTTCATGAAGATACCCCGCAAAGTATGCATGCGGGGCAGAGTCTTGAAGCTCCTTCTCGGCCACATTCTGCGACAAGATAGCCGCTTTCAGAGCGCGAGCGGACATGCTCGCCAAGCTAAACCCAAGCATGGGAGTATCTATCGCTAACAGTTTGATCTGCTTGTCGGCAACGATGCGGGGCAGATCGTCCTTCACAAAAGAAACTAGCTGGAAATGATTGAGCGGAGTCGCGCCCTGTTCCAGGGCATGTTTATATAACCTGGCGCTGAGTCCGATGTCCCGTTTGACAATACTGGTGAGTCGGTGCGGGTCACGTTCATCGCGACTAAGCAGATCGCTAAGCTCCTCAAGCAATTGTAGCTGCACCGGGAAACAAGTCAGAGAAAGGATGCGCGCCTCAAGTATTTCACTTAGATCGTTTGGAATTGTTGTCATACGTTCAAACCCTCTTTCCCCTATTAAGGCAAACCGTGGACCAGGCCAGCGGCGAAACTGCTTGCTTGTAAGTGGCTGTATTGATTGCGACTTATCCTCTGCTTAAGGCCTGCCTGCGTCCGGTCGATGTAAACCTTACAAGGACACGATGGAAGAACTTACAAACGAGAGAAGCTACGCGGTCTTGGGGGTCGGCACCTTCTTAGCTGAGCATCCAGAGATAGAGAAAAGCTTGCGAGGCACAGGTTATCAACTAAATTTGCAGTCGGATGGGGCCCATGCGATCGGGGAGGTCGGCAAAGGGCAAAACTTGGCAGTTGCCATTCTTGATCTCGATCTAAAAGGTGGCAGCACCTACGAATACATGACTGCCATGCGGGAGAAATCGCCGGATACTCAGATGATCGTAGTTTCTAGGACTAAGGGATTCTATGAGGCTGTCGAGGTTAATAAACGCGGCGCTTTTTGGTTTTTGACCGAGCCCTATTCCACCGAAGAGATCATGTTCTTGGTTGCCAAAGCCTGTGTGGTTTTTGAGCTTAGTAGTCAGAACCGTTCCCTTAGGGCTAGCCTTGAGACTCCTTTGGTTGATCCACAGTTGGTCGGAAGATCCCCGGCCATGCGCGCTATTAATAAAAAGTTAGAGCGGCTTAGCGAGTTGGACTCCAACGTTCTAATACTGGGTGAGAGCGGAACCGGCAAAAGCACACTGGCTCAAACTATCCACCGCCACAGCCCGCGCGCCAAGGGGCCGTTCATATCTATTAGTTGCGCTTCCATTCCACGAGATCTGCTTGAAGCTGAGCTTTTTGGATACGAGAAAGGGGCATTTACAGGAGCTTACAGCAGCCGCATGGGCAGCGTTGAAATTGCAGACAAGGGCACCCTATTTCTGGATGAGGTTGGCGACCTACCATTGGAGTTACAACCTAAGCTCTTGACCTTTCTACAAGAGCGTAGCTTCAGGCGCCTGGGCTCAAAGGGCGTTAGGACAGTCGACATACGCATTATTGCGGCTACCAATAAAGATCTAAAAGAGATGAGTTTAAATAAAGAGTTCCGCGAAGACCTGTATTTTCGCCTGGATGTAGTTAGCTTGATAATGCCGCCTCTACGGGACCGCATAGACGACATAGAAGAAATCGCTCAAAAGTTCCTACGCGACTTCGCTAAAAGAAGCGGAAGGAAAATCTCTCTCTCTAAAGAAGCGCTGCAATCCTTGAAGCGATATCCCTGGCCTGGGAATATCCGGGAACTTGAGAACGCCCTGGAGCGCGCCTCTGTTTTTTCTGAGAGCGAGATTATTGAGGCTAAAGATTTACACTGCCAAGCCAGCGCGCAGCTTTCGGACAGTTTGGGAATTCTAAGAGAGGGCACCCTCGAACAGATCGAAAAAGAGCTAATTCGGCAACGCCTGCAGGCTTTTGATGGCAACAAGGAAAAGGCCGCCAAGAGTTTGGGCGTTAGCTTAAAGACTATCTACAATAAGCTAAAGGGTTGAGGCCCTAGATTACTCGTCAACGAAAGTCTTCAGACGTTTACTTCGGCTGGGATGCCGTAATTTGCGAAGAGCCTTTGCCTCAATCTGGCGGATACGCTCACGCGTTACGTCGAAATTCTGTCCAACTTCTTCCAAAGTATGATCGCTTTTTTCGCCAATACCGAAACGCATACGCAGCACCTTTTCTTCGCGCGGGGTTAAGGTCGCCAAGACTTTACGGGTTTGCTCCTGCAAGTTCATGTTAACCACGGCGTTGGCCGGTGAAACCACACGTTTGTCTTCGATAAAGTCACCCAGATGGGAATCCTCTTCCTCACCGATCGGTGTCTCAAGTGAGATCGGTTCTTTGGCGATTTTAAGCACCTTACGCACTTTATCGATGGGGATCTCCATCTTCTCGGCGATCTCTTCAGGCGTGGGCTCGCGCCCCAAGTCCTGCACAAGTTGGCGCGAAGTTCTAACCAACTTATTAATGGTTTCGATCATATGCACAGGGATACGAATGATGCGGGCCTGGTCGGCTATAGCTCTGGTAATGGCCTGCCTAATCCACCAAGTTGCATAGGTTGAGAACTTATAGCCGCGCTGATACTCGAATTTATCAACGGCTTTCATCAATCCAATATTCCCCTCTTGAATTAAATCCAAGAATTGTAAGCCTCGATTGGTGTATTTCTTGGCAATCGAAACCACTAATCGAAGATTAGCCTCCACTAGTTCTCGCTTAGCTTCAGCCGCGCGCACCTCGCCGTCTCGCAAGACCTGCACCGAATGTTCAAACTCCAACGGAAGCATGAGCGAGCGTTTCTCGATTACGTCTAAACGATCTCGTATGGAACGCAACGATTCGCCCAAGGTTCGCGCCTGCGTGGCCTTTAACTTAAAGCGCCTGCAAACGCGCTTGAAGGCCAACTGGTCTGTCGACAAAAGCTCCCCAAGAGCCTCCATTAGCTCGTTAATGGTGCGCCCCTCAGACTTGTTCTCGAAAGATTTTAGTTCATGGCGAGCGGACATATAGCCTTCATACTCGGCCTTAATAATATCCGACATCTTGGCATATTGCTTGGAGTTCATATTCAACTCCACAATCTTGGCCCCGTTTTTTTCTATAATCTTTCGGTATTTGCGCTCCTTCTCTGCCAAATTCTTGGAGCCGGATTTTTTTGCGGTCTTAAGTTCAAAATAAAGCTTCTCCGTGTCCTTTAGGGCCTTCTTGAAAGCATTAGATTTCTTCAGAAATTTCTTGCGAATCTCCTCTTCTTCGGCGGAAAGGCGCTCTTTCTTATCTTCTTCTTCCTCTACAGGCTCTTCTTCGTCATCGTAAGCGCGGCGGGGCTTCTCATCCTCTTCTTCTTCCTCCTCCTCTTGGCTCTCTTCAGCGTCATCATCGGAGAATAGATCTCGGGGCCGAATCTCTTCGTTCTTTACAAGATCAAAAAGCGAGACCACGTAATTAAACGAGAGGGGCTGACGCAAAGTCTGCTCACGAACAGATTTCAGGCCTGCCTCAATCTTTTTTGCAATTTCGACCTCGCCCTCCCGCGTCAATAGACTTACATTGCCCATCTCGCGCAGATACATACGCACCGGATCGGAGCTCTTGGCGAAAGTACCGGTCTCAACCGGCTCGGAGGATTCCTCCAGATATTCCGAAGTCTCCACCTCTTCAAATCCGACCTGTGGAGTTTGATCAACTACATCGATATCGTGCTCTCCGAACAAGGAGATAACATCCTCGATGCGCTCTTCCGTATTTAATTCTGTAGATAGGGCCTCGTTCAGGTCTTCGATGGTTAGATAACCCTTCTCTTTGCCCAGATCTATAAGGCGATTAACCTCAGCTTCTGCATTCTTAGCATCTTTCGGGCCGTGCGGAACTTGCTGCTTGGCTTTCTCAATCTGCTGTTGTCGCACGCTCTTAAAGGCGCGAAAGCGCAAATTCTCTTTATCCGAAAAATTTGAATTCCCGGAAGTGCTAGTTGAAGAGGTGGCTCCATTAGCCGTGCGCACTACCGAGCGCAGACGCGGGGGGGCGACCGCCATGTTTTTTTCCATCTGTATCCGCCGCTCTTTTAACTTCTCGCGGATATCATTCTTAGACATGGCTTTCATTTTCACGCTAGAATCTGCACTCTTCGCTTTCACGGATTTTGCAGTCTTTGCGATGGCGCGCAGTCGCTTCATTTTATTCCCCTTAGAGAGCGGAATTGATTTTTTAAGCGACAGTTTCTTTACACGCTTTTTAACCACTCATTGCTCCAAAAAACACAAATCTCCAAACATCAGATGGCGGGCGGTAGTGTAGCTAAAAGGGCGCAATCGGTCCATCCATGTCAAGAAAAAAGCGCTGTTTTCGCTAAATATTGTTGTGAGCCACCCAATGCCCGTCGGTAACCGGTAGCTCAACTCACACAGGTGGTTATGTAGGAATCTCTTGAAGTTTGCGCTTAAGAGTGAGCTGCACCTCCATCAAACGCATCTTTTGCTCCTCATCTTGCGAGCTGGTGATCTCAGCTTGCAGACCCTTAACCTTCTGATTTAACAACGTTTTCTTTACGCTACGGCGACATTCCTCATAACTGCGTTTAAAATTGACGTCCGGAAGCTCGGCCATGCGGTGGCTCTCACGCCATAGATCTGCCCAGTCGGCTCCGTAAGTCGCAAGTAAGCTCCGGACCTCTTCCTTTATCCGTTCGGGCTTGTTGTTGGCACAAACCAAGTGTTGCAATTCATCGATGAACATCAGGGTCACGGGCTTTAGTCCCTGGCAAAGTTCCGAATCCAGGAGGATCTCCGAACAGATCTTCTCTTTTAAAGTCATGGCGACTCTCAAGATTTCCCTATCGGCTTGAGGCAGCAATTTGGCCGAGAGTCGAGTGACGGTCTCGGACTCAGGGCTACCTTGCGGCTCAGGTTCCGGCGTCGGGGCGGTTCTTTGCGTACCGGCTTGCTGCCCTGCTTTAGCTACACCGTTGACTATTGCGCCTAGTGCGCTCAAATCAATCCCCAGGACGCGGGCCCCTTCCCTAACTAGCTCGTCTTTTTCAACAGGATTTGTAACCTTTCTAATCTCAGCGCCTAATTCCTCAGCCAGCCGTCCCTTAAGACCAGGGCCCAGGTCGGCACCAGGCCGAGCATCGTTTCTCTCAAACAACCCAGAAACGAAGGCTTGCAAGAGTGTGCTCTTTGGAAGTTCCAATAATCTTTCACCTGTTTGGGCAGCATGCTTCAAAGCAAAAGTGTCCGGGTCTTCATCTTGCGGCAAAAAGATGGCCCCCACATCGATACCGGTGTTTAAAAACAACGGAAAAGCTCGCGCCGCTGCGGCTCTGCCCGCATTATCTCCGTCGAAGAGTAACCTCACCCGTTTCACCAAGCGCGCCAATCTGCGAGTGTGGTTCTCGGTAACGGCCGTGCCGCAGGTCGCCAGCACGTTGCGTACCCCGGCCTGCCACAGCCCGACCAAATCCATGTACCCTTCCACCAGAAATACCTGCCCCTCTTCTCGCATCGCCACCAGAGCTTGCGGCCCGCCGAAAAAAATCTTGCTCTTTTGGTAAATGGGACTTTCAGAGGAGTTTAGGTACTTCGGTGCAGACTTGCGTTCGTCCTCATTGTAAAGCAGATCCAGGAGCCGACCCCCGAAGCCGGCAATTCTTTTAGTATCAACCCAGATCGGAAAAATCAGGCGCCCCCGGAAGACATCGAAAAGGTCTCCGCTAGGGCTGCGTTTTACTAAGCCGGAGCGCAAAAGATCCTGTTCGGCGCATTTCTCCTGTAAGAGCGCCTTGGTCAACCCATCCCAAGATCTCGGAGCAAATCCTATCGAAAAAGCTTTGAGGGCCTCTGCGTTGAGGCCGCGAGCTTTGATGTAATCGTTAACCTGCGAAGGCGCGCTCGCCAGACAGGCGCGGAAATATCGATCCGCTAACAGATTCACGCGGTAAAGCTCAGAGCGCGAGGCCTGCGGCCGATCCCCAGCCTTCTTCGTGTTTGAAATAATAATATTATAACGCTGCGCCAAATCCTCAACTGCTTCAGGAAAGGAGAGGCCGCGGCTCTTCATTACAAAAGTAATGGCGTTCCCGGACTCGCCGCAACCAAAGCAATGATAGAAGGAGCCGTCCGAACGCACATGAAACGAGGGGGTTTTCTCAGCATGAAAAGGGCAAAGTCCGGTGAACCCGCTGCCCGCCCGCTTAAGGCTCGTAACCTCCGAAATTATATCGACCAGGTTGGCACGATCTCTAACTGCATCAATCGTTTCCTGAGACAACATAGCTATTACTCGCTGTACTCTATAGTGATCTCTTGAATTTCAAATTCACGCGCACCTCCCGGAAGCTGCACGCGCACGGTATCGCCTAAGTTCTTCCCAATCAACCCCTTCCCCAAAGGTGATTCAATCGAGATCCAACCTTTATCAACATCAGTCTCATCGGCGCCATAGATCGAGAGCTTGCGCTTCTCGCCAGAATCCACATCCTCAATCTGAACCGTGACCCCAAAGACAACCTTCTCGCCAACGCCAAGCTTGCGCGGATCGATTATTTCAGCCATGGTCAACTTAGTCTCCAGATCCCGAATCTTAGCCTCAGTCATCCCGGATTTTTCTTTGGCGGCGTCATAGTCCCCGTTCTCAGAGAGATCCCCATGACCCCGCGCCACCTCAATCGCATGCGCCAACTCTGGCCGCATAGCCTTAAGCCGCGTAAGTTCCGCCCGCAAGATATCGTATCCACGTGGTGTAATTGGTCGTCGCATAGATGCTTAAGCATATGATACGGGGGGTTGGATTTCAACTGGGGAGTGTGGGGAAGGGCGTCGGGGGCTTG
>CAZVWV010000098.1:0-14999 GCA_964631745.1 uncultured Bdellovibrionales bacterium
CGGCCGGTGCCACGGGGTGGCGCTAAATGTTAGGCCGACAGGCAGCACCAGGTGCGAGCAGGTGGTGGCTTCGCCCGGGGTCTTGGAGCACTTCCAGGCCTGACCATACGCAGGGCGCCAATCTCCACACTTGACACGCAGTTCCGAACTAGACTAATCTAGTCATATGACCCAAAAGCTAATTTTCAACGTGTATGAAGCCAAGGCCAAGTTATCGGAGATTATCACCAGAGTTATCAACGGCGAGGAGATTATTATCGCCAAGAATAAGCAGCCGCTCGTAATGATCGTTCCTTATCTGGGGCAACGCCGTAAGTTGGGCGCACTTGGTGGGAAAGTGTGGATGGCTGATGATTTTGATGCTGCGCTTGACCCGGATACCTTGGCGGCTTTTGAAGGCGACAGGTGAACTACCTTTTAGATACGCATGCGCTTATATGGGCGCTGGCAACTCCAGATAAACTCTCTAAACAGGCCAGAGAAGTTATCGAGGATCCTGCTCATATTATTCTGGCTAGCTCGGCAAGCGCTTGGGAAATCGCTATTAAGCTATCGCTTAAGAAGATTAAATTCCCTTTAGAGGACTTGGAGCGCTCCGCCAAGGAAGCTAACTTCACCGAGCTCAAAGTCTCAATTCAGCATGCAGTGGCGTACGAAAAGCTTCCGCTGCTACATCGCGACCCCTTCGACCGGTTACTGATCGCTCAGGCCCAGAGCGATGGGCTAGTGCTGCTTACGCGAGATTCTAAGTTCGCGGAGTATGGCATTACAGTAATTTGGTAGGGCGCGGGGCTGGTTGGCATTTAGCTTAATTCAAGGCCGCAGCCGGCAATTAAGAAATGTCCCCGAGACCTTCCGCCGGCCTTGCCATCAACCGCTCCTTCTAGGTTTAAGGACTTAGCCAGCAGGCAACTGGTACCTGAGGCGCTGTAGAGGGTTCAGTTAAACTGTTTCGCGTATAATTATGATACGTTATACGCTTGAAAAACCTATCATAATCCCTTATGATAGATATATGGATGGAGGCGTAGCGAGCATGTCAGTCATGTCGGTAGTGAGAAAGCGTATAGACCAAGCGCAAAAGGGAAGTTTAATCACTTACGAAAAATTCAGTGATCTCAAGAGTCCGAGCGCTGTTGCCTTAGCATTAAGTCGTTTATGCAAAGAAGGAATGATTAGGCGTCTGCAAAAGGGCAAATATTTCAAGACCAAGAAAACAAAATTTGGGGAACTCGATCCTTCCGATGTGGAAATCTTACAGAGCTTAGTTGGGAAAGATAGTTACATCTCAGGCGTTTCTGCTTACAATCGATTAGGCCTGACAACTCAAGTCCCCAATGAAATAACAATAAGAGGAAGCAAGTATTCTCGACGAACGAGAGTTGGAAGGCTACAAATTCGTTATATTCGTAGCAAAGTCGAAGCGAACTCTACCGTATCAAATTTATTGCAGCTTCTAGATGCGTTTAATAATATCAAATACATCCCGGATTCAGATGTTAATACGAGTTTTATGAAACTTTCCGAGTTGATACGGGCACTGGAATATAACGAAAAAAAACAGTTGGCGAGATTAGCTTGCGATTATAGCCCGTCAGTTCGTGCAATGGTTGGAGCCATCCTAGATCAGATTGATGTGAACTTGGCCGAAAAGCTAAAGAATAGTTTGAATCCGCTTACAACCTACAAAATTGGATTGACAGAAAGCCCAATGGCAAATTTGAGTGAGTGGAGAATCCAGTGAATTTGCATGAAACCGCTGGTTTCCAGGATGCCATTCTGGCGGCTAGCAAGCACTTCCGATTGAGAGAGGTATTGATCGAGAAGGACTATTGGCTAACTTTTGTGCTTTGGAATTTAAGTAAATCTAAACATAAAAAATCTGCGGTTTTTAAGGGAGGAACCTCTCTATCCAAGGCTCACAAGATAATTAAGCGATTCTCTGAAGATATCGATCTAGCAATCATCTGCACGGACGAGAAGGGGGCAGAATTAAGTGGAAATAAGATTAAATCACTTATAAAAGCGGTAGAAGCATCAATCGTGGTGCCGCCCTTGGAGTCAGATGACAGCCATCACTTGACAAGCAAAGGATCCAAATTTAGAAAGACAGCTCACATATACCCTCGAAACGTTAAGGGTGATTTTGGTCAGGTTTCTGATAGATTGATTCTAGAAATTAATGCGTTCGCAAACCCAGATCCATTTCAAGCCATGCAGGTATCGACCTATGTCGCCCAATACTTTGAGTCCTATAATAAATCGTTAATATCCGCATACCAGCTGGAACCATTTTCAATTAATGTCCTTGATTTGAGTAGAACATTTGCTGAGAAAGTGATGGCATTAGTAAGGGCTTGTTACGAGAGCGATGAAAGTTTGAACGAACTGAAGCGCAAGATACGGCATGTCTATGATGTGTCTAAATTGATGAAGCAGAGTAGTATACAAGATCTTTTAGGCAATCAGAAAAAATTTTTCGCGCTGATAAGTGCTGTTCAAACGGACGATCAGGAAAATCAAGAATTCCAAGGCGAGTGGAGCACAAAAAACCTAAGCGAAGCAGAAATATTTAGAGAACCCCGGACAGCCTTCCTAAAACTTCAGAATACCCTTCGAGGTGATTTTCAGACGCTGCTCTTTGATGCTGATGAGCTTCCGCAAATTGCCGACATGAGAGATCAGTTTGGAAAACTTGGCGCGCTCTTAAAGATCTTTGATGCGCGGCCGAAGCCGCACTTGCATATGTCGACTGTTTAGAATCTACCTTAGTTGAAATGCCCTCATCCCAAAGCCTCAGCCACGGGCGCGTATCTCATCCCAAGCGACTCCGCCACGGCGGAGTTCGTCAGCATGCCCCGGTGGGTATTCAAGGCGCCGCCAAGCTCTTTTACCTCATTTAACGCGCGCGCAATTCCTAGGTTGGCAAGCTTTGAAATATACGGCAGCGTGGCGGCGGTTAGGGCCATGGTGGAGGTTCTTGGCACTTGGGCGGGCATGTTACAGACGCCGTAATGAATTACGCCTTCCGCCTGTAGCGGGATCAGCGCTGTTAAACCTTGGAACGAGCACGTCGACAAACTCTTGAGAAGTTTGCTTGCCGCGAACTAGCTTTCCAAATCTGGTAGCGAATGACTGCGCTGATGATTTGAAATCTTTGAACTTCGCGACTTTTTTACCCTCGCTCGTCGTGTAATTTGCATCATAGTAAACTTGTTACTTTCCCGCTTAATAGAGAAGTACCAGGAAGGGTCAGTCTCGGCAGCATTGCTATCCCACAATTCGACCTGGGTAAGTTGGGGGCTGCGGCGCAATTGTTGGGCGGCTCCAAATTTCAAATCACCGCTTTTATTTGCGATTTCTTGCAGCGCCTCATGTTCCATTTTTAGTTCTTCACAATCTTCCAAAAGGCACCACATTGAAGCTTCCTTCCAGGGAGCGGTAATCCATTCATCCACAAAGTCTCGGGCGGTATTGGCAACAGGCTGGGTTCTGACAAATCTGCCGTTCTTAAGGTCATAATGACAAATGTGCGGACGGACAGGATCTTCTACCTGAATACCGCGGCCTTCAAAGCGAACATCAAAGTCATTTGCATATGCAGCAAGCTCAGCAGGGCCACCACATTCATATAAGGTTCCCCAGTCCTTAAATTGAATAATGGGACGAGTGCTGTTATCGTTTGGTCGTAGGATGTAATATCTTTGTACCCCCCAACACGAGGAGCAATGTGCTGGGTTATCGGCTCCGAGCACATACCACTTTCCCTGAGAATCTGAAGGAGAAATGGCGTATTGAAATATATTTAATGCCTTGTACACCGCTTTGTAGGGCGCACTTTGCCAGTTGAGAATTTCCTTCCAAGTCTTTTCTTTCTTGTTGGGTTCGAAAATTAAAAGCATCGAATCTTGGCCGCACTGTATGCTGAAAGTGCTTATTATTTGCAGTAGTTGGCGCTCGTCCGACGTCACTCTTGCTTCAAACCAAGCTTCATAGCCAAATCGACTGGACTCTGCTTCAACCGGAGTCGTCCTATCGAGTAGAATTCTTCGCGACTCGATTAACTTATTAAGATCATCTTCAATTTTTTTTACGTCAGGAATAGAATTTACTGGAAGGCCCTCCAAATAAGTAACCACGAGCTTCTCCGAAGCCTCCTTCATCTGAGATATGTATGAAGCCGCTCGAAGAGAAATGTTTGTCTCCAAGCTATGAACCGGGAGCACGAGCAAGTTACGTCGCGCTACTTTAACTCTGTCGGATGCTGTGATAACGGCATCGCTAAAGGGGCTACATGACGCGGGTGGCACAAGAGCGGGGCCGAGGATTATTGCTAATACAACAAGTAGTCGACTAGGGAATCGTAAAGAAATCGATGGTCGCAGTTTCGTTTGATGGGCCGACATAGGAATATACTACGCCTTGACGATAACCAAGTATGCTTGAAGGTCTTTGAAAATGTAGGTTGATCATACATCAAATAAATGCAATTGGAAGTCTTCATAACTTAATTGAGCATAGTCTCAATTCATCATACAGTTGCATACGAAAAGCTTGCGCCGTTGCACCGTGGATGAGTGCAGGCTCGTGAAAACACTTTCCCTCTTAAAGCTCCCGGGTAATTGTGAGGGATCTTTAAGAGGGGAAGTGTAAATTAGGAAGGGAGTTATGAATACGCTGTGGCAAGCATGCCACGGTCGCGCCAGCGCCACGCTGGGCGGCACAGCCGTCCTTACCCTTTCCGAATCCTTCCTTCCCGACTGATCCTCACCCCAAAGCCTCAGCCACCGAGGTGTAGCGCATCCCCAGCGACTCTGCCACGGCGTTGTTGGTGAGCATGCCGCGATGGGTATTCAAGGCGCCGCCTAGCTCTTTTATCTCATTTAACGCGCGCGCAATTCCTAGGTTGGCAAGCTTTGAAATATACGGCAGCGTGGCGGCGGTTAGGGCCATGGTGGAAGTTCTTGGCACTTGGGCGGGCATGTTACAGACCCCGTAATGAATTACGCCTTCTTCTTCGTAGGCAGGGTTATCTAAATTGGTGGGGTGCATGGTTTCGCCGCAGCCGCCTTGGTCGATGCTGATATCGACAAAGACTGCGCCTGATTTCATCTTTCGAATCATGTCGCGGGTTACGATCTTGGGAGCGGCAGCGCCTGGTACTAGGACTGCGCCGATCAGTAAGGATGCTTTGGCGATCTCTCTCTCTAGGGCCGCGCGCGTCGAATACACCGTGCGGGCTAGGCCTTGGAACTCAAGTTTCACGCGTTCAAGTTTGGTGTAATCAACATCTAGCGCTGTAACCTTGGCGCCCATGCCAAGGGCTACTTCCATGGCGGCGCGCCCGGCTATACCGCAACCGATTACGCAAACGTTTGCGGGGAGCACTCCGATCGTTCCGCCCAAGAGCACGCCACGCCCGCCGTTTTGCGCGAGCAAAAAGTATGAGCCGTTTAGCACCGAGAGTTTACCGGCCACTTCGCTCATGGGCTCTAGAAGCGGCAATCTGCGATTTTCAAGCTGCACAAGTTCATAGGCGATGCCCGTGACTTTTCCGTTTAACAGGGCTTTGGTGACGCCCGGCATACTGGCAAGATGGAGGTAATCAAAGAGCGCCAGGCCCTCACGGAAGAACTGGTACTCCTCTTCGTGAGGTTCCTTTACCTTCACCACCATATCTGATTTGGTCCAGACCTCTTTTAAAGTCGGCACAACTGTGGCACCGGAAGCCGCGTAGATATCGTCGCTAAAATGTGAACCGGCCCCAGCCTGAGTTTCAATCAACACCTTGTGCCCCGCTTTCACCAATTCGGCCGTGCCGTCTGGTGTAAGCGCCACACGCTTCTCTAAAGTCTTTCGCTCTCTTGGTATTCCGATGATCATTACTACACCTCTTGAGATAATGGATAAAAGTCCGTTGCTATGGAGTTACAGGGTAATATTTTCCTTTCACTCCAAAAAGATGCTAAATTCGGCCCAGCATGTCAAATACAGCCAAAATCATCGATGGTAAAGCGCTCTCCGCGCTGGTGGTGGCTGAACTGCGTGAGCTTGTGGACGCCGCGCTCACCGAGAAGCACTCGCCGCCTGGGCTTGGAGTGGTATTGGTAGGGGATAACCCCGCTTCAAGAGCATACGTCGCCAATAAAGAAAATCTAGCGAAAAAGGCCGGTTTTAAGACTTTTAATATTAAGCTATCGGCCGAAGCGAGCTTCGCGGAGCTCGAATCAGCCATTCATAATCTTAATGAAAACCCAGAAGTTCACGGCATCCTAGTACAGCTTCCGCTTCCCAAAGCCCTTAATGCCAATGCCGCCATCGATCTAATCAAGCCTTCTAAAGATGCCGATGGTTTGCACCCGTACAATCAGGGACTCTTGCTGCGCGGCTCGCCGCAGGTTCGCCCGTGTACTCCGCTGGGCGTGATGCATCTGATAGACCTTGCCCTCTCGAATTCAGCTCCACACAGCTTTAGCGAAATTAAGCCGGTCGATCTAGCAGGCAAAAACGCTGTTGTAATTGGACGCTCAATCTTGGTTGGAAAGCCTTTGGGACTTCTTCTTCTTGAGCGAAACGCCACGGTCACTTTCGCGCATTCCAAGACGGCCGACCTCCCCAGCGTTTGTCGAAATGCCGATATCTTAGTTGCAGCTGTTGGTAAGCCGCTCTTAGTGAAAAAAGAATGGGTTAAGCCGGGCGCCGTTGTCATAGATGTGGGGATAAACCGCACCGAGTCGGGTGCGCTAGTGGGTGATGTAGATTTTGAGAGCGTGAGCCAGATCGCCGGGGCAATCACGCCAGTCCCAGGCGGCGTAGGCCCGATGACGGTTGCCATGCTAATTTGGAACACCTGGCAGAACTATCTTAGAGTTTAGCGCCCATAAGGGCACTATACTTGCAATTCGTTAACGCTTCTGCAAAAATTCCATACCAAAATGTCAGAAGTCAACGCGCTAAAACGTACCCCTCTTTTTGAATGGCATAAAAATAACGGCGGCAAGCTAGTGGGCTTTGCCGGGTGGGAGCTGCCTGTGCAGTATGCCGGTGTCATCCCCGAACATAAAGCTGTGCGCGAGCGCGCCGGAATCTTTGACGTCAGCCACATGGGAGAGATCTTCGTTACCGGTCCCGAAGCGGAAGCGGCGCTCCAGTATATGACCTGTAATGATGTGAAAGCGCTTTATGACGGTAAGGCACAGTACTCGGCCATCTTAAATGAGAAAGGCGGGGTTGTTGACGATATCATTATCTATCGTTTCTCCCAGACAAGATATCTACTTTGCGTAAATGCATCTAACGCTGAGGCTGATTTTGATTGGCTTTCCAAGAAAAATACATTTGAGGCCGAGTTTGTTAATCAGAGCGCTGAATTCGGCCAGATCGCGTTGCAAGGTCCGCGGGCCGAGAAAATCCTTGCAAAAATTTGTTCCGATGAAAAAATAATCAAGCTTCAATACTTTCATTTTGGTGAGGCTAAGCTTAAGGCCGCGGCCGGCGAGGTGCGAGCAATCGTGGCGCGCACCGGATACACGGGCGAGGACGGCTTTGAACTGTTCGTGCCCTGGGATGCGACGGTGTCAGTGTGGGAAGCGCTACTCGAAGCTGGCCAACCTGAGGGAATTTGCGCTTGTGGATTAGGCGCGCGCGACTCGTTGCGGCTTGAGGCTTGTTACCCGTTGCACGGACACGAACTCTCCACGGAATTTTCAGCATTGGAGTCTGGGCTTGGTTGGGCCGTAAAGCTTGATAAGGGAGAGTTCCTGGGCGGCAAGGCTTTAAATGAAGAGAAATCCAAAGGCTCGTCGCGTGCGCTGATAGGCTTTTTTCTAGATCAGGCCGGAATAGTGAGGCAGGGCGATCGTGTGCTTGACCTCGATGGGAAAGAGCTTGGAGTGGTAACTTCGGGCACGAAAACCCCCACCGTAAATCGCGCGCTCGGCTTGGCGCTGGTAGATCGCGGAGCATCAAGATTAGATAAAGAAGTTTTGCTTGAGGTGCGCGGCAAGAGCTTAAAAGGCCACGTAGTTAAGAGGCCCTTTTATTCTGCTATTAAAGAAGGCGGCAATAAAGGCAGCCTCAGTAAGTCTTAGTTAATATTCAGCGAGGAGTTATGAATTTTCCTGATAACCTGAAATACACAAAAGATCATGAATGGGTAAAGGTCGATGGCGATGTCGCCACAGTCGGCATTACCGAGTTCGCCCAGCAAGAGTTAGGCGAAATAGTTTTTGCTGATATCCCGGCTGTGGGCAAGTCCTTCAAGCAGGGCGAAACCCTGTGCGTGGTTGAATCCACCAAGGCGGCCTCGGATGTATATGCGCCGATTTCTGGCACAGTGGTGGAAGGGAACTTGGCGCTTGCAGCCAGCCCGGATCGCATTAACACCAGCTCTTATGCTGATGGATGGCTTGTAAAGCTTGATAAGTTCGATTCAGGCGAGCTCGAAAAATTAATGAGCGCGGCTGAATATAAGAAGCATCTTGGCGATAAAATTTAGGTGGAGCGAGCAATGGGTGCAGGGGATAATTGTGTTAGCGAAAATTCCGCGACTTGCGCCAGTTCAGAATTTTTCGGGCGTCATCTAGGGGTCGATCAATCTGACATCCAGAGCATGCTGAAAGCCTTGGGCGAGAAGGACTTGGACGGCTTTGTTTCAAAGGTCGTGCCCGGCACGATACGTACCAAGTCTGAGCTTTCTTTAACGAGTTTTTCACATCCCAACTCCGAAGTCGCAGCGCTTGAAAGACTTGCGCAGTGTTTCTCAAAAAACAGGCATTTTCGTTCTTACATCGGGATGGGGTATCACGACTGCCTAGTGCCCGCCGTAATCCAGAGAAATATTCTGGAGAATCCAGGCTGGTATACGCAGTACACACCTTATCAGCCCGAGATCTCACAAGGGCGGCTTGAGGCTCTCTTGAACTTTCAAACAATGATCATCGATCTGACCGCCATGGATATCGCTAACGCATCCATGTTGGACGAAGCCACGGCCGCGGCCGAAGCCATGAATCTTTGCTTTAACCAGAAAGAGAGCGCGGATACTTTTTTGGTTTCTAGTAACTGTCATCCGCAAACAATCTCGGTGCTGCAAACTAGAGCTGAACCTATCGGCATAAAAATCGTGGTAGGGGATGAGAAAGAGTTTAAGTTCTCAGCGGAAGTCTTTGGTGCCCTGGTGCAGTATCCGGACACTTTTGGCGAGCTCAAGGATTATAAGGGATTGGCTGAAAAGGCCCATGCTAGCGGCGCTATGCTTGTGGTCGCTGCCGATCTGTTGGCGCTCACTGTCTTAAAAGCTCCAGGAGAGTTCGGCGCGGATGTGGTAGTCGGGAGTGCGCAGAGATTTGGAGTGCCACTTGGGTTTGGCGGACCGCACGCCGCATTTTTTGCGACCAGAGATGCTTACAAGCGCTCAATGCCGGGCCGACTAATTGGAGTGTCGAAAGATTCCGAAGGCAACCCGGCGCTGCGTCTCGCCCTTCAAACCCGCGAGCAACATATTAGGCGCGAAAAGGCCACCAGTAATATCTGCACTGCGCAGGTGTTACTTGCGATTATGGCCAGCATGTACGCGGTTTATCACGGACCCAAGGGATTAAAAAAGATTGCGGAGCGGGTGCGATCTCAAGCTCTTCAGTTGGCAGCGAGTTTAAAGGGTTCATCCGTTAACGTACTGAATGAACTCTTTTTTGACACCTTCATGGTTGAAGTGCCCAAGGGTGAATCACAGAAAATTCTTGTGCGCGCGGCCCAGCATGAAATTAATTTACGCTTTGTCGGGGAAAACCGTATCTGTATCGCGCTTGATGAGCGCACAAATCAGCTTGAGCTCCGAAAGCTTTTGTACTTACTAACCGGGGAGGAACGGGAGCTTGCTTTGCAGTCGACTCAGTCGGCCCTTCCAAAATCAGCCTTTGACCGGAGCAGTAAGTATTTGGCTCAGCAGGTCTTTAACAGCTACCACTCTGAGACCGAATTTTTGCGTTATGTAAAACGGCTCGAAGCTAAAGATTTATCATTAGCGGTGGCCATGATTCCGCTTGGCTCCTGCACCATGAAGCTTAACGCCACCTCTGAAATGTTGCCGGTGAGCTGGGCCAATGTGAACGGGATTCACCCATTTGCTCCCAAAGAGCAGTGGCTCGGGTATGCTAAGATGTTTACCGAGCTCGAGAAGTCATTAGCTGAGATTACCGGGTTTTCTGAGGTTTCCTTGCAGCCAAATGCCGGATCGCAAGGGGAGTACGCCGGGCTTTTGGCGATTAGAAACTATCTGCGAAGTCGGGGAGAGGGGACCCGGAATGTTTGTCTAATCCCCAAATCTGCGCATGGCACTAACCCGGCCAGCGCCGTTATGGCCGGACTAAAAGTTGTGGTGGTGGAGTGCGATTCTTGCGGTAATGTCGATCTTGGCGACCTGAAAAAGAAGGCCGAGGAGCACGCCAAAGATTTAGCGGCCTTGATGATCACTTATCCCTCTACGCATGGCGTCTTTGAGGAGAAAGTTAGGGAGATCTGCGAGGTCGTGCATGCCGCGGGCGGACAAGTTTACATGGACGGCGCTAATCTGAATGCGCTCGTTGGCCTGGTAAAGCCCGCAGAGATCGGCGCCGATGTTTGCCACATTAACCTTCATAAGACTTTCTGCATTCCGCACGGCGGCGGCGGTCCTGGCATGGGCCCAATTGGAGTGAAAGCTCATTTGGCGCCGTTTCTTCCGGGGAATCCGCTAAAGTCTGCTGAGACAGGCATGACAGGCCCGGTCAGCGCCGCTGAATACGGGAGCGCCAGTATCTTGGTGATCCCGTGGATGTACATGGCCATGATGGCGGGCGAAGGGCTAACGCTTGCCACCAAGCTAGCGATTCTTAACGCCAACTACGTAGCCCGAAGATTAGATCAACATTACCCTGTGCTTTATAAGGGCGACAACGGCTTTGTGGCGCACGAGTGCATATTGGATCTGCGCGCCATAGAGAAAACGTCCGGCATAAAGGTTGAGGACGTGGCCAAACGCTTAATGGATTACGGATTTCATGCGCCCACGGTATCGTTCCCTGTGGCGGGCACATTAATGGTTGAACCGACAGAAAGCGAGTCTTTGGCAGAGCTTGATAGATTCTGCGAAGCCATGATCGCAATTAGAGCCGAGATTAGAGATGTGGAGAGCGGTAAGAGCGATAAGCTCAATAACCCCCTAAAGAACGCGCCGCACACGGCGCTAGCTGTGACAAGCGATAACTGGGATAGGCCATATTCGCGTGAAGTGGCTGCCTTTCCCACTGCCTTCACGCGCGCGCATAAGTTTTGGCCGGCGGTCGCAAGAGTCGACTCTGCTTTTGGTGACAAGAATCTAGTTTGTAGCTGCCCTGATATCTCTGAGTATTAGGGGGCGATGTTAAGGCGTGCGCCGAGTAAGCTTTAGAGCTTATCGTACTTAGCGTGCCGACCACGGGCTTTCTCAACGGGATACTTCTCTTCGTTCTTTTTTAATTTGCGAAGGAAAGCGCGCCCAAGGTCTATATCAAAATCATGCGCCATCACGAGGGTACAATAGAGCACATCGCAGAGTTCATCCGCAATCTCGTCTCGGTGCTCTGTAATCTGGGCAGCGATCTCGTCGTCGTTCTTCCACTGAAAATGCTCAGCCAGCTCCGCCGCTTCCAGCATCAAACTAAGCGCCAGGTCTTTTGGCTTATGAAACTGAGCCCAGTCCCGGGCCTCGCGAAAGGCGAGTACGAGTTTTGTTAGTTCATTAATCGAATCCATATCCGGGCGCAGAATAGCAGATGGTCGAGATAAGAGCATTAAAATTGTAGGGCTAAGAGGTAGCGCCAAGAAGGAGCGCCGACGACTCGTCGGCCGATGCCCCGAAGCGGCATGGCGTGTTAGGCCGACAGGCAGCAATGGGGCGAACGGGTGGTGGCTGCCGCCCTAACGAGCAGTGCTGTTATGACCACCGGCTGACGAGTCGTCAGCGCTCCAGACGCTAGCGCAGGCGACTCGCCTGCCAATGCCACGAGGTGGCATAAATTTTTAGGCCGATAGGCATCAACCTTTCCCTAGCCAAGGTATGCTGAACTGAATCTCCAATCTGTGGCACT
This sequence comes from uncultured Bdellovibrionales bacterium, assembly GCA_964631745.1. Classification (GTDB taxonomy): domain Bacteria; phylum Bdellovibrionota_C; class UBA2361; order UBA2361; family JBGSMV01; genus CAZVWV01. The sequence goes on from CAZVWV010000098.1 coordinate 12,108, forward strand.
CTGACATAGCCCGGCTTTCACCGGATTTTGCTCGACATAGTTTACAACTCGCTGATAGTGGTCAGAGTCTCGTATATATCTATCGAAATATTCCGTTGCCCAGAACTTGCCGGTGCGCGAAAGCAACTGATTGGCCCTATGCGCGCTGACGGACTTGATGTTTTTGATAACCGCACCTAAATCCCAGTCCTCAAGCAATGTGACTAGTAGATGGAAGTGATTAGGCATGATTACCCATGCGTGCAGTCGATATCGCTTGCCATCGTGATATAGAAACGACTCTTGCAATATCTCGGCTACTCTAGGCAGCAATAGAAAACATGCACCATATCCACGGTCTATAATCCGATCCCACTTTTTGGGATTGAGAAGCGAGTACCTCTTGTCAGCCACAAGTTTGCAAATCACATCTTTAGGCAACGAGTCAAAGAGTCTGCAAGTAATAAACTGTGTGGTTTCAAGCGCGTTGAAATGGTGGAGGTACCCGCGCGAGCGCCAACTATTGTGAGTGCTATAAGTCTTCCCGGCTAAATGTTTAACATCGACCATATAATATAATCGTGAAACCAAGAGCAAAAGTTTCCTGTAAAGCAAAGAAATATTCGTAGCGCCGACGACTCGTCGGCCGATGCCCCGAAGCGGCACGGCGTGTTAGGCCGACAGGCAGCAATGGGGCGAACGGGTGGTGGCTGCCGCCCTAACGAGCAGTGCTGTTATGACCACCGGCTGACGAATCGTCAGCGCTCCAATAGCCAGGCCCGTTACCGCACATTCGTGAGCTCCAGCCAATAACTATCTATACACACCGAAGGTTTGTTTATGAAGCATGTTAAATATTTGATTTTACTAGTATTATTTTGCGGTAATGGTTTTGCGGCGCCGCTTCCGACGGCTTCTGAGCGAAACGCTTTTTATCGTAAAGAGGCCGCCCAGGTTGTCTCTAAATCTGTCTCTATTATGAAGGGCTGGAACGAAGACGCCAAGCGCGTAGCAGAGCTTGCCGACCAGCGCCGCGGAGAGCTTGAGACCGAGGTTGCCACACGAACTTTTGCGGTAATTTTTAACATCGCGCAGCGCTTTGATCCAAATGGCGCCTTTGGCGGAATGGGCGGCGGCACCCTTGAATCGCAGTATCCGATGTCAGGGGTTGAATCTGGGATCGATACCGAGCAGTTGATAAGTGACTGGCGCTTGACGGACGAGCTTGCGGCGCATGCGCGCGAGTTGGCGCAGGACTATGCGCAGAAGATGTCGGTCATTCCTGACCCCGTTCCAAATGATAAAATTGCGCATACCCGCCAGGTCGTAAGCTCTTACGCCGCAGATTTCCAAAACAAGAAGGACCAGGCCGTACATCGCTCAGAGGAGCTGGCAGCGCAGATCGCTGTTATCGAAGCGCGCATCGCCCAAATTGACGCGCGCATCTCCGCCATAGATGCGGAGTTGGTGAACTTGGCGAGCGCCGCGGGCGTGGCCGAGCAGGATCTTTATGTAGTCAGAGAATCGCTGGCTTTGGCGACCGACCCGGCCGAGATAGCCGCGCTTAGAGCGCGCGAAAGTTCGCTAAACGCGCAGCTGTCGCAGATTCATAGCAGGCAAAGCGATTTAAATCGCGAGAAGACTACTTTGAATGCCGAGAAAGACCAATTAGAGATTGAACTAAAGGCCAAACAGGCCGAGAAAGCTATGCTGGATAAGGTTGATATCCCCTTTAGAAATCTCGAAGTCTTCCAGCAGAATCAGATAAACGAGGCGCTTGGCGGAGCTGTTCCGCTGCAGAACTTGCATATCGGGGAGCTGTTGGGCGCGATAGGTGGTGACACTGCGCTGTTCTCTGAGCTTGGTAACGCTCTGGCTGGTTCGGCGGATGAGTTGCAAGCGATATCTAGTTCGTACGATGAAGTCATAGATTTAGTTGGCAAAGGCAACCAGGCCAAAGGTTACATCGACCAGGCCCAAAACATCGGAAAGCGTATTGGGCAGATTATTCATGGGGTATTTTTCGCCAAGGATAAGTTGAAGAAGCTGAAAGATGCATACACAGGTGCGCTACAAAACATCGCCACAAAGTTTAAAGATTTTTTGAATAAAATCGTGCCGAAATGGATACGTGAGTTCTTGTTCGCAAGGATAGACACGGGTAACCAAACCCTTTCAGCTAAGGGCAGAGCTCCGAGTTGCAAGCAGATAAAATCCTCCGCTAAGCGAGCACGCTGCGAGGCCAAGTTAATCAAAGCTTGGAAGCAGGAAAAAGCGGCCGTGAAGGCGGCCATGCGCGAAGTGAAAAAGCGCCTGCAAGCCGAGATGCTCGCCGCAAGCCGCGAAGTAAACGGCGGGGTAACCACTCCTGAGCTGTTAGCCCAGGCTAGGAACAGAGTGGCGAGTTGGTAATTCGTACCTAATCATTAACTCCGGGTAACGCCGGGTGGGAATCGGCCCACTCCGTGTATCTCCGTGATCTCAGTGGTGAAAATATTAAGAAGTTTTTACCACTGAGGTCACGGAGACACACGGAGCAAGAAACTCCCCTGAGTTTATGAGCAATTACGGTAATTCGAACGTAGCGCGCGGGGCGACCTCGCCGGCCAATGCCACGAGGTGGCACTGCATGTTAGGCCGATAGGCAGCAATAGGTTCGAGCGGGAGGTGGCTGCCGCCCTAACAAGCAGTGCCATTATGACCACCGGCCGACGAATCGTCGGCGCTCCATAAAAATCGTAGGCGCTCCACAAAGATCGTCGGCGCTATATAAAGGTCGTCGGCGCATTGTTGCCAAGGCGTTCTATAAAAGTCGTTGGTGCATTATTTCTTACGGCGCGAAGCGCTTTGCCACGAATTGGGATGTAGCGCCGACGACTCGTCCAATGCCACTTAGCCAGGTGAGCTAAGTGA
>CAZVWV010000099.1:0-14899 GCA_964631745.1 uncultured Bdellovibrionales bacterium
AACGGCGGCGCATATTTCGAATCCCCCTCTCTCCGTATTTTTGGCATCCTCACCTGACGGTGATGATCGCGAGAGAGAGGGGGATTTGAACCCGCCGCAACATGAACGGCGGCGCATATTTCGAATCCCCCTCTCTCCGTATTTTTGGCATCCTCACCTTTGGCTGAATGAGAGTATTTTTTCAAGATCAAACTGCTCCATTAGGTTGCAATGTCTGACTAGAAAATAATTAATTCACCTTTTGGTCCGTTCATTTCAAGGTGTAGCTGCTTTATCACATCGAAGCCCAAAAGACCTGCTATTCCTTCTGCTTCAAGATTGTTAAAATCATAAACTGCTATTTCCATTTTCTTAAACTGAGTATTCAAAACATCTAAGCCAGAAATTTCAACGGAATATCCCTCATCTATTGGTCCAGAAGGGCCATATGCTGTGATTCGCCTAAGTCCATCTCTCGCACTGTATCCCAGTTCTTCGATAACTGACGTAGCAATCTGTGTAATAAATGCCCCAGTATCAAATACCAGCCTGATACGCTGACTACCATGCTTTCCTCTGATTCTGGCAAAAACCTGTGGAACCGATTGATTCGTGTTAAACCTAAACTTAGTCATTATTTACTTCCCGTGAACTGATGAAGATTAGCGTTAAAAACAGTGCCTTCAGCAAACTTGACTTCACCAGCGTAAATTACTGCCGCATCGTCCACGGGCTGATCCTGCATAATCAGTTCGTGCAAGTCTTTACGCTTCTTTGCAGAATGTCGCACTACTCCGTTGCGTGGGTCAGGCTCAAAGGGATCCCATTCGCACTCGATCAATTCCACCCACTGCTCAGGATAGCGCTTCTTAATTTCTTCCCAAGACAATTTCTCTGCCATATGAATTCCCTAAAAATTAAAGCTATCTTACTATATTATAGAGCAGACGAAAAAGCTCTTAGAAATTCGACCATAGCCGACCCAGCCATCAAATTTGGTCTCTATCATCTATTTCTGTTGGCTGTTCCACTGCTACCCAGTGCCGCATCCAGCGCGCCTTAACGAACGACACTGAGAGTGTAGAAAGCAAATATCCTACCGTGGGAATTAGCGCGCTCTTCCAATAATCGACAACGCCGATTAAAGACAGAGCCAATGACGCAATTACATAAGTCAGAATTAATATGACACCGCGCCTGGTTTTGCTTGTCTCCCAAGCTTTATCCAGCTCGACTCTTTGGTTGCGCCCCTGCATCTCGCTTAGCGCGCGCTCAAGCGCAACCGTGCGCAGTTCTAGATCTTGATCTGCCATGGAAATCTCCCGCCCCAGCACAACTTGGGTCAAATCCGCACGGCAAGGATATCAAAACGATGGAAGATCTCAACCAGATCTCGGAAGAGAGTGCCAGCTCATGAGCTAGCAGCTGGCACTTCATCCGAGATTAGGCGAATAGCTCTCTGGCTACGGCCTCAGCAACTTTAGTTGAGTCAGGCTTGTAAGTGCCTTCTGTAACCTGCTTTTTTAGCTCGGCTACACGGTCACTTCTGCTTCTATCGCTGCGAACTTCGCTTGCGCTAGAACCGAAGCCAGGCGCTAGCGACACAGCCGGAGAGTTCTGCGCCACAGCGCTTTGCTCTGCCTGCTTTACCTGACTATTTTCTGCTGAAGATGATTGATGAAACGCTCTGAGTAAGCGTGATACTTTGTCAACACCCATGACACACCTCGTCCTTGACAAATTGGATTCTGGAGCGAGACAAGAAGGAATTTCCTTGCGTACTCCGGAATCAGAATCAAGAGTCCTTTCCAGCCATCCATGGCCAACGACGAGAATCCTTTCTGCAAAGGAATGTTCGGTAACTCCGGTATAAATCTTTAGTGGAATCTATTAGGGGACAAGCATGCGATTATACTTATCTTTTAGCGGCTAAACGGTTAGACATTCACCCGCGTAAGATCTAGGCTTGCGCTAGACTATGAAAACTAAAATCCTCTGCTTTGGAAAATTGAAAGAAAAAGCGCTCTTGGGACTCCAAGACCAATACTTAGTGCGATTAAGGAGTTTGCTTGAGGTTTCCGTTACAGAGATTGATTCAAGTAAGTATTCTAAGCTCCCGGAAAATGAGTTAAAGAAGAAAGAGTGTCAATTACTGCTCGAAAAAATAGAAGAGTCAGACCTGCTTGTGTTGCTGGATGAAAACGGGAAAGAGCTGAGCTCTCTAGATTTTGCTACCTCTCTTACTAAATGGCAAAGATCCGGAAAGAAAAACTTGGTTTTTGCCCTCGGTGGCGCCTTTGGATGGGCGTCGGCAGCACATGATCGTGCGGACTTTGTACTAGCGCTCTCAAAGATGACTTTTACCTATCAATTTGCGCGAGTAGCTTTAATTGAGCAGGTTTATAGAGCCATCTCGATAAATAAGGGCCTGCCGTATCATAAATAATTTTCTTAGACTGGAACGCATTTGTCATCTATAATCACCCGATGGGCAAAGTTAAAAATTTCGCAGCATTAAACATACGAAAACTGACCGGCGGGAAGGATCCCGTGCGCTTGGTTGAAGAATTCATTATGCGGCAGGGATTCGATCCCGCTGAAAGCGCCAAAGAGAAGAATGCCGACAATGCCCGCTGGTTGGTGGCCTTGGGAAAAGGCGAGGATCTTGAGATTTTGGTCGAAGGCGTAAAGCAGGCCTCGGAGACCACTATCTATATGGGAGTAAACGTGTGTGTGGTGCCGCTCAGGAATTCGACTGACGTGTTGGTCGCAGCGTTGGAAATCGCAGATGGTCTTGTAGGCATTAAAGTGAGCTTGGTCGGACACTTCTTAGTGCTTAGCGCCACACTCGGCGCTGCGGGCACTACCATTGAAGATCTTGAGTATCACTTCAAACTCATCGAAGCTCAGGAGAGTTGGTTTAGGGACGCCTTGGCTGACGAGCTTGGATGGCAGTCGTTAACTAGTGAATGAGTCTTACGGTGAGGCTATCGCCTGACTCTGTAGTATTTGCTCAAAAACCCCGGGCGAAGCAGGAATATAATCCTAGAAAGAGCAGTCATCTCCGTCACCGTAGTAGATTCTACTGCTCTTTCTAGGATAATATTAAAAAATATTAAGTAGCGCCGTCGACTGGGCGGCCGGTGTGCATAGTGGCACTGCTTTTTAGGGCGTAGCCGCCACCTGTTCGCGCTTGGTGCTGCCTATCGCCCTAATATTTCGTGCCACTTCTCGACACCGGCCGACGAGTCGTCGGCGCTCCGAATATTCTCTACACCGCGTTTGCCGTTTGTCCGGGGCTTTTGAGCAGTCACACTCTATATATCTATTCTATAGATAAGAGAGAAATTTTTTATTACGCTTCTTATCAGGCGACCTGGCCGGCACACTCTCAGACTCTTTCTCAGGATAAACAGGATCAACCAGATCGTATTCTATCTCCGTCGCCATCTCGTTCTCCACTTCCTTCCCTATTTCCGACCCACCCGTTTGAAAATCATTTCCTACAGCATAAGAGTCAGAGGAGCTCCAGCCGATAAAATGGGGGCCGCGGTGATCTAGTAAACCTTCGGGCAGATCGAAGGCGAATCTGCTTACATCCCGAAATGCGCCAAATCCAGATCCTGAGAACATTCCTCTTGAATATGCGCGCGTAATATAGAGCCGTTCCATAGCGCGCGTGATGCCGACGTAGCAGAGTCGACGTTCCTCGTCCACACCGGCAGAGTCGTTGATCGAGAGATAGTGCGGTAACAACCCCTCTTCCAACCCAGTCAAAAATACCACCGGGAATTCAAGCCCTTTGGCCAGATGTAATGTCATCAGAGTGACCATCTCTTTGGTGGCTTCCCCGCTCGAATTAATGCTGCGGTTGGACTGGTCTTTCTCTTCCGACATATCTCCACCTGAGGCCAGGGAGACCCGATCCAGAAATTTCTTTAAGACCTCGAAATTTTCCTCATCCCTAGATTCAAGCGCTCTGCCGATGGCCTCTAACTCCATCAAGTTTTCAAGGCGGGAAACAGCTTGCGGATCTTTAGAGGCCTTTAGCGTGCCGTCGTAATCCGTGAGATTAATTACAGTCCTAATCAGCTCCGACAAAGCGCATTTTCGGGCTGCTTCGCGTAGCGCTTCCATAATTTCCACAAAACCACGCACCGGATTGCTGCGCTTGGCGATTTCGGTTGAGGCGCTTAACAAAGTAATCGAGCGCTCACTGGCCAAAGAGAGTATAGATCGCAAGGTTTGCGGACCGATGCCTCGCGGGGGGGTATTAACAGCGCGCACAAAAGCCTGGCTGTCTGATTCATTCACCAAAAGCCGCAAAAACGCCAGAATATCTTTGACCTCTTTACGTTCGTAAAATTTAAGTCCGCCAAAGATACGGTAAGGGATAGAAGCGTTCATTAGAGCTTCTTCAATCGCGCGCGACTGCGCGTTGGTTCGATAAAATATAGCCACACTGTTTAACGAGAGGCCCGCGCCCTTAAACTCGGAGATCTCACCCGCGATAAATCTGGCCTCTTCAATCTCATCATCCCCCAGAAATGTGGCGATCTTCGCGCCCGTGCCTTTCTCGGTCCAAAGTTTCTTTGGCTTGCGTGCTTGGTTCTTCTTAATTACTTCGTGAGCGCACTCTAAAATAGCAGCGCTGGATCTGTAATTTTGTTCAAGCGTAACAACTTTGGTTTCCGGGAAATCTTTTTCAAAATCCAAAATATTTCTGATATCAGCGCCGCGAAAAGCATAGATGGACTGGTCATCGTCTCCGACAACTAAGATGTTACGATGTTCAGAAACCAGCATATGAGTGAACATATACTGCACGAGATTTGTGTCCTGGAACTCATCAACCAAAACAAACTGAAAGGCCCTGCGATAATTTGCGAGCACAGTGGGATGCTTCTTGAAAATCAGCACTATATTCATCAAGAGGTCGCCAAAATCCATAGCGTCGGATTTCATCAAGGCCTCTTGATAGCGCCGATAGAGCTCGGCGGTCATATCTTCTTGCTGATTCGGTTTCCGAAACTGGGCCTTACCAACCTTTTCAAAATATTCGCTGGGAAGAATAAGATTGTTCTTGGCGTGGTCGATACTCTGTTGCAAGGCGCGTAAGTTAAATTCCTTGTCCTTTAAGCCGGCTTCTTTTACGACCTCTTTAAGCAACCCACGCGAATCTTGGTCGTCATAAATGGTATAGGCGTTTGAATATCCCAACAGGTGCGCGTGCTGCCTTAACATTCGCGCAGCGCCGGAATGAAAAGTTGACACCCAGAGCCGCTCGGCATCGGTGCCCAACATCTTGTACAAGCGCCCGCGCATCTCCTGCGTGGCTTTGTTTGTAAAGGTTACGGCGAGAATACGCTCAGGTCTAACGCCATGCCCTAAAACAAGATGCGCGATGCGCCGCGTTAGAATTCTGGTTTTGCCGCTCCCCGCTCCCGCCAAGACGAGGATGGGGCCCATATGATGCTTAACGGCTTCAAGTTGGGGAGGGTTTAAGTCGCTTAGGACTTCAGAGAGTTTACTGCTTTGGGTTGTCCTTCCGTTTATCACCGGTGAATTCTTTCCCATAATTTAGACAATGTACAGGGCATTGAAGGGTCATTCACCGTAGCGCGAAGAGCTTCCAATGCAACTGAAGCCCAAGACAAAGACTGTATCGGTCTTTATCTTGAGCCCCCATCGCAAAGTTCAAGAGTTATAGCTAGAGTAGTGATTCTAACGCTACCTTACAACCGCGGGGTGAACCTTGCGATCAGCAAGGAGAGGGGCCGGCCCCTGGCCCAAGCGGCGAGCGGAAAAAACCTAGTCTAGTGTTTCGCTCTCCGCCGCTGGCATTATTGTATAGCTACTTGGTTGTATAGCTACTTGCGAAACACTAGACTAGCCCGATTAAGCGTACGAACGTTTATAAATCTGCTGGTTTAGTAACGATCGCTTTTCGGCCCCCATACTTAAGGGCGAGTCATACCTTCCGAACCAATTACCACCACTGGATCCCTCTAATAATCCACCCAGCGATCCCTCCCTAAGCAGGAGATCGTTAATAACAAATGCGGCTAACACCGCCACCAGAAGCAGGGCTGCTACAAAGAAAGAAACTAATGCGAAGCTATTCATATTATCCTCCCTTCAGAATTCGTAAACGTTCAAGATCCCTTACAAAAGTCGTGATCTTCTAATCTCGTAACCTTCTATTATTATTCTATACCAGACGGATTATAGAATTTCAAGTATTTTTCTAGTCTCGAACTATCCTATATTCGAGCTGGTGTATTTTCTTTAACTTTCTGAGTATTGTTCATCTCGATGAGCACAAAATACGACCGCAAAGACCATTTTTACGAAAAGGCCAAGGAGGAAGGCTACCGCTCCAGAGCCGCCTATAAACTAAAAGAGCTGCAGAAAAAGTTTAATATCATAAAACGCGGGTCTAAAATTCTTGATTTGGGCTCCTGGCCGGGGGGTTGGACACAGGTTTCGGCGGAATTAACGGGTGAAAGTGGTCTTGTGGTTAGCTTAGACCTAAAAGAATGTGATGATTTTGGGCTATCTAACGTCAAATGCGTCGTGGGCGATGCACGCGATGATGAAGTATTACAGCGATGTTTCGAGGCGGCTGGCGGAAAGTTAGATCTTTTACTCTCCGATATGTCCCCAAAACTCACCGGTATTCGAGAGGTAGACCACGCAGCATCGGTAGGGTGCGCGGAGCTCGCTAGATACGTTGCACAACAGGCTCTAACTGTGGGTGGCGGATTAGTAATTAAAGTTTTCAAAAGTAACGAGACTGAGATATTTGTCAAAGAGACCAGGCCATTGTTTAATACGATAAAACGTGAGGAGCTCGATTCTACCAGAAAGACTTCGAACGAGTTTTATTTAGTATGTTTAGGTTTTAAAGGCGCCCAAATCCAATGAATGCGATCATCGCAATTGAAGGTATCGGAAAGAAGGTGATGGATGTCACCGAGGAATGGGGTAGAGCTTGGATATTTCTTTTTAGAATGATCGCGGCGGTATTTCGTCCACCGCTCAGGCTGCACCTTATTATCGCGCAGCTATTCCAAATCGGAGTCAATTCTACCCTCGTAATTTCACTTATCGGCGGATTTACCGGGGCAGTTTTAGCGGTGCAGGGCGAATATACATTAGCAAAATTTGGCGCCACGGCATTTACGGGCTCGGCCGTTGCCTTAAGCTTAATACGAGAACTTGGCCCTGTGCTCACGGCGCTGATGGTGATCGGCCGCGCGGGTTCTGCCATTACGGCCGAAGTCGGTATCATGAGAATCTCAGAGCAGATAGACGCCCTAAAATCGATGGCTGTTGATCCCATAAAATATCTAATGGTGCCACGTTTTGTGGCAGGTTTGATCGCACTCCCCTTTCTTTGCGCTATTTTTATCGTAGTTGGTATCGCCGGTGGATACATAGTTGGTGTTGGCCTCTTGGGTCTTAGCTCCGGAACCTTTATAAGCCAGATGGTTTCTGCGGTTGAGTTAATGGACGTCGTGTCGGGGCTTGTAAAGGCGCTGGTATTTGGATTCATATTTGGCTGGGTTGCTTGCTATAAAGGGTATACCTGTGGCTTTGGAGCCGTGGGCGTGAACCGCGCCACCACGCAGTCTGTGGTGATTGGATCAGTAGCAGTGTTGGTGAGTGATTATTTTCTCACCTCAGTGCTTACCAGAGTGTTTATGTCTTAGCGCTGAGAGTATGATTTCCGTTCAGAATGTTTCAAAGCGCTTTGGCCCCCAAGTTGTGCTGGATAACGTCAGCCTTGAGATTGCGCCCGGCAAAACCACCGCGATTGTGGGCCCCAGTGGTGTCGGCAAGTCGGTGCTGTTAAAACTAATCATGGGGATAATGAAACCCGATCATGGCGAGATCTTTGTGTGCGGAAAGAACATGACCGCTGCTCACTCTGAGGGCGAGAAGAATGAGATCAGAAAATCCTTAGGGGTGTTATTTCAGTCAGCCGCGCTTTTTGATTCGCTCTCGGTGTATGACAACGTCGCCTTCCCCTTAGTTGAAAAAACCAAGCTCTCGCGTGAAGCCATACATAAGAAGGTAGTTTTCATGCTTGAGTCATTAAGTTTGGAATCTTATGCCTTCAATTTTATTGAAGAGATCTCGATGGGTATGCGAAAGCGAGTGGGGATGGCGCGCTCTCTAATTATGCAACCCGAGGTCTTGTTGTTCGATGAGCCCAACACTGGCCTCGATCCGCTTGTGGGCCAAGAGGTGTACGATCTAATCAAACTTTGTAAGGAGAAATGGGGCTTTACCGGGGTCGTCATAAGCCATGAGCTACCGGAGGTATTTCAGGTTTCCGACAGAGTCGCTATGCTACTAGGCGGCAAGATTATTATTGAGGGCGCCCCCGCCGATATAGTCGCCTCTAAAAATCCTGCAGTAAATCAATTTTTAAACGGGAGTGTTGATGGACCAATCAAAATCCAATGAGAGTAATGAACCTAAAACGATAACCTTGCCGCCTAGGAGCTTCTCTATGGAGTTCTTCGTGGGGCTATTTACTATGGCCGGCGTGGCCGCCGCCGGACATCTGGCCATCGGCCTGGGAGGGTTAGAGTTCGGCGATGGCAATCGGTACAACGTTTACGCCGAATTCGATAACATCTCGGGGCTTAAAAAGGGAGCTTCTGTTGAGATCGCCGGGGTTCCTGTGGGCGACGTCTCTGATATTAAACTGAAGGACCCGGCCGCCATCGTCACCTTACATCTGGACAAGAACATACAGATTCGGGACGATGATATAGCCTCGATTCGCACCAAAGGTATTATCGGTGATAGGTACGTAAAGATCTCACGGGGCGCATCGGAGACTTTTGTAGCGCCTCAGGGCACCATGGTGCAGACTGAGTCGGTAGTTGATATTGAAGACATCATCGGTAAATTAGTGCACAGCTTTGGCGGCGATAAGAACGCTGAAGAGGATAAGTAAAGGGCACATATATATGAAAAGAGGAACGACTGACGCATTTATATTGGGCATCTTTGGGGCATTGCTTTTTTGGGGGGGGTCCTTAGGAGCTTTTACACCGTTAGAAGTTAGAGCTGAAACTTCGGCCGTGTCCAATGCGTCAAGCACTAGCGAAACTCCATTTGATCAAGTGAAGGTAACCTGCGACGAACTTGTCGCCGCGGTAAAGGAATTCCCAGGGGAAGACAAACTCACCGAGCGCCGTGCAAAGCTTAGAACCATTATCACCCCGCGCTTTGATTTTAACACCATGGCCCAAGCTTCGTTGGGCGCGCACTGGAAAGAGATCTCCGACGAGGAACGTCAAGAGTTCGTGGCCGTCTTTTCAGACTTGTTGGCAAAGACCTACCTCTCCCGCATTGAAAACATTAAAGAGAATACTGTGAAGGTAGAATCCGAGAAGTTAATTAGCGCCGATCGTGCCCTAGTAAACACTGAAGTAACTCATAAAGGCGAAACTTTCCCGATTAACTACCGTCTGCTAAAGAGCGACGGCAAATGGCGCGTGTATGATGTGATCATCGAAAACATCGGCTTAGTGCTTAATTACCGTAATGAATTTTCGGGCATTATTCGGAAAGAGCAGTTTTCGGGGCTGATGAAGAAGCTGCGCGCCAAGCAGATTTAGTGCACGCGCTTTGATATAATCTCATAACAGTGGGTCCGCGCAGTGGTAATGCGCGGCGGTTAAAGGCAGGGCATTTGTGGAAAAACAAACTTTCACACAGATCCGCGAGAGATTTCCTTCTGATTTTTTGCTTCTCTTGAATTACGAAGGTAAAGAGCTTCCCGAAGGTCGAATTGATGTTGTTGCTGCAGAGGAGGTTCGGGCTTTCGATTCTGGCGATAAAACGATGGCGGCCTATAAAGAACTCCGCCAATCTGGGAAGAAAATTATGTTTTGCACACCCGATTACAAGGAACGGTTGATAATAGAGAAGCTTCCAGCCATGATTAAGGGAATCATTGGGAACAACATTCTTGCTCCCCATCAGGCTAATATCGATTACGCCTCATCCCTTTTCTCGTTACGTTAGTCTCGTCGTCCAACCACTAAGGAAGGTAGAACTGGGCCACAACCGCGCTCTTTCTGGGTTCAACATAGGAAAGCTGGCGCCTGGCCAACACTTACATACTCAAGCCTCCCCGCAATTTTTTCTCTTGTGGCTGCAAGCTATTGATATTATGAGTAAATTCACTATGCAAATACTTGCAATACTTCACCCGCTTTAATAATCAAAATATACATAAGACACCCTATGCTAATCATTCTCTTCTGCCTCATTTTTGGTCTAATTATCGGGAGCTTTCTCTCGGTCTGTATCTATCGCATCCCTTACGGGCGCTCACCTTTAATTGATGATGAAAGCGAAAGTGAAGCTGAGGAGCCCGCCAAACCTGAGATAACCGTAAGTGACCCGCCGCGCTCCTTTTGCGTAAGTTGCAAGACCTCGCTCAAGTGGTACCACAATGTGCCGCTTTTTAGTTGGCTTGCGCTTGGCGGGAGATGTGCGTACTGCAAGGCGAGAATCTCAGTGCGATACCCCGCTGTGGAAGTCTTAACCGCAATACTTGCGCTTCTTTCCTACACGCACTTTGGCTTAACGCTAACAGCGCTTGTGATTTTCATCTTCTGCGCAGCGCTCTTAGTCATTAGCTTTATAGATTACGACTACTATATTATTCCAAATATTATCTCGCTTCCCGGTGTTATAATCGGATTCGCGCTAGCGCTCGCAAATCAATATTTTCATCTTGCACATGCACCACTTGTATACGGCATCGCTGATGCGCTCTTTGGCGTATTGGCCGGGGCGGGTTTTCTGCTGCTAATCTCTGAGGGCTATCTGCGCCTTCGAAAGAAAGAGGGCCTTGGCATGGGAGATGTAAAATTATTGGCCATGGTGGGCGCCTTCTTTGGAGTACCTGGTGCATTTTATACGATCTTTGTGGGATCGCTGGTGGGCTCTGTGCTCGGAGTTTTACTTTTGCTCTTGGGCGGCAAAGCCCTATCGCATCCGCTCCCGTTTGGTCCCTACCTGGCTCTTGGAACTTTCTTGTACATTTTTTGGGGCGCTGAACTCTTTAGTTTGGCGCTCAATTTGAGCGCTGGGTAATAAAAATATGAATGATGCTCTCTCGGTTTTAGTAGTTGACGATGATGACTTAATCAGGTCCTCACTCTGCCTAAATCTTGAGCAAGCCCAGTACAGCCCCAAAGGGGTCGAGTCTGCCAAGGACGCGCTACTTGCCATCAACGCCCAACCGTTTGATATCGTTATCTGCGATCTGCGTATGCCAGAGGTCGACGGGCTTCAGTTTATAAAGCAGGCCAAAGAGATTAATCCTTCGGCTGCCATAGTTCTCATGAGCGGTTTTGGAAGCCACGAATTGGCGCTTGAGGCCTTAAGAGCGGGCGCATACGACTATATCTCTAAACCCTTTCCCATGGAGGAGTTAATTTTTCTGCTTCGAAAAATCGAAGAGCGTGAAAAATTAAAATGCGAGATTGCAGAGCTCAAGTCTGCAATACAGGCCAAATATAACTTCTCTAACATCATCGCTCAGAGCGACTCTATGCGGGATATCTTTGAGACCGTAAAGAGACTCGCTAATTTCAATACGACCGTGCTGATTACAGGGGAATCGGGTACCGGAAAGGAACTAATCGCGCGCGCCATTCACCACAACTCTCCTAGGAAAGGAAAACCGTTTATAGCAATTAACTGCGGGGCTATTCCCGAAGCGCTGATGGAGAGCGAACTTTTCGGACACAAAAAGGGATCTTTTACCGATGCCACACGCGATAAGCGCGGACTCTTTGAAGAGGCCACGGGCGGCACTATTTTTCTGGACGAAATCGGTGAGATGCCGCTTCATCTGCAAGTAAAACTGCTGCGCGCCTTACAAGAGCAACAGATACGGCGAGTGGGCGACGAGCAATCGATTAATATTGACGTGCGTGTGATTGCTGCTACGTTAAGGGATTTAGAAGACGACGTAGTCGATGGACGTTTCCGCGACGACCTTTATTACCGCCTAAACGTTGTCAGCATTCATCTCCCGGCGCTAAGAGAGCGGCCCGAAGACATTCCGGTGCTGATTAAACATTTCATGCGAAAACACAATAAGCGCTTAGGGCTAAATGTGCGCGAAATCGAACCGGAAGCCTTAAAGTTAATCTTGGAGCATACCTGGAAAGGTAACGTGCGAGAGCTAGAAAACTGCCTAGAGCGCGCCATGGTGCTGACGGACACTGAAAAAATTGACGTAGAGTCGCTGCCTCCGGCGCTTAGGCGAAAGAGCGAGCCTGTTTTGGGGAATCAGGCCACAGAAAAGATCGACGAAGACAATCTCTCCATAAAGCAGCGCGCCCGCGCGCTTGAGATGGAGCTAATTACCCGTGCGCTCGCCAAAACAAGCGGAAATCGCACGCATGCTGCAAAGATTCTTGAGATTAGCCACCGGGCCTTGCTGTATAAGTTGAAAGAGTACGGGATTGGGGATTAGGGGCGCACGTTTTAGCGATTCGCCTTAATATTTTTGGGCGGATATGAGCCACTCATGGCCTCGTGAAAGGCGCAATTTAGCGCTTCTTCGATTTTTTCTAACTCACCGCTCGGGCGACTCCGTTCGGGCATTCCCCAAAGTTTCTCGAGAGCTAAATACAATACATGCGCCCGTACAAGTGGATCTGGCACTACCAGTTGCATTTCGCGAGGCATACTAATCATGTGTACATGGCCAAGCAACAGTAATCTAGCTAACACATATGGTGCGAACCTAGGCATGGCCCCTTCCCTCATTCCTGTCTGTTCGATTGCGCCGTAACGTATCATTCTGCCCAGGAGCTTACGGCTCTCGGGATCGAGATTGGCACAGACCAGCTTAGTATGAAGTTTGGCTACGAGTTCAAAGATCTCTGGATTAACCTGTAAGTACTCTTTGCGTTTAGGGTTCTCTATTTGAAAAGTATGTTTCCTATAGACACTCCGCAGTTCTGCAAGCATAACCTCAAGCCTTGTTTCAAGCGAGAGCCTGCTCGATGTTAAATCAGCTGCTGCCGGATTGTGTTCATCAGTTCCGGGAACGGTGTGGGATGCGGCAGGGCCCGGTTTCTGCGTCGCCGTTTTTTTGGTGTTAATAGCCGTGAACATCCTTTGAAGTACCGCCTTAGCGCTTCCTGCGCTCACTTCCAGCTTTTCCCCCAACCAAGAAGCCACGCTTATATCGGAGGTGCCCAACCGGTAGCTCGCCGCCGCAGCGCCGATTAGAGCCTGTACCCCGGAATCATCTTCACCAATTTCGACCCCACGAGCTTTCAAGATCTTCGTCGCTCGAATCTTTAGCCACGAACCAATCGCCTCGATCTGCCTTAATGTGCCGCCATATGTCCGCTGCGCTTCTTCACGCGCCGCCCAGATTTCAGTCATATCACCGCCAGCGACCGAAGGCGCAAGCATCCAACGAATGGCTACCGTCTCTGCTAGTGTGTACGATTTAATTTCAGGATTAGGAACTATTCCAGGCGATGACATATCAATACTACTCCGAAAGTCATAGGGGGTCCGGCCAACTGAGACCGGCTACGACGGGGAGCCTATATAATATTTGTGCTGATGGCAAATTTTGGGGCATTTGGGGCGGGCGGGCTGTACCCTAATTTTGCTGCCTACGATTTGAGTACGAACAAAGAAAGCGCTAGACTTTGGACCTGAAGTTTTGTACCCAGCAAGCAGGGGTACGTTTCTTGCCCCAGAGTGAATTCTTTAATTTTTATACAGGCAGGTGGTATTATGCCAAAGCAGGAAGAGACTAGAAGAGATTTAACAGACTTTACAATTCGCGATCCCAGGGTGGACGCCTTTTCGCAATTTCAGGGGCTTTGTAGGCGCGTGACCGAAGACGTTGCAGCCGGTACGCCATTTAGGATTAGGCGAGGTGACGATACGGTTTTGCCGCACGGCTTTGAAGTGACAAGTCTTCGAAGATTGATAGGGTATACTCACACTCTGGGCAGTCATACAGGAGAGTTCATAAAGGCGTCTGAAGATAACGACCTCGCCTACCTTCTTACAAATCTAGAAGCGGCGCTAACGTCACGCTTAGCTAGTAAGCAGGGCACGAACCTCAAGGATTTGAGAGACATCATAGAGCTTGGCCTAGTTAAACACGGCGCCGAGATGTTTATCTCAAGACGCATCTCGCCTAAAGATCTCGAACTTCTGCAAGGCCACACTGAAGAGATTGCTCGCCAGTTTGACGATATTTGCGCTCGCCATGCCCCCAGTTCGCCTGGAACAGATTTTCTCGCCAGTGCCATGAAGACAGCCGTATACCTAGCGCTAGCAAAAGGCTCTCCAACTTTTGACCTGTTTTACCTTACTGCTGCAAAAGATGAGGTGCCACAGAAACTGGCAGAGCTGTTTACAGAAGAGGAGACCGAGCGCGCGTATCTGCTCGATTATGTCAATAAAAAATTGAGAGACGCGCCCCCTTCCTCTTCGATTGGGGCAAAGGTAGCGCATTGCCCTTTGCTGGCCATACGCGAAGTATTATCTCCAACCAATATTGCTCGAGGAATGTTTCCAGAAGAGCTTGCCAGGGATGCTCTTCAGATCGTTGCGACAGCCTGCCTTGAGGGTACAAATCCTCCAAATGGTGAGAGCCGCAAACGAGACTACATGTGGGACTATGAAGCCTTTATTTTGAGTAACTGCTCACCAGTGACTATAGAGATACTTGAAATAGTAAACAAACATCGCGATTCCCTTCAACGAGGCCAAGAACGATTTGAATCTTTATCACAACTTTTAGAGCACGCAGTGCTTTACGCTTGTGCTAAGCAACTAGACGACCCTCGGTCGATAAGCTTCGCCCATCCCGATGAATTTTCTGACTTGGTGC
>CAZVWV010000100.1:0-14845 GCA_964631745.1 uncultured Bdellovibrionales bacterium
TGGCCTCCGTGGTTAAAGACCCAAATTACAATGTCTTACCGGACAGCAGTGAGGGTGAGTACCAATTCCTAGAAAACTTCAAGAGATTCAGACAGATTCGCCACCGCGCTACGATTCAACTGCTCTTTCTAGGATAATGACGAAGTACAACACTTCGGTTACAATACCATCGATATGCAAAAATAATTGATCCCAAAGTATTTTATATTTTATCATTAGCATAGTCCCCGAAACGGGGCTTTTGTAACCCCGATGAATCTTTTTAAATCAATCCAGGAGCTGCGCACGCATCTCTATCAACAGCGATTACAAGACAGATCGGTGGCGCTGGTTCCTACGATGGGTGCTTTGCATCGCGGCCACATGAGCCTAATAGAGCGCGCCCGCAAGGAAGCCGACATAGTGGCCGTGTCTATCTTTGTTAATCCCGCGCAATTTAATAACAGTGAAGATTTGGCAAAGTATCCTCGAACGCTTGAGACGGATGCCTCGCTCTGTGAGGCAGCGGGGGTTAACATTCTTTTTGCTCCGGACGCAGAAGAGATATATCCAGGCGGCCTTGGTCAGGCAATTAGCTCTGCCGGAGTTTCTAGAGTTACTCCATCTGCTTGTAGCAAGGGCCTATGCGGCAAAACCCGGCCCGGGCATTTCGAGGGGGTGACCACGGTAGTGAGTATTCTGTTTAATATTTTTCAACCCGATATCGCAGTTTTTGGCGAGAAGGATTATCAGCAGCTAAAAGTCATAGAAGCCATGGTACGGGAGCTTCATTTCCAAGTAGGAATCGTCGGTGCCCCGCTCGTGCGTGACGCGGATGGTCTGGCGCTTAGTTCCAGAAATGAGAGGCTTAGTGCGGCAGAGAGAGGCCGCGCGCTAAATATCCCCAGGGCGTTACTGGCTGCCAAAGAGAACTTCGATAGCGGAGTGCGGGACGCCGGGGAACTTGTTAAACAAGTGAGCGCTTTATTAACCGCTGAAAAGGAAATCTCCATAGACTATGTTGAAGTTGTGGATTGTGATTCCTTGGAGCCGCTTAATAAAATTAGCACCAACGCCCAGCTGCTTGTGGCGGCGTTCGTGGGCAAGGTGCGGCTGATTGATAATATTCGCTTGGGGTAAATTGTAGCTTCCACCGCATGCTCTATGCATCAGTTATGTCTGGGGTTCCTCACTCGAAGGGTCCGGGCTATCGCCGGTTAGGGCAGGACAATCGCAATCAATGTCTAAACCATTTCTATCGAGAAGATAAACTAGGTCAGAGGCGCGATAGAAAATTTGCTGGATTATTTCTTGCTTTAGCTTTTCGTCTAAACCCACGGCCATCTCTTCAAAATCACGCAAAATCCCTTGCTTGAAAGAGGCGACGGCATCGCCAGCAGACACCATTTCTCTGACGTTTTTAAAATGTAAGACCTCAGCCTTCGCTTTTTCCACTGAACAGTCAAGCTTTGCTGCAATAACTTCATGTGGCATCCCTTGGTCGAGCGCAACATTTAACAATCTAATACTACGAGGCATTATAACGTCGAAACGCAGGTTGCCTGCATGTTGGTGGTAGTTATAATAGCCGTAGCCATAATGTTCGGCCGCAAGAATCTTGTCTTTACTGAGATAATCGTCGCGCCCTTCGAAATTTATTACCTCATCTACGATGGCTGACTGAAGATTCTCAAGCTCTTCATAAACCTCCTGATCAAGTGTCATGTATCCGATATCGCAGAGATACTCTAACAAGCAACGAAAGAGAAAGGGGGCATAAACAAACAGTTCTATGCTTGTAAGCATGGTCAATGCCGAAAAGCGTTCGGCATATTCGATGCTCTCTTCACTCGAAAGTCCTGATATGGGTCGTGCCTCGAGATCGTAAGACGCATAGAATTCCTGAAGCATCATATGGGCAATGAAGGCATGTTTCTCGATGTGCGGATCTACCTCTCTATAAGTCAGCCAACGAGCAAACTGTTGATCAAAGTCTCGCTCAAAGCCATTTAAGGCTTGCTCACGTTCGTCACGCGTGGCGCTAGTTTTAATCAAGGCATCTAACTCTCGTATCCCAGACACGATTCTCCGATCCTGCGGTGATACTTTGAAACTCTTAATAGGGTCAGGCAGGTCACAATTAACAATTCTGGACACCGGTGCGCGATCGTGACTTACCAGCAAGATCCCCTTGGAGAGCGCCCGCTGGTCTTCGGCCGGAATTGCCCAATTCCACCGATACAAAACAGAGTTAACAAAAAAAGCTACTATTCCAGTCTCGGATTCTATATCGTCACCCGCTTGCTTTCGCAATTTCGAAATTTGCCCCACGGCTTTTTTTGACGCCTGATCAAGGGTATTGATGAGCGGGGAAGACAGGTAGTTCAAAAATTCCTTCCATATAATCTGAAGCTCGTTTAGGTCAATCGCACGCTGCTTCTCATTTGCTTGCGCAAAAAGAGCGATTTCATTTAGGGCATCAAAGGCTTCCTCAAAGGATAATTCTTCAAAAGTATCAAGATGCGCAAAATCGTCAAGAGATTCTGACTCATCAGAAGGCTCCGAGTCATACGCAAGCGCAAGATTCCTTTCCGCGATCTCTTCTCTCTTAGCTCTTAGTTTCGAGGCGTTACGTAATTGCTTTCCAAACTCTTTCTTATTCACCATACAATCCCATAAAATGTGATTACGAACAAAATTAATCTTACCCGGCACCAGCAGCGCGGCCGCGCTTCCGTCGATTGTGATCAATAGAGGTTTAAGCGCTGCGCACCTAGAGTTCGGGTAAGCCGGAAGATTCTAGCCGGATTCTGGCGAAAAACAAATGTTTTCGTTATCGGCGTGCCGTTAAAGTGTCGCAAAAATAGGGATTGGGTCCGATGTTTATGATGCTATCGCTAACCCTACCACTTCCCCGTAAAATACTGATGCCCTTTACGATCGGTCCTGGCATCAGTCTCGTCGACTTTGACGCAGTTGTCGTAGTCCGCTGGATTATTAGTAAATTGGCCCTCGCAATCGTAGAGCGCGTCGGAGTCCTGAGTCGTTCTAGATGCTTCTTGGGCTTGGTTAGCGAGGTCGTCGGTTTGCCGTAGGATATCTATATGCACCTCCGGCGGCAAGTCTCTTCTGCTAAAGATGTACACTACGATCGCGAGCGCCAGTGCTGTCAGGCCCACAAAAAAAAGATACGGCTTAGGATGCCTTCGAATGACCACGTGAGAGTAGTCCGGGAGGGGGGCTGGGTTCTCTTGCTGATCGGAATCAGTTGGATACCCCCAATTGTTGGCACTTGGGTTACCCTTAGAATCGTGCAGATTTGGTTCCTTCCTCTCCCGCATTCTTGGCCGCTATGGTTAGTGCTTAACAGTGCGCTTGGCAGTGCTTCCGCGCTGATTTGATCCTGATTTTGCGCCGCTACCGCGATCACCTGAGTCTTGCCCTCGATCAATTTGAAGCCCAATCGTTCCGTAAAGATTAGGCATCTTCTCTTTGATCAAGCGTAGAAGCTCGGCTGTGTCATTGACTGCTTTGGCCTGTGAACTCTCGGCAGCATAGCGTGCTTTGAAATATTGTAGTTTGTCGGTGCCCGTTCCAATTTCATTTTCCACGGCAGCTTGGCAGCGTATGTATCTGGGCCGTACGTCTCGCGTAAAATCCTGAACGGTTCGCATCAGTCCGGTGCTAATCATAAATTCTTCGCGGCGTTCCATCTCGTTTTTAATCCAGCTTTTCCAAAACTTCGTGAGAGTGGGGCACTCGGCGCTTCCTTTTAATTTAGATGACATAATCTCTCCTTCGAGAAGCGCGTCTAAAACCATTTTACAAGTACCTTTCTGCGTAGTGCAGTAAAGATAAACTGCGTTCATATACAAAATGGCGTTGTCGTCTAACGACTTAAGTTCGGCATTGCCCGATTCGGGAAGTGATTTTGTTGCGCTGCTCAAGGCCTCGAAATATTCAAGGCTTCTTCGTTGGCCCGCGGTATAGGGGTCTTCACTAGCGTTATCGGATTCAAGCTCGAACTCTCCTGAAAGTTCCGGCCTGGAGCGGTCTTGGGCGAAAGATAGGTGTACTGGTGTTAAGAATAAAAGCGCATATATTATAGTAACTATTGGTTTGGTCATTTAAGCATTTTACCAGAGTTATCGAGGAGCGAACAGTGAGGGTTATTAGGTCAAGTGAAATGGAGTTTGTTGCTGCGAGTCATGAAGAGAAAAGCGCTCCGGGTAGCTTAAAGAAGGTGCTGTGCGTAAGAGATGATTTGATTCCTGGGCGAGTTCAGATGATCAACTGGGCCATGATTGCGGTCGGTAACGAGTTTCGACCGCACTATCACGAGGATATGCAGGAAGCTTTTGTAATTTTGGAAGGCCAGGCAGAAATTACGATAGGCGGGGAAAAGGAGCGGCTTTCTAAGGGGGACCTGGTGCTTATTCCCGAGCGAGCCGTTCACGTGATGAAAAACATCGGGCCGACCGATTTGCACTATATCGCTCTTGGCATCGCGCGCGAAACTGGGGGAAAGACGGTAGTAGTGGAGGCATAATACTGAGCGGTTACCGGTGTCGAGCGGCAAAGCTATTTTGCCAGGGCTTCCTGATAGATTCGTTCTGGGGGAGATCTCAAATCCCAGACTATTCCAAACCACGACAAGATCTTTAAAGCATAGTGACTTAGATCTATTTCCCACCAGTAAAACCCTTGGCGCTCTGAGCCCGGGTAGCGGTGGTGGTTGTTATGCCAACCTTCGCCAAGCGTGATTATCGCCAAGAGCCAGTTATTGCGGCTGTCATCGCCGGTCTTAAAGCGCGGTTTTCCGATTAGGTGCGTGAGCGAGTTGATTGCAAAAGTTCCGTGATACAAAAGGGTAGTGCTAACGCAAAAGCCCCAGATGAAAAGTTGGAAAGGCGTTACTTCCAGTGAGGGGTAATAATGCATTAGGAAGTATCCAAGTCCCAATACAAAAGCGATTAACGTGAGCGGTGCGACTAGGTGATTACGGTCTATAAATTTAAGCTCCGGGAACTGCAAAAGATCTCTCACTAGATCCAGGCGAGGTTGCAAATATTGAGTGCTTAAGACCCATCCGACATGTGCCCACCATAGTCCGTAAATCCTGGGCGGATGAATATCTTCAGGGGTGTCGGAAAATTGATGATGGTGCCGGTGATGCGAAGCCCACCAGATAGGTCCTTTCTGTGCCGACGAGGCTCCCAAGAATGCCAATATAAATTGAAATACGCGGCTAGTCTTGAAAGTGCGATGAGAAAAATAACGGTGGTAGCCGCCGGTTATGGCGAACATGCGAATGAGATAAAGCGCGATACAGATGCCAAATGCCACCCAACTAAACTTCACGAAAAACACAAGCAGGCAGCCCGCATGGATAGACCAAAACACAGACTGTTTAAGGAAATTAGCAAGTGGCGTTTCCGCCTGAGGTTCTGAATAAATCGGGTTCATAATGATTGGGCGGTATTTTAAAGCTATTTCCAGGAGTTGGCAAAGGAGCTGGGTAGCGAGAGGGTGTGCCTTGCCGCGATAAACCACGGCCGCGCTCGCGGCGGCATAAAGTCAAATATAGTTCGTAAGATCAAGAGCTTAGTGCTCTCAAGAAAAGTCTCTGAGACTCTCTGAGAAAAGTCCCAAGAAAAGTCTCTGAGACTCGCCTGACCCCAGGTCTCGTTGGCCGCACTTCGTATGTGCTCGCAAATAGGGTACAATCCTGCGCGATGAGATTTAAGAAACTGGCCGTGCTCTTACTTTGTAGCTTCCTAAGCTTTAGCGCTCTTGGCGAGGAGCGTCCGCGCTTGGTGGTTAGCATAAACCCGCTTGCTAGCATTTTACGGGAAATCGTTAAGGCAGATGCTGAGCTAGACACGTTGGTATCGGCCCGGGTCGATCCGCATATGTTTGAGCTTAGACCAGCTGCGCTCAAAACCCTGGCACACTCCGATATTTTTTTTACCGTGGGGCTTGGGCTTGAATTTTGGGCGAAGGAGCTGCCGCTTGAATTGAGAAACAAGACAGTTGATTTCGCTAAGGAGCTAGGGCTAAAAGACGGCAACCCCCACATCTGGCTTGTACCTGATACGGCGAGAAATATTGCACAGATCATGAAGAAGCATTTATGCGTTCAACGCCCCCAGCAATGTGCCGAGTATGCTATAAATCTCACGCGATTTGAGGAAGGTGTGATGAAGTTGGACCGGGAGATAAAGGAAACGATCTCGCACTGGCAGCAACGCGCTTTCATCTCTTATCACCCTGCCTGGGAATTATTTGCCCAGCAGTATGGTTTGCAGGACGCAGGAAGTTTTAAACAGGGGCATTCGAGCGAGATATCGATCGTAGATTTAAAGAGACTTATCGATTTGGCACATAAGAAACAGGTCTCGGTTTTCTTTATGGAACCCGGCATCGATATATCGCAGGTACAAAATTTTTTAAAGGAATCCGAATTACGCCTGGTAACGGTGGATGATTTAGGAACTCCCGGTGAAGGGTATTGCGACCTGATGCGGCGAAACGTAGCAGCTATGGACCAGGGCATGAGGAATTGAAATGTTAGCGATTGAATGCAGCCGCGTGAGCGTAGAATTTGACGGGCGATTAGCCCTAGAAAATATAGACATGGCGCTTGAAGAGCGCAGCTTTAATGTGATTTTTGGCCCAAATGGCGCCGGCAAAACGACTCTATTAAGGGTGCTTCTAGGACAGCTCTCTGTTACCGGCGGCAGTGTAAAGATATTTGGTGAAAATCTTAACGCCAATAGCAAGCTCATTGGGTACGTTCCCCAAGGTGTATTCGCGAAACGATCCTTTCCTATCTCGGTAATTAAAACGGTAATGTTGGGACGCCTTGGAAGAATTGGCTTATTTTCCCGAGCTAAGCAACACGATCTGGATATTTGTACACGCGCCCTTTCAGAGGTGGGCTTGGAAGGGTTTGATGACAAGCCGCTTGAGGATCTCTCCGGGGGCCAGCGCCAGAGGGTTTTTATAGCGCGCGCGTTAGCTGCCGAACCCAAGATATTATTGTTGGATGAAGCTACCTCGGGAGTAGATATCGGCGCTAAGGAGGGGCTGTATGAACTTTTATCCAGACTTAAGAATGCATTAACGGTGGTCTTTGTAACCCACGATATGGCCGTAATGTCCCGTGGAGTGGATCAGGTAATCTGTCTGAATCGAACTTTGATTTCGCATGGCAAACCCGAAGAGGCGCTTAGCGATGAAGCGCTTAAGTGTATGTACGGCGAGCGCTTAGGATTTTTCGCGCATTGCTCCGGAAACCATTTCCACGTGCATCAACATAAATAACGGAAATAGTATGGACAGCGAGAATGGACATAATTGAGCTTTTTTCCTATCAGTTCATGCAGCGCGCGCTGTTAGTGGGGGGCATAGTTGGACTGGTGTGTTCCCTTATCGGCGTGTTCGTGGTTCTTCGCGGACTTAGCTTCATTGGAGCGGGCATCTCGCACGCTGCGTTTGCGGGAGTGGCGATCGGATTGTTACTGGGCATCCCACCCGTGCTCTCGGCTTTTGTATTTTGTTCTGCTGTGGCGTTAGCCGTCGGTTACGCAAGTAGACACGGAAAAATTCGCGAGGATACTTCCATCGGAATATTCTTCGCGGCCTCGATGGCGCTTGGCGTTCTTTTAATCGGCCTAATGCGCAACCAAAATGTAGATCTGCTGACTTATCTCTTTGGAGGAATTCTCACGCTCTCTGATTATGAGATCTACGTCTCGCTCGTCTTGGGTGCGGTTATCGTGGGAGCCACGGCCCTCTTTTATAAAGAGATCGTCTCTGTAGTTTTTGATGAAGAGCTTGCCAGTATCTCAGGCGTGCCAGCGGTGTTTATCGGTTACTTGTTATTGGTGTTGATGTCGCTCTCGGTCGTAGTTTCAATGACGCTAGTTGGCATAATACTGGTTTCCTCCTTGATAGTGACTCCGGCAGCCACGGCGCTCCAGCTCTCAAAAGATATTGACCGGGTAGTACTTATCTCAGCTGCTTTAGGGGTATTGACCACGGAGGCTGGGATTATCTGCTCGTATTTTTTAAACACCGCTCCAGGGCCCACGATCGTCTTATTATCTACGGGATTATTTGTGCTGGCTGCCAGCTTCTCTCGCGTTGTAAGGGCTTGATATGAAACAACTTCTTAAAGCTCATTTTGTTTGAGATGACATTTTATCACGGCTAATTTTACATGGAGATCAAAACAGACCCACACCTTCGTCGTCCAGCCCTAATTGGCGAGGCCTTCCAGCCCGACCAAGCTCAACACCCACCACCATTAGCCAAGATAGACCCAAAGATCCTCAGCACCCTGCAAGCGCATTTAACTGATAGCTCGGCCCACCAAGCTATTACCGAGAAAGATCTCTCTTTCTTCAGAGATCTCGTAAACGAATGCGTCGAAAAATTAGATGTCTTTCATGAAAAAAAACTTATCCCGCAGATGTGCGGACAGCACTACTCCTCGCTTGGAAGAAATGCTGATGGCACAGTACGAAGAGGATTCTACGATCACAGCCGCACGCAGCACATGCAAGATACGGCCGAGTATGCTTTGCAATTTAGCTTGCTGGGCGGATTCAATTTTAGACAAACTTTGGTGTGCACGCTCACGGCGCTCTTTCACGATATCGGCCACACGGCCTTTGCCCATAGCGGCGAAGCGGTAATTTGGGCGGGTGGTTTTAGAAAATTTCATCACGATCCAAATACGGTAGTGCGCGCCTCTCAGCCTGAGGTCAAAGACTTTCTAGTTGATCTAGTGGGAAAGGAGATCTACAGAGATTTCATAGCCTGCCTGGCGGGGCCGCCTTATCTGGCTGACCTAGAAAAAATAAAGGAGATGCAGCGTGAGCTCAAGGCTTTTGGCTTGTCTCATGAGATCGCTGTCAGTTTTGAAGAGGCTAAAGAAGGCATTGAAAACCGTGCCCTGGTAAATGCTTGGGGGGAGTACCATCGTCTGGTGCAGGATCTGATCGATATTATCGCCTATGAGATTCGTGATCATATGCACACCGAGCTTTCCGACGACAAGAAGGCCAAGGTAGAGGAAAACGCCCGTGAATTCTTCAAATCCATGCGTATGAACAGCGACGGGCGCTTAAGCCTTACTAACCCGGAGGCTGGTCGGAAGCTTTTTGCCGGGCTTGCCAATAAGTATCAGTTCAGAGCTTGCAGCCCCATCTCCGCTCTTGTTAATAGATTTATCTTTCGCGCCATGAGACGCGCCGAAATTCCCGTTCAACAAATCATCCCGGCTTGTGATCCCGCTGTGGTTTTGCAACTTAGTCAAGCCGATCGCGATATTTTGCTGACTGGCGTCGACCGACATTACTCGATTGAGTGCGCGCTCTTGCCCAAACGCCGTCTGGGGAATCCCCTCTACCTAAGCGACCAGGTCCTGACCCCCAAGGTGATAGATGAGATTGTGAGCGCCATACAGACGGAGATCGAAGCCGCGCAAGCTAACGGTAAACTCGCGACCACTCGCGAGATCTTGGCCTGTAACACCCCATATCTTGCAAAAAGTTTTGAGTTCGTCTTGGAGGGCGAGGCCATCGAAGACGCTAGAAAAGAGATAGCTGCGCGTGGCGCAAATATCTTGCAACATCTAAATAAGCCAAAACATCGCGATACGGATTTTTTCGCCTTAACCAGCGAGTTAAGACAGCTCTCCGGCGAGCACGGCCCAGTTTATCAACTCTCGTACCGATTGCAGGCGCAGCAATATTTAGTTCTGGCTATTAAAAATCCGGAATCCGGCCAAACGGACTTACCTAATAACGAGATCATGGCCAAGGTGAGAGAGATCGCGCAAAAAGTTATTAACGATCGTGGATTGGCCGATTATTTTGAGTTTGATAGCGTGCCTGAGGATGGTTTTATTCAGGAAGATTTGTAAGGTTGCGAAGGTCGTAGGGCTGAATCGCTACTCAAACCGCAAAAGATTTTCGAAGAGCTCTTGCTTAGTAATAATTCGAGGCACTTTGTTTTGCCCGCCCAGTTTGCCGCGTGATTTCATCCAATCTGAGAAAAACCCCGTTCGCACCGGTTTAATTTGCGGGGGGTTAAGACCGAAGCCTTTATTGCGATGGGCGGCGTAATCTTCGTTTCTTTCACATAGTAAGCGATCAAGCTCATCTGAGAATTTTTTTAGCGCCTCGGGGCGAGGAGCTTCATCTGCAAACTCTATCACATACAGGTGCGAGCCAAGCTCGCTAGCTGACGTTGGAAATACTGCCCCTACGGAATAATCTCGCACATCCTTACCTATGGCCGAGGCCGCCTTCGAGACCCCCGCTTCGATCTCCTCTGCGATCAGATGTTCGCCGAAAGCCGAAAGATAATAGGAGGTGCGACCGGTAACCAGAACTCTTGGGGGATTTAGATCCACAAAGCGTACAGTATCACCCAGTACGTAAGACCACAGTCCGGCGCAGGTGGTCAGGATTACGGCGTAGTTCACATCTTTTTGAACGTTAGCAATCCAATGCCGTGTCGGATTTGGCCCGGCTAGTTCCTCAAGCGGCACAAATTCAAAAAATAACCCGTTATCCAAATTCATGCGCATTCCATCGCCGTATCCTCGGTCGCCCACGGCTAAGAAGGCCTCGCTGGCTGGATAAACTTCGCGAAATTCCGCCGAGCTGTTTCGAAAAATCTCCTTAAACTGTCTATAGTACGGTTCGAAATTTATGCCGCCGTGTACCAGCATCTCGAGCCTAGGATAAACCTTGGAGATATCGCCCTCTGCTTCCGGCACGATCTCAAAGATGCGCTTAAAAAATAAAAGTAACCATGAGGGGATTCCGCTTAATGAGCGTATGTCATCATTAAGCGAGGCTCGCCCCATCTTCTCGATTTTTTCCTCCCAGTCTTTAATATGAGAGAGCGACTTGGGAGGAAATAAACGCATCGAAGCCCACCAGGGCATGCGCTTAATGGCAAGGCCGCTGAGATCCCCGCTGTAAACGCCAGGTGATTCCTGCACTAGTTCAGTGGAACTTCCCAACCAGAAACTTTTACCCGCCATGAGGCGGCTGTGTGGGTTGTTGGCGACGTGATGAATTAATAGATCCAGCCCGGCTTTAGTATTTGAGCGCACCATCTCTTCCGTCATGGGGATGTACTTTGTAGCGCCTGAGGTTGTGCCGGAACTTACGGGGAAGTAAGGAATTAATCCAGGCCAAGTGCAGTCGCTAACTCTGGGGAAGAGAGGTTTCCAATAGTCGCGCCAAAAGTCTTCGTAGTATCTAAGCGGAACTTGTTTTTGATAGTCGCTAACCGAAGTGATCTGGTCAAAGCCGTGTTCTTTTCCGAACCTTGTGCGGACGGCCCGTTTTATTAGGCGCAAAAGCTCTTGCTCCTGAGTGGGGCCGGGAGCCATGTGGTTTAGTTTGGCGATCCGATATTTAGCTACGGCTCTAAGGCATGGAGTAAGATTGAGCATGTTATCGGGACGAACCTCAAAAACTAACGGTACCTAGCAGGCCTTACGGATCAATTGGACAGGGACCGGCCATCTCCTATAAGATAATTGCGCTACAAGACTAGCGCATTTCAGTATTGGTGCAAAGGAACTTTTAGTTCCAAGCCCGGTTTGCTTGATGTTTTTGGGATCGAGAACATGTCAAAATTAAAAAATATCTCTGGGTTCCCCGAATGGTTACCGGAGCAAAAGATCGTCGAAGATCGTATTATCGGAATAATACGGCGCATCTACCAGAGCTACGGTTTTACGCCCATCGAAACCCCAGCCGTGGAACTGTTGTCGACCCTTACTTCTAAGGGGGAAATTGATAAAGAGATCTACGTAGTGAAGCGGTTGCACGCGCCTGAGAAAGAGGAAGCAGCGTTGGCCTTGCACTATGACCTGACGGTGCCGTTTGCGCGTTACGTAGCCCAGCACTTTAGTAAACTGAGTTTTCCGTTCAGACGGTATCAGTGCCAAAAGAGTTGGCGCGGTGAGCGCGCCCAAAAGGGGCGATTCAGAGAGTTTTATCAGTTCGATCTCGATATTATCGGCCGAGATACATTGCCGTTGGCGGCGGATGCCGAGGTGATCTCGGCCATGGATCAAGTTTTTCGCACCTTAGACGTGGGCAAGCACGTAATGCGCGTTAACAATCGTAAGGTGCTGCTTGGAATATACACCTCGCTCGGTCTAAGCGCCGAGCAGGCCAAGGGCGCCATCACTGCCGTAGACAAGATCGCCAAGATCGGTCGCGCCGGGGTGCTGAAAGAGCTCACAGAAAAAATTACACTCGATCAGAACCAGGCGGAACGTATAACTGATTTAGCCGAGGTCAGAATCCCGCCCAGCGATGTGGAGTATATCCTCTCGAATCTGGACGTCGACAATAAACTGTTCAAGCAAGGCAAAGATGAGTTGGTTGAACTAATTTCGCTCTTGCCGCTCGTGGCGCAAAGTAATATCCAGATAGATCTAAGTTTGGCGCGGGGGTTGGATTATTATACGGGCACGATAGTGGAAGTTCAGATGGTCGACTACCCTGAGTTCGGTACGCTTGCGGGCGGCGGTAGATACGATGATTTAGCATCTGAGTTTATTAATAAAAAGCTCCCCGGCGTAGGCATGACCTTTGGGCTAACGCGTTTCTTAGATCTTGTTTTTAACCATAATTTGCTAGCTGTATCCGAGAAGACTCCAGTTAAAGTGCTTGTGGCGGTGCCCAGCGAAGAGCAGCGTCCGGCATGTAATAGCTTGGCTTCGGAGTTTAGAGATGCAGGGGTAGCTTGCGAAGTATTTTTAGGGAGCCAACGTATTGGAAAGCAGATTGAGTACGCCGATGCACGTGGAATTCCATTTGTAGCTTTTAGAAATGTGGAAGATGAGACCGTCGAGATTAAAGATCTAACCAAGAAAGAGCAGTACAAAATTAATGTGCCTGATTGGTGCGCGGAGAATTTTAGAAGATGAAAGCTTCCCTCAATTGGCTCTTAGTTTTTTTTCCGATCACGCTTTACTTAAATTTTTTCCGCCAGGATCTTCAAACTTGGACGTTCATTTGCGCCTGTTTGACCATTATTCCGCTGGCGGGCCTGATGGGGCATGCCACTGAGAATCTGGCATCTAAATTGGGCGAAGGCGTGGGGGGCTTATTAAATGCCACCTTTGGAAACGCCGCCGAGTTAATTATCGCGATAGTTGCTCTACGGGAAGGCATGTTTGATGTGGTTAAGGCTTCTCTTACGGGCTCGATAATCGGTAATATCTTGCTGGTTCTAGGACTCTCATTCGTGTGCGGCGGCGCGCGCTTCTCTGTTCAAAATTTTAACACCACGGCTGCACGCAATCAGTCTACGATGTTGCTTTTGGCGGCCGCCGCGCTAATCATGCCGGCGGTCTATCATTTTTTGGCGACGCCTCAGATGCTGCCGGGCGAGAAAGATCTGAGCTTTGATATCTCTATTATTTTAATACTGATTTATTTCTTAAGTTTGGTGTTTTCGCTAAAAACGCATGCACATCTATTTGCGGGTGAGGCGGTGGAGGAATTGGAAGGCACCGAAAGTCAGAAGACCTCAAAGGCGCTCATGATCTTATTGGTATCGACGGCGCTAGTGGCCTGGGTAAGTGAGATGTTAATCGGTTCGGTGGAACACGCCGCACATACCTTTGGCATGAGTAATATCTTTGTGGGCGTTATTGTAGTTGCCATCGTTGGAAATGCCGCGGAGCATAGCTCGGCTGTGCTCGCAGCCTTAAAGAATCGCATGGATCTAAGCGTCAGTATCGCAGTTGGAAGCAGCGTTCAGATTGCCTTATTTGTAGCGCCGTTATTGGTAGTAATCAGTCATTGGATTGCGCCGCAAAGCATGGATCTAGTTTTTACTCCGCTTGAGGTATTCAGTGTGAGTTTGGCGGTATTAGTAGCGGGCCAGACGGCAGGCGACGGAAAATCGAATTGGTTCGAAGGCGCGCAGCTTTTAAGCTTGTATGCGATCTTGGGCGTGGTGTTTTACTTTATGCCTTGAGGTGAGGTCTGGCGGTTTGTTCCGGGTCTTAGTTGTGTTAGGTATCGGGTATCGGGGATAAAATCGTTATTATGTATGGTCTTGGTATTAGGCGAGTTTTGGTGTTCTTGGTTCGAGACGGTGCTCACCAAATTTTGCGCCAAAGCTATTTTGTAGCTCTTCGACTACCGCTGCAAAAAGCTTTTGAAAGGCTTCCTCTGTCGGACCTAGTGATCTAAAGGCCCGCGGTGGTGTATGGGTGATAGTGGAGGAGCGCTCAGGTGTCGCGGCCGGTCCACTGGCGAGATCCTTTAGTGGATTTTCCCGCGCTAGTGCCGCTGTGCTGTCTGCTCGGACGCCGATGGCAGCACGGCTCAGTTCATCACGAACAGGTCCGGTAGCAGCTGCTCCCAAAGCAGCAATGGCTGAATCCGCGACTGCGCCTGCGTCGGCGGTAGCCCGTTGTATAGCCAAAAAGCTTCCGCCTGCAACGTGCGGTTCTTTCGGCGCAAGCGAAGCATCCGGCGCTGCCGCTTGGCGGAGTGCCTCGGCCATTTCGCGAAGAAACTTGCCAGCCACGATCGAGGAAAGCTCTTGGGGCTGATTAGCCCCAAGTTCAGGGGGTGGTGCTACGTTGACTTCTAACCTCATACTATTCAGATTCAAAACCTCAATATTAGTTATGCTGAACCTCTTAAATTTGTAACATATTTTCCAACCTGAATATCGCTATAAAATCAAATAGTTATCCCTATGGAGCGTATTTGCTCAAAAACCCCGGGCGAAGCAGGGATATTAAGTAGCGCCGACGACTCGTCGGCCGGTGGTTGTAGTGGCATTATCGTTTAGGGCGTAG
>CAZVWV010000101.1:0-14759 GCA_964631745.1 uncultured Bdellovibrionales bacterium
TCAACTGCAGTGCCACTATAACCATCGGCGGACGAGTCGTCCGCGCTACGTAATATCTCGTGCTTTACCCCGGGTGTTTGAGCAATTACCCAATTTCCGTATGGGCGCCTGATAGGAGAATTTTGCCCACCCTCAGTGGGCCACAATCCCGGCAGAGGAACCTTTCTCTTTATCAACGCCGTCGCCTTCATCTTCTTTCTTCCGGTCATCGGCGAAAAGCAGTTCGTCTCGTTGCTTTTTGCGATCGATAATCTGCTCGAAGGCCTTAGCTCCGTTGCAAATTAGCGCCTCAAACAAGACTTCATCGACGTGGGACACCGGGATCAATTCCAAATCGCCCCTCACCGTCGGTGGAATCTCTTCGATGTCGTTTTCGTTCTCTTTCGGCAGAAGGATTCTGGTAATGCCGCCGCGATGCGCCGCTAAACACTTCTCCTTTAGGCCGCCAATCGGCAAGACATTTCCCCTCAAAGTAATTTCACCCGTCATGGCTACATTCTTATCAACCGGTATACCCGTCAAGGCAGACACCATTGACGTCGCCATGGTAATTCCAGCAGATGGTCCGTCTTTGGGAGTCGCGCCTTCGGGCACATGAATATGGATATCAATCTTATCGTAGAAATGACGCGGCAGGCCCAGCATAGCGGCTCTAGAGCGCACGTAGCTCAAGGCCGCCTTGGCGGACTCTTGCATGACATCGCCCAGCTTACCGGTGATTTGCAACCGTCCACGCCCGGGCAAAATTGTAGTCTCAATCACCAACAACTCGCCGCCCCGATCCGTCCACGCCAGCCCCGTGGTAGTGCCGATTTGGTGCTCCTCTTCCTGCTTTCCGAAGCGGAACTTGGGTTGCCCCAAATACTCAATCGCGTTTTTGTCATTCACTGTGACGATATGCTCTTTGCCGTGTTCGACAACTTCCACCGCCGCCTTTCGACACAGCGTAGCAACCGTGCGTTCTAGGCTTCGCACACCGGCCTCTCTGGTATAGCGCCGAATCATCTCCACAAAGGCGCTGTCTTCTATGACTAAGTTCTTATCCGTGAGTCCGTTCTCTACCACCTGCTTTTCGTACAGATACTTCTTGGCGATCGCGAGTTTTTCCAGCTCCGTATAGCCGGAAAGCCGGATCAATTCCATACGATCCATTAACGGCTGCGGAATGGTGTGCAATCCGTTGGCCGTACAGATAAACATGACCTTTGAGAGATCGTAATCACAATCAAGGTAATGGTCGTTGAATGTTCCATTTTGTTCCGGATCTAAAACCTCTAGAAGTGCCGACGATGGGTCTCCTCTGAAGTCCGTAGACATCTTGTCGATTTCGTCCAACAAAAAGACGGGATTGCTCGTTTCAGCTTTCTTTAAAGACTGAATAATCTTCCCAGGTAACGCTCCAATATAAGTACGGCGATGACCACGTATCTCGGCTTCATCGCGCACACCTCCTAAGGCCACACGCACGAACTTTCGGCCGGTGGCTCTTGCAATCGATTTCCCAAGAGAGGTTTTACCCACTCCGGGAGGCCCGACTAAACAGAGAATCGGACCTTTAAGCTTTCCGACAAGTTTCTGCACCGCCAAATATTCAAGTATTCTCTCCTTGACCTTCTCAAGTCCGTAGTGGTCGTCCTCCAATACCGCCTTGGCCTTATCTAGATCTATCTCATCTTTAGAAACTTCATTCCAAGGCAGCGCCAGCATCCAATCCACGTAGTTTCTAACCACGGTGGCTTCGGCAGACATGGGGGACATCATTTTCAGCTTGCGAACTTCCTTCTCAGTCTTTTCGCGAGCCTCGTCAGGCATGTCTTTTGAACGCAGCTTGTCTTCAAGCTCCTGCATCTCATTACGGAAATCGTCCTTCTCGCCCAACTCCTTCTGAATGGCGCGCATCTGTTCGTTCAGATAGTACTCCTTCTGAGTTTTCTCCATCTGCTTCTTGACGCGGTTGCGGATACGCTTTTCGACTTGCAAGATCTCAATCTCAGACTTCATATGTCCGAGCACCTTTTCAAGCCGCGCGCGAGGATCTAAACACTCCAAGATCTCTTGTTTATCTTCGAGTTTAATATTTAGCTGTACTACGATGGCATCTCCCAAACGCGAGGGATCTTCGATAGCATTGACCTGCATGATCATCTCGGGATTAACTTTCTTCCCGAGCTTGACGTAATTTTCAAAGGTTCCGTTGACAGATCGCATCAGCGCTTTAAGCTCTGTGTCGACATCACAATGGGTGGGGATCTCTTCTACGTCCACCAGCATGTATTCATCTTCGCTCACGAACTTCTTAATGCGAGCACGGCCTTTGCCTTCGACCAAAACTTTTATAGGGCCATCGGCCAAACGAATTAGCTGGACGACCTCGCCCAAAGTACCGATTGAATAGATATCATCTTGTCCAGGATTGCTGGTGCGAGCATCTTTTTGCGCCGCCAGCATAATGTACTTATTCTCTTTCTGAGATTCCTCGATGGCCCGCACGCTCTTCTCTCGCCCAACAAATAGCGGAACTACCTGTTGTGGAAAGACCACAAGCTCTCTAAGGGCCAATAACGGAACGGGATTAATCAAAGATGGCTTCATTACTAAACCTTTAAAAACAGATACAGCTCCAACATATGCTGGTATTTAACTTTGGGCCACCCTAATATAAGAACCGGAATCACGCTACTTACGCAGTTCAAGCATCAATATCTGGTTACCCTAGAATTTAGATATCAATAACAGTAGATAAGTCTCAGAATCGTGATTTACGAATGAAATAATAATATATAAAGCTGTTTGTATGAATAATTTGGGCGCCGAATGCCATTTTCGGCCGGAATTCTACTAGGCTGACTCAGCTTTATGATGATAGACCACCAAGGGCCGCTCCCCTTTGGCTATAGTGTCTTCCGACACCACGACCTCTTTGATTTCGGGGTCGGACGGCACCTCATACATCAGATCCAACATAGTCTTCTCTAATATAGCTCTAAGCCCCCTGGCACCGGCTTTTCTTGAAATCGCCTGCTTAGCGACGGCCTGAAGCGCTCCGTCAGCAAATCTTAGCTGCACATTCTCAACTTCAAACAGACGTTTGTACTGCTTCACCAGGGCATTCTTGGGCTCCATTAACACTCTTAAGAGAGCGGCTTCGTCCAAATCATCCAAAGTCGCCACCATCGGTAGCCGTCCGATAAACTCGGGAATCAAACCAAAACGCAAAAGGTCCTCGGGTTGCACTTGCGCCAGTAGAGAGCCCTTTTCGGAGGTAAAATCACCAGCTATAATATTCTCGCCGCTTATAGGATCTCTGTTAACAGGCGCGCCGAAACCTAATTTCTTTTGTCCTACGCGTTGTCGCACGATGTCGTCCAAGCCCACAAACGCTCCGCCACAAATAAATAGAATATTTGAGGTATTAACCTGCAGAAACTCCTGCTGCGGATGTTTGCGCCCGCCCTTTGGGGGCACACTCGCCACGCTGCCTTCGAGCATCTTAAGCAGCGCTTGCTGTACACCTTCACCAGACACGTCCCGCGTAATTGAAGGATTTTCAGATTTTCGGGAGATCTTGTCGATCTCATCAATATAAACGATACCACGTTGGGCCTTTTCAACGTCGTAGTCAGCGGCTTGCAACAAGTTAAGGATAATATTCTCTACGTCCTCGCCCACGTATCCAGCTTCAGTTAAGCAAGTGGCATCAGTGATCGTAAAAGGAACCTGCAAAACCCGCGCTAAGGTTTGCGCCAAAAGAGTTTTACCGGTACCGGTAGGGCCAATCAGTAGAATGTTGGATTTTGAAATCTCGACTTCACTCGTGCCTTTTAGCTCGATCCGTTTGTAGTGATTATGCACCGCCACCGAGAGCACACGCTTGGCGTACTCTTGTCCGATAACATATTGGTCCAAGCAGGCCTTAATCTCTTTCGGTCTAGGCACCTTTGAACTGGGAATATGAGGCTCGTTTGGGTCAACCTCTTCAGCGATGATATCGTTACATAAATCGATACATTCGTCGCAAATATAAACGGAAGGCCCGGCGATCAGTTTGCGCACCTCTTCCTGGCTGCGATTACAAAAAGAACACACTAAGGTACTGCGCTTGTCCGGTAATTTACTCATACCTCTTTACTTTTACTAACACCCTTCACTCTTGGCAAATCTCCTAGAAGCAGATTGCCCCCTTTAGAATTAATCCTTCTTAACCGACGCTATACGCTTCTCGTAAACTTCGTCGATAATACCATATTCTTTGGCCTGGACAGCAGTCATAAAATTGTCGCGATCCGTGTCGGTTTCTATCTGTTTTAAGTTTTTACCAGTGTGCAAACTTAAAACTTGGTTGACTTCGCGCTTAACCCGCAGCATCTCTTTGGCGTGAATCTCCACATCAGAAGCCTGCCCACGAAATCCACCAAGCGGTTGATGGATCATTATACGAGCGTGCGGTAGAGCACAACGTTTGCCCTTAGCACCACCAGCCAACAACAACGCTCCCATACTTGCAGCCTGTCCGATACAGACCGTGCAAATATCTGGGCGGACATACTGCATAGTATCGTAAATAGCTAAGCCAGCCGTGACAGACCCGCCCGGGCTATTGATATAAATAAAAATATCTTTTTCTGGATCGTCGCTCTCTAAAAATAAAAGTTGGGCTGTAATAAGATTGGCGACGTGATCATCAACCTCGGTACCCAAGAAAATAATGCGCTCCTTTAACAGGCGCGAATAAATATCGTAGGATCTCTCTCCGCGACCAGTCTGCTCGACGACATAAGGGATATAGTTCATTTAGCTGCCTCTCTTAACGATATAACTATAAAGCTTAAGACTACTCAATCCTGTCAAAGCAAAAAAGAGCTTGAATTCGAACAGCACTAAAAGTCTTGTTAAATCCGCGAGTTACCTAAGCCCCATAGTTGTTATGGAGCGAGGGAGCTTGTCAGGAACTTAAGGGAGCTCGAGACTTAATTTGTGCCGGAATTTTACGTCAAGCCTTGACAGGCTCGACCGCTTTGCTCTCGGATTTGCCCTCTGTTTTGCCTTCTGTCTCACTCTCCACGTCGCTCGCCGTGTACTCGACCTTAGCTCTTGAAGCCAACATCTTTAAGACTTTGTCGCGGCTAATATCTAGCGCCAATCCCACCAAGCGCTTGTTTTCAACCAGCGCCTTCTTGACCTCTTCAAGTTGATGCCCACTTCCGCTGGCGATCTTTTGCATAGCCTCGGTCATTTCCCCCTCGGTGGCACTCAGCCCTTCCTTCTTAGATATGGAATCTATAATAATAGTGCCTCGTGCCCTATCGGCGGCGGCCTTTCCGAAATTCTCTCTTAAGCTTTCTACCGGCAAATTCTGCACATCCACTTTGTTGGGGTCAACCAATCCGGCACTCACAATCATACTGCGCAACTGATCGTCGATAATTATCTGTGGGACCTTGAAGGCGTTCCTTTCAAGCAACTGCTCAAGAATTTTGCTTTGGATGTCGGCATCCGTATCCGCAGCACAACGCTTCTCTAGGCCGGTGCGTACCTCCATGCGAAGCTCCAGCACTGTTTTCGGTCCATAATTCAAGGATTTCACCCAATCATCTGTGAGTTCAGGTTTTATCATTTCGTGCAAAACATTCACGCCAATACGGTAGTTTGCCTTTTTACCTCTTAGTTTTAAATCGTTGTGATCCTCAGGGAAAGTAACGCCAAACTCCTTAACTTCACCGATATCGGCGCCAATCAGGCCCTGCTCAACCTCGTCCGGAAGCCTGCCCTCTCCTAACTTCACAAAGAGCGGCTCGGGGCGTGAGGGTTCGTCCCCTTCCAACCAAATCGCAGCTTGACCCTCAATCACATCCCCTGCTTGGGCCTTGTTTCTAAACTCTAACTTTCGCGGAGTGGCATGATTCTCCAAGAACTTGCCAATCTCTTCTTCAACCGCGG
The DNA here is from genome assembly GCA_964631745.1 of uncultured Bdellovibrionales bacterium. GTDB lineage: Bacteria > Bdellovibrionota_C > UBA2361 > UBA2361 > JBGSMV01 > CAZVWV01. The sequence continues at coordinate 5,938 of CAZVWV010000101.1, forward strand.
CATCCGTAACTTCACGTTTTAGGACACTCACGTTAAAGGCCTCATAACCCTTGATCTCTGGGGTGGGAAAGAGTGAAACGTTAGCGGTAAACTCTATGTTTTTCCCAGGCTCAAAAGACGAGATGTCGATCTCCGGCAGCCCAATAGTCTCAATTTTGTGCTGCTTAATAACGTCCTTTAAGCTGGTCGAGATCAGTTTATTGGCCACCTCCATGCGCACACGGCTTCCGTGCAGCTGTTCAACCATCTGTCGCGGCGCCTTTCCAGGACGAAACCCCTTGACCTGAGCGCTCTTTCCCACATTTACAATGGCAACGTCAAACTCAGCCTCTACAAGCTCTGCGGGAATCGATACCTTTAGTTGCTTAGTTACTTCATCAATTTCAAGGATCTCTGCTTCAAATGTCATAGCTGCCTTAGGGTTTTAATTTTTTCCGAGAATACCCTATTTCAACGCCCAAATCAAAGTACTACGGATAGCTCCTTTAGCAGCGCCGACAAACCTGAGACTACCCGCTTGCATCCTGCTAACGGCTCAATTAAGCTCTTTTTGCTTAAGCGGGGGTGGTGGAATTGGCAGACACGCCAGACTTAGGATCTGGTGCCGAACGGCTTGGGGGTTCAAGTCCCCCCTCCCGCATAAATCCTGCATATACAGTATGAGAGAACTCTTGCGCTGGCGCCCGGCATCGTTAGCTCTATCGTTACGCTGGCGCTATGTGCCGGTAGTTATTCTGGCTCTCCTTACCTCGTATAATTTCATCGGGTGCGCAACTAAATCGAAACCCTCTGAGGAATTCTTACAGCAGAAGCGCTTAGAGAATGAGCGCAAACACACCGAAACTTCGCTGGCCAAGACAGAACCACAAAAGAGAGAACTCGTCAGGGAGTTAATCTCTAATGCCACAAGCGATGAGGAAGATACCTGGCATGGGTACGGTGATTTCCAGTTTCGGCTTAAATACATTCAAGGTTATCGGCACCCCATCCTAGTTCGCAAACCTATTCGCGCTCAAAACGAAGAGACAAACGAAGAGACAGTCGTAGATATTAATTCGAGCAGTACAAGTTCCTTCGACGTGGAGCTTTCATCGATTCAGATAGAGGCAAGCGGGCATAAGCTCGGCTACATCCTTGAAGGCAGCACGGGGGAACGTGTTTTATTCGTGAAGGATTTAGATACGGAAAAACTTTACGCTAGCGATCTCAAGTCTCCGGACGCATTCGTGTGGGCAGGCTCGGATTCGATCTTTGTGACCACTAGGACGGGCGCCCGCCCGGACAGAGCCTACCTCTTCGATCTTAAAACTGGTGAGACTTACGACAAGTTTCTTGAACCCAGAGCGGATCATTATCTCTCAATTCAGGCGCTCGATAATGGGCGGGCTGTGCTTTATTCAAACGCTCTAGACGACTTTGAAACTTATATTTTGGAGGCCGCCGCCAGCGGTTCAGTGGCGCGAGTGCCGGGCGAACATACGACTAAGCAGTTGGTTCGCGCACTTGGGAATAAGCTTGTGGTGCTTTATCAGCCGATGTCCGGACCCGAAACAATCTCACTGTATAACGAGCTGAATAGCGCACCAAGCGCTAGCTGGCGCTCGTCCAGCCCGCATTACACCGTTCAAGATGTTAGAGTGCAGGATGGTTCTATTATTTTACTCTCCAGGGAGAGCTGCTCAAATGAAGTTATGCTTCTTAACTCGGGACTCGAGCGCCAGGGCTCAGTCAAATTCGATCAGCACGCTTGCGGCACACTAAAGGTTTTGGAAGAGGGTCAAGGCGCCTCGCTTAAAGTCCAATACTCTAACTTAGTCATGCCTCCTTCCCTTTATGAGCTGAACCTGCCGTCATTAATCGCTAAGAAAATCTCAGGCCCGTACACCAAACCAAAACCCGCCGGAACTTCCGGCACCTATCTTCAGCAGACCCTTTACGCTAAAAGCCCAGATGGAACCAGTATTCCCATCTCGCTGGCTTACCGCGCACACCAGACAGATGCGGCCACGAAGAAACCAATGCCAGTACTACTAACTGCCTACGGCGCATACGGCGAGAGCTTCAACACCGCTTACACCGAAGAGAGAAGAACCTTGCTGGATCATGGCTTTGCGTACGCGGTTTGTCATGTGCGAGGTGGCGGTGAATTAGGGCGAGGCTGGCATCTTTCCGGGCGAGGCCTCAACAAAATACGGAGCATTCAAGATTTGGAGGCTTGTGCTACAGCGCTGCAAGAATCTCCAATAATCGACAGCTCCAAAATGTTCGGATACGGCAGGAGCGCCGGTGGATTATTGCTGGCTGCCAGCATGTTGCGAAGCCCTGATCTTTTTCGCGCAGTAGTGCTGGAAGCACCTTTTTTGGATGTGCTGGGAGCATCGCTAAACAAACAAGCGGCGCATCGTGAGCGCGAACTCTCTGAGTGGGGAGATCCCACAGAGGAATCCGCCCTGCGGGCAATCTTAAGTTACTCGCCTTTTAACAACATCAAACCGGGTCGCTATCCGGCAACCTTAGTGATTCATAGCCAGGACGATCAGCTAATTCCTGCCGCACAAAGTCTTGAATGGGTCACTCGCGTACGCGCCGCTAATCAAGCTAAATCTCCCATCCTTTTCGATGATCACTTCGGGGGCAAGCACGAACACGCCCAAAACTATTTCGAGGACCTCGAAAAGTGGGCCGAGATCTACGCGTTTTTTGAAATGTGTTTATGTATCTACGGTGGCCCAGAGATGGTTTCGAGCATTTCTTTTCACCACCAAGGCTCCAAGACTCTAAGGGGCACCAAGTAGCTTTTGACGACACGAGAGAACGCGGCATCGGCTGACTTCGTGCCCCTTTGTGGTTTTGTGCCTTGGTGGTGAAAAGACTTCCTAACAAAACAGTCATTATTTCCCATTCATCGCCGCCCTTGAATGGCGCAGGGAGTTAATGAGCAACTGCCCTTACGGCAGAATCACCGCAGGCACCGAATCCGGGTTCACATTAAAGGCTTGATAAATGGGCGCGTCGTCATTTCCGGCGGCAACAACCTTGCCGGCTTTGTTGATCACTACAATATAGGGCAAGCTCTCGCCGCCAAAAGCCTGGTAAGCTTCATCGGCGGACTCGTTCCCTGAAAAGGCCGGCACGAACGCGCTTAGATCTGTGCTGTTAAGTCGTTCTTTGACCTCCTGGAGCTTCTCGGACTTATCAACACTAATCGCGAAGAATTGCCCGTCATTACCCGCCGGCAAGCTCTTAGCGAAGGCATTGATCTTATTTAAGGCTTTGCGCGATTTGTTGCACCAGGTAGCCCAGAAAACCATCACAGTTGTTTTGCCTTTGTAATCCTGCAAAGCCACCCATTCACCATCTAGCATAGTTAATCTAGTATAGGGTGCGAATTTTCCAATCAGCTCTTCATTCTTAAGCTTGGATTGCCCGCTGCATCCCATCAAACCAAAACAGATCGTCAAAACTAAAAACTTTCGAAACACTTTGCTCTACTCCTCTCGCTGCTTAATCATCCAAAAATTCTCTTTATATACCTGGCGCACCTCTTCGTCATTCTCTTTCTCGTAATGATCGATGATAATCTTCAGCGCTCCAATGTCATTATAACTCTTCAATCCTTTGACCGCTAAGATACGGATCTGCTTGTCAGGGTTACTTAGAAGCCTTAATAACCCACCCAAATTAACCAGGTCGGCATATTTATCCAAGACAATCCGGACCACCACGGCGTTGTCAGATCCCAATAATATCTCAATTAGATCAGCGTCCCGCACATAGTTATCAAGATTCTTAAAGGTCGAATCAACCATCTTAGCATCAACGGAATCCAAATTGCCCATGATGCCGATCAGTTTTCCGAATTCGCCGCGCTTTTCAGCATAATGTTTACGGACCCATTGGACTAGTTCGCTGCAGGCTTTATTATTGATGGTTTTCCCGGCCAAAGTATCAAAGGCGTCTTGTAGGACCTGAGTATCATCAGAATCGGCCAGCACCGCCATCAAAATCTTTTCGGCATCGATATCGTACCAACGCCCAAAACTGGCCACATCAGAGGCGGTCAGCGCACCGGCAGCTGCGCGAAGCAGAGATCGCAAAATGTCTGGCGGTAAATCGGAACGATCCCTAACTAGCTGTAAGAACTTGGCCTTGACCGGAGACAGCAACCCGCGCTCCACCGCTAAGCTCGCCAGGGACCGCACGTTAATATCGTTTCTTTCCGCTAAAATCCTAAGAAGCCAGAGCACGTCGCCATCGGGCAGATCATTACGCTTTTGAATCACATCCTCGCCAAAGATGGTGGAGAGCTCCGGGCTGGCAAGAATTAAGGCTAGGGCTGAATGCCGGGTGGCGTCCTCAAGTTTCAGATTATCTCCAATGATTTGAGAGATGACAGGCTGATATTGGTCTATTTTATCTGAGTCAATTGCCAGCGAGGTGGCTAACCGCAGAACCAGCACCGGCTCGCTAGCGTAAGCCTGGCGCAAAGCACTGCTCCTGGCTTCAATGGGCGAGGTAGTGTCTAACGATTTCAGCACGGCTTCGTAGGCGCTCGGAAGTTGATTTCTATTGATTCCTCTAAGCCACTGCCGCACCTGCTCTGCCGACCGCAATAAACCTAAGCGACGAGCCCTCTCCACAATGGCCTTTTCGCTAAGCTCCCTGACCTTAGCCGTGCCGGCTTCCTTGGCGCTCTTTACCAAAATTTCGTGAGCCAAGGGATCGTCCGAGCTTGCAATCTTTTCAATTTCGGCGGCTTTCTCTTCCACATTTTGCGAGCCTTCCTCCGAGGCCAACCTTTCTGCGGCAAGTTTTAGCTCCTCATTGCCCAAGGCCGAGGCATGCGATCGAAGATCTTCCTTATCCGCACCCTCCTCCGGGCGCGAGCGCCCTAAACGTTGCGAAAACAACAACGCAAAAATAGCGGCGCTGGCCACGATACTAAGTCCAACCAAGCGCAGCATGCGTTTTGGCGCCTGCGGTTCCGAGATCTCCTGCTCTTGACTCTCAATCGCTAAAGGTTTCACGGTTAAAGCAGAATTTTCGGGGGCATGCGCCAACTGCTTCTTAGATACAGGCATGCTGGAATCGTTAAAGACCCGTTGGCGCACCGCCGTGATCTCCTTGATTACTTCGGTCACATTAGTAAATCTCTCCTGTGGTGACGGGCGTAAGCAACGCATCAGGACTTCGTCGGCCCAGCTGGGCGGATTGGCGATTAGTTTAGTAGGCAAAGTCACCTTCTCTAACTCCAGTTTACCAACCAAAAGCCCCTGCCCTTCCCCGTACGGAAAGCGGCGACAAAGTAAGGCGTAACCCAGCACACCCAGCGCAAAGACATCCGTGGCCTTATCGATCCCGGAACCGGAGCGCTGCTCAGGTGCGTAAAACGGAATAGTATCTACAGGAGGAAGCACGGTCGTGGCGATAGCTTCGGCATCAAAAGACCCCATCACCCCTATAAATCTTAAATCGCCCTCCCGATTGACCCAAAAGGAAGACCCACACAGATCGCCACACGCCAATCCGTGTTGATGCAAACGCTCGACATAGCGTAAGGCCGTGGTGAAGCGCCGCTCAGCTTCGGCCATATCATAATTACCGTGCAACGAGGGGAAACCATCTAATGATGGGAATACAGAAAACGCCACCCCGCCCGCATCCACCCCGTAAGCGGACATCTCCGAAACATTCGGGCTTATCTCCGAAATGGCTTTCATACGGCTGAGGAAGCGCTTAACCGCCTCGGATTGTTGCGCCAAGGGATGACGCAACATCCAAAGGCAGACCGGCACGTTGCGTGAGCGATCGAGCGCCTTGTAACAATCGGCTGTGCGGGTCGAGAGCAGGTGCCCTTCGATCAAGAAATAGTCTTGAACGGTGGCGTCAGTGTGAAGAGTGTTTTGCTCAGTCATAAATGCTCAACTATTCTAAGCCGCGGAATGCCCACAGGAAAAGCGGTAAATTTGAAGGTTAAAGGCTACCAACTTCCAACCAACTCGATTGGGAAGGCTGGATCAAGCTCCTCGTAGCTAATAACCGCCACTTTAGAGAAACTCCGTAAGAATTTTGCCACGCGAGCCCGAATTTCGGCCCGACACAAGACAGAAAGCGGCAGCGTCCCACGCCATAAGACCGGCTCTATCAGGGCTCCGAACGAACCTTTGAGCCTCTCATAAGTTTCGGGAGCCATCGGTAAAATACCCAGCAGATCGTCAGATTCCTCAAGGCCCTCAAAGGTCGTCTCAAGTTCACGCGACAGAGTTATGACTCTTAAACTTCGCCGATCTGTTAGCAACCTTGAGAGCACTTGACGTTTCCTAGTTTGTCGCACATAAGCAACCGCCTCGGGAAGATTAACTTCCGTAGCCTCCTCGGCCGAGTTGCCCTTGCCCGATCCGTAAGATACGACCGCCTCTACAATCTGCCGGAAATCTTTGATACTGACGCCGTCTCGAACTAGCGTGCACAGAATTTTTGTGAGCCTTGGCGCTCCCACAAATCCTGCGTTGTTTAGCTCTTGCAACACCCCTGGCGAGCTGGCGTCGATGCTTTTTAGCATGGCGTGCACGTCGCCCAAAGACAAGACCTCTTCCGGGTTATCTCTCACGAAGGCACATAGTTTTAACGCTAAGAATTGCAGGTAATGCAGAGCTCCGTATTCTCCTGCTTCACACACCTTGCGATTAGATTGCCGCGCAGGTGTCCAAAACGCCTGCGCGCCAGTTATAGGATGGGGCTCTTCAGCGAGGATCTCAAGACCGGAAAGATGCGCAAGCTCTGGCGACATCTCGATTAATAGGGCGTCAAGCGGCAAGCGCCCACTTTCAATCTCCACCGCGTTAACTTCAAGCGAGTATCCTCCCGGCGGAAGCTCCCTGGCAGGCACGACCGATGGAATCGGAATAGTTAATCCCGTTTCCATAAAAACATCTCGCTTAAGCTCAATCAAGAAAGAACGCATGCGCTCTTGCTCAGCGAGAAAGCTTTTGTAAAGCACCTGCTCATCCAATTTAATCTCTAACGCGTAGGGATGGTCTGGCATCAAGTATTCAAGCTGAGCCGCTCTCCCGCCTAGGAAACGTCCCGATTCCGTTCCAGGCACCTGAATAATCGAGGTGTACCCAGAGATCGTCCCGGCCCGCATTCCGCGCCGTAACAGTAAGCCAGAGACTACAAACAATCCCCCGATCGCCAAGAAAGAGAGATGCGGCAGCCCCGGCACTAGCCCTAAAGAAAAGAGCAACAACCCAGCGAAGATTACAGCGCTCGGTTTCCTAAAGAGCTGCATCCCCAAGTCAGCGCCCAAGGTGCTGGACTCGCTGCTTGAGACCCTGGTCACTACGATACCGGCGCAGATCGATATTAACAGAGCTGGAATCTGGCTAACCAACCCATCACCGACCGTCAGGACCGTGTAAGTATGAATGGCGTCCCCGAAATCGAGTCCATTGCTGATGCCCACATACAGCCCACCCACGATATTGGTAAGTATAATAAAAAATCCGGCGATGGCATCGCCCTGCACGAATTTCATGGCGCCGTCCATGGACCCGTACAGCTGAGACTCTTTGCGCAAGTCATCCCGGCGTCTCTCGGCTTCCTCTCGTGAGATACTACCGGCGCGCATATCGGCATCGATCGCCATCTGTTTGCCGGGCATGGCATCTAAGGCGAAACGCGCGGCCACTTCCGACACGCGGCTTGCTCCCCGTGAGATAACGATAAAGTTCACTATTGTAATAATCACGAAAATTATTACCCCGACCACAACTTCACCACGGATCAAAAATGTTCCGAAGGTCTCAATCACTTTACCGGCATAGGCTTGGCTAAGAATTAGGCGCGCGGATGCGACGTTTAAACCCAGCCGAAAGAGAGTCGTTAATAATAAGAGAGAAGGGAAAGAGAGCAGCGATAGGGCGTTGGGTGTATACAGCCCCACTAAGAGCAATAACATCGAGAGGCAAAGATTAACGCTTAACAACAGATCCAATAGCAAAGTTGGCAGCGGAATTAAGAGCAAGGCCGTGATAGCGATCACAAAGAGCGCAAGTATTACCTCACTAACCCTGGTTTCCTGCCGTACCACAAACGTTCCTTACAAGGCTGATTGAATCTGGATAAAGAATCCCACAAGAAGGATTACGATGAAACCGGCAAACACTAGCGTCACCGGAAAAGTTGCTTCCAGCTCTAACTTTTTTATCTTAGCCTCAATTTTCGACTCACGTTGACTACCCACGGCATCGGCCAGCTCTTGAAGCTGTCTGGTGATTTCACCGCCGTGTTTGGCCACCTGCGAGAGGGCCATAAATGCGTGCTTAAGCTCGGCCTGGCCCGAACGTTTGCCGACTTCGTTTAGGGCATCTTCCAAGGAAGCTCCGGAGCGCACGTGATGCTGTGCATGTCTTAAGAGCTCGGTGACTACGTTGTGAGTATCGCGCTCGTCAGCCATGGACACGACCCTCTGAATGCAAGGCCCGATATCCAAGGAGCTGCTTACCCCGATTGCGATCTGTTCGATCACCAGCGGCAGATAATATAAAATATCTTCGTCGCGTGCCTTAATCTGACGTTGTAAGATGGAGTAAGGCAATTGCATGCCCCACAAAACACCAAAGATAATACCGATAAAAGAATAGGAAGCCCCAAAATATCCAAAGGCGAGCGCCATAAGAGGGGTCACCACGCAGGGGATTATGACGCGAAGTCTCTTGAAATCTTTCTGCTGCTTGGATGCGAAATATCCTGCTCTAAAAAACAGCTCTTCAATAGTAAGTTTCTCTTTGCCTTTGACAGCGCGCTTAGAGGCCTTCTTC
>CAZVWV010000102.1:0-14528 GCA_964631745.1 uncultured Bdellovibrionales bacterium
TAACCAGGAGCCCGCGGCCGAGCAAAATGAAAGCATAGCCGATAAACTGGTGAGCAGATTCCGGAGCGCCGAGCCCCAGCTCGGCCAGATACTGCAAAGCACAGAAAATACGAGTTAAACCACAGGGGTTTAACGAGGAAGGGGTCGCTAAGCTACCAAGGTTGAAGATTCCAGAAAGAACCGTTATCCCACTGATTTTATTCACCACGAAGTTCACGAAGAAGTCACGAAGGAGGAATTAAAGAACAAATCTTTTAAAGCCTTTCTTCAATATCTCAACGTTAAAATTTATCAGTACATCAAACTTCAACTTCGTGCCCCCTTCGTGAACTTCGTGCTCTTGTATGTTGCTTTTCAAAGGGCAGTAAGTGTTCGAGACTTACTGAAAAGCCTTGCGGTCCGGCAGGCCGTTAGTGCCCAGTTGACAAACAACCGCACGAAGATAGGTCGCCGGACCGTTGTTATTTGAAGCTCGAACAGCCGCTTGAGCCACGTAAGTGAGCTCGCATTTTGGCAAGGTCGAGTCCCTGCAAGGCCCATAACTTAACCAATAAAGGAGGAAGTCATGTACGTGGGAATAGACATATCAAAGTCTACGCTAGATGTGAAGAGCACAACGTGGAGCGAACCTGAGAAGTACAGTAATAGCCGTACGGGGATAGAGAAGCTTTTAAAGAGGCTTAGCGGGGAAGCGCCGAGCCTTGTGGTGATGGAAGCCACGGGCGGCTATGAGCGCAACGTTGCTAAGGCATTGCAGTCTAAAGAGATTAGTTTAGCGGTAATGAATCCTTGGCAGACCAAGAATTTTGCGAAGTCGTTAGGCAAGCGAGCGAAGACTGACAAGATTGACGCGGAGATTTTGTCGAAGTTTGCCGAGGCTGTGAAGCCAGCAAGTACCGTGGTGTCCAGCGATGAAGAGTTTGAGTTAAAGCAACTTGTATCAAGGCGACAACAGTTAGTGCGGCAGAATGTGCAGGAGAAGAACCGCCTTGGGCATGCGACGCCGTTGATTGCCCAGAGCATTCGGAAAATGATCAAGCTACTTCGCGCTGAAATCAAACAAATTACGCGGAAAATTAAAGATCGTGTAGGCGGGCTCGAATCTACGCGCGCCAGGGCGGAGGTGCTCCTAAGTGCCAAAGGGGTTGGTGAGCTTACGGCCTACTCGCTTTGCATTCTGCTTCCTGAACTTGGAAAGTCAAACCGCAAGAAAATTGCGGCCCTGGCTGGCATAGCGCCGTTCAATGATGATAGCGGCAAAGCCTCCAGACCACGTCGCATCCAAGGGGGTAGAGCCGATGTTCGTTCGGTCCTGTACATGGCCACTTTGACTGCGATTCGATGTAATACAAAGATAAAAAGCTATTATAAAAAGCTGGTCAAAAGAGGAAAGAAGCAAGGAAATAAGAAAATAGCCCTGGTAGCTTGCATGCGTAAATTCCTGGTCTGCCTCAACGCAATGCTTAAGACAAACCAACCCTGGAAAAACACTGCAAAGTAGCACTATACTGCTCGGGCTTTAGCGAAACTTACCGAGGCTCTGCAGGAATGCAACCCCGTACGGGATAGCTTGGGCGCAGTGCGTCGATAGACAGCACGTACAGCTCCAGGGGGAAACCTCTGGAGCCCTTCTTCCTAAACCTATCGAACACTGCTCCATGCCGAACGAAAATTCCGGGGTTTGGGGCAGCGCCCCAATAAGGAAAAAAAGTGCCCGGCGATTAGCCGGTCAGGTAGATGCTGGCCAAAAATTCTCCGGCTGATTTTGAATCAGCCCATTGACTTTCAACACAGCCTCTTCGTGGTGACTACTTCTTACGCATTACCACCTCTGGAACACCAGAGGGATTGGTGGTTTAACTCGAATTTTCTGTGCTTTGCAGTATCTGGCCGAGCTGGAGCTCAGCGCTCCCGGATATCTCCCCACAAGTTTACCTACTGCGTTTCCATTTTCTTCGCAGTGAGGCAGCCTTTCTCACCATCTTGCTACCGCGCAACAATTCGAGAAGGCTTCGAAAAATCGAAGTTAAAATCGGATACTTAAGTCGGTTGGCTAAGTGGCATTGGGCGAGTCGCCTGCGCTCCATAATATTCTTGCCCCGAGCTCCAGCTCGGCCGGATACGGCAAAGCACTGAATATTCGGGGGTTAGCAAAAGGTCCTATTTGGTAAACATCCCAACAATCCTATGCCAGATCCCCGCACGCGAGGCTCTTTCATATACCGGCGGCGTCAACCGCAGAGCCGAAATAACTGCATCGTTTTCGCCAGGCCCCTGGGCCACTACCCGCACGAATTCATCGCCGATAAGCTCGCGACTTAGTGTCTCTTTCAAATTCCGTATCAAGGCTGAAGTTGTTTCGCCCGTTTCGGAATGAATCAATCCAACCAGTATGCGCGAAGTTTGATGGTCGTCATGATCGCTACTAAACTCTCTAGCAGCGTATATTTTCAGGCAACTATCATACCTACATCCAAATTCACGCATCACTCGAAAAAGAGAAGCATAGGAGTCCTGCTTTAGCGGCTCTAAATTAAAATCTACCTCGTCATTTGCCCTAGCAAGCTCCTCCACGATCTCTTTAATACTGGACTCGCCCAGCCGCAGCTGTTCTAGCTCCCAAGGCGAGAAATCCTTCTCGACTTCCGTGCCCGGATTTAAACACGCCCACCAGCCCTTTGGCACAAGCTCAAAGAGTGCTTTGCTGCTGATAGATTTAAAGTTCAAAGGCGCACCGGCCCACTCTTCGATCAGGTCAGCTCTTGTAAATACCGGAACTACGTTGCGCTCTTTATCTTTTACGGCCAGAGCGCCAAAAAACTCGCTGGGGTATTCCGGCTGGTCTGAAAGAGGAGCCCGCTGGGCACGATCCACAATCAGAAAGTCCATCTTGAAAAGCTCATGATAGAAGGCTTCCAGCGCAGAGGAATCACGCTGCAGCACCCGCTCCATCAAATCTTCAATTTTGGGAATAGGGGAGTTCAAGGCCCGCGCTAGTCAACTTGCTTTAGAATATCCTCAGTGACATCGAAGGACTTTGAGCCAAAGAGTACCGGACCTCGTACCGCCTCACTTTTATCGAGCACTAAACTGTAGCTGTTCTTAGAGGCGTAGTCTCTCACCAATTTCAAGGCCTTGTCCGTTAGCGTCTTATTGGATTTAAGAAACTCGCGCCGCAAATCTTCCTCGGTATCCTTGACCATGCGGCTATACTCTTTGGCGGATTCTCGATACTGATCTGCCTCTTTGGAATCTTCCTTAACTTTGGCGGCTTTTAGTTTGTCTTCTAGTGCCTTTAGTGAAGATCTTTTTGCGTCGACCTGCTTTTTGGCGGCAAGGGTTTTATCATCTAAGACCTTCTTCATGGATTTTGATTCGGTGGACTCGTTGATAACGCGGTTAATGTCCACTGTCGCTATTCTAAACTCAGCCAAAAGCGGCACGGCCAAGAACAGACAAAATAAAATTACAAAATTTTTCATAAACTCTCCATCTAGAGACCAAGTCTCGAAACTAGAGCTACTACATTAGCCAAGCTTGACTGGATTTGCAAATAGGAAGTAGACGCAATCTTGATAGCCTAAATCTCAACCGGAATACCGCCAGGGATCTCCGGCAATTTCTGATTCAAAATCTCCACTACGTTTCTAAAGACCCTACGGGCCTCAAACGTAATCGAGCCGGTGGTTCCGCAGTCTGCATATAGCGCCACGGGAGTGCCGTGGTCTGCATCAATCGGCGCCAGCGCAAAGGCTTTACTGCCCCAGGGTGAGGCGTCATTGCTACGATTTCCGAATGATTGAACCTTAGAAAAACATTGCGCTAAAGGCGAGAGCGGATCGTTTAGATCGAGCTTTTGACCGTTTCCGATGGAGGGGCCACGCGCGGCCACCACGATGGCTTGCTTTCGGTCTTTGGAAACCACGATTAGCGCCGATTTCTCGAAAGGGCCTTGGTCAACCAACATCTGCATCAATTGTGTAAGCAGCTCCTCACTGGTTGCAGCCTTATCTATAATGTTCGTAACCGAATCCATGACCTTATTGCCGCCAGCGGTTCTCATTTGCGGAGCCTGCGTGGGCTTATGCGAGGTCTTTTCAACTCGCGGAATGCTTTTCGTCTCTGTGCTTTTCTGCTTTATGCCGAAGAGTTCATTTCTGACCTTGGTAGGTTCTGACGGGGCTTTGGCTTTGGCGACCGTTGGTGCCGCGATAGTAGCTTCTTCCTCGTCTTCTTCGAATTCCTCGATCTCGTCACCTTCACCCGTGATGAGATCCTCAATGTCAGATTGTAGCTTGTCGGCTTCCGTCGGCTCGGCGCTGGTTGGCACCTGTGCCTTAAGTGCTTCCTGTTTCTTTTTTTCATCGAGTTGTCGAATGGCGAAGAGATATTCGCTGACGCGCTCGTAAATTTTTAAATATTGCTGATCGGATAACCCTAACATGCGCACGGAGCTCTTTGGCGGTAAGGTCTTGCCGGGCGCCAGTTTCTCCCAGCGATTGTTGTCGAAGGCGTCGATCATCTCAGCCGCGGCGTTGCAAATCGGCTTCATGATAGCGCGGTCAGGTGTTCTGGGGCGCGCTTCCCGATCAATAGCGAAGCTTAAGGCATCGGGGATGCCCTGGCGCTTAAGGTAATTAAGCCCCATCTTCTCCACGTCGAATTTGTGATCCTGAGCGAGACGATAGTTGACACCGCTTCTCGAGTGTTCCTCGGCCAGCTTGACGTAAGTCTCACCTAAATATCCTGCGGCAAGCATCTCACCCACGCTTCCAAAAAGCGCGGCGGCTTCACAGTCATCGCTTAGCGTTCGAGCGACTGCTTCGCCGATAATTTTTGCGACGATGGCAGTGCGCTTGCAGCGGCTGCGATGAACTTCTACCCAATGGCGGGTATCTTCATCCTCGATTACGTGGCGATGGCCTAGGTTCTCAAGCTGCTCAAGCACCACATCCGCCCCAAGTCTCACAATCGCTGTTTTCAGTGTTGTGATAGGAGCTTTGCCGCCGGAGAAATACATGGCGTTTGAGACTCGCAAGAGCTCCATGCTGATAACTGGGTCTTGCGATGCGCAAACCGCTAAATTTTCGACGCGGCTGTTTTTATCGGAGACTAACTTTCGGCATTCTTGCCAGACATGCGGGTCGGTCGGTAAAATAAATCCAAGTGGTCCACCGCTCCCAGACTTAACCTCTTCATGTTTGCTCCCCTCTGGAGCCGGCTTGGTTGAATGATCCTCTGGCGGCATGGCTAGGTTTTTTAAAAAGCTTGCTGTTTTAATGAGTTATATGGCCCCCAAATGTGCCAAACTCTCCCTTGCAATGAAATTCGACCGTTCGCCGAAAAAACTTAACTAGAACCGCACATTGGGAAACTTCGTTCTGGCAGGACCTTTTGTTGGGCTAAATGAGAGAGCCCTAAGTGTTAACCGGATGGCTCTCTGGTGTTTATGCGCTATTTGGTCAACTACTCGAACCTGTTTTACGAGGGGGCCTGTTTAGCATCGCTTACGGGAATTGAGGAATTCCCACAACGATATATACTGACAATTCGTAGTACTTCATAAGACTTTTTGAATGATTGGGAGAGTTATGAGAACCGAGAAAGATTCGATGGGCGAGATGCAGGTAGAGGACGAGGCACTTTACGGAGCCACAACACAACGAGCCGTTTTGAATTTCCCCATAAGCAAGCTGCGTTTCCCTAGAAGCTTTATCGCTGCCCTTAGCGCCATCAAGATCTCTGCAGCGCGCGCAAACCATAAACTGGGCCTGTTAGCGAAGGACAAGTGCGATCCTATAATCAAGGCCGCTGAAGAAGCCATGGCCGGAAAGCTCGATCAACATTTCGTGCTGGATATTTTTCAAACGGGCTCGGGCACATCAACTAATATGAATGCCAATGAGGTTATCGCTAACCGAGCCATAGAAATATTGGGAGGCACCAGGGGGGATAAACAGATTCATCCTAACGATCACGTCAACATGTCTCAGTCCTCGAACGATGTAATTCCGAGCGCTATTCATGTGGCTACCTTACAAGCCATCGAAACTAATCTTCTGCCTGCGCTTTCGCATTTACAGCAAGCCCTTTCGAAAAAATCCAAAGACTTTGAGTCCGTAATCAAATCCGGGCGCACCCACCTGCAAGACGCGACACCGATCACCCTGGGCCAGGAGTTTAGCGGATATGCCGCTCAGATTCAGTGTGGCATTGAACGCATAAATCGCTCCAAAGTCTCGGTAGCCGAACTCGCATTAGGCGGCACGGCCGTGGGCACCGGACTAAATACTCATCCTGAGTTTCCGAAGTTGGCCATAGATGAACTCAATAAACTCACCGGACTAAAATTCGTAGAAGCCCGAAATCATTTCGAGGCCCAAGGCGCGCGTGATGCAATAGTTGAGATGAGTGGGCAGCTTAGGACGCTGGCATGCAGTCTGATGAAGATTGCCAATGACTTACGTTGGTTGGCGGCTGGGCCGCGCTGCAATCTTTTCGAGATCCGATTGCCAGAGATCCAACCCGGCTCGAGTATTATGCCGGCCAAGGTAAACCCGGTCATCTGTGAGTCAGTCATGATGGTATGCGCTCAGGTAATTGGGAACGATGCCTGCGTCATGATCTCAGGGCAGCATGGGAACTTTGAACTAAATGTGATGTTGCCGGTTATGGCCTATAATATTCTTGAGTCGGTTGAGCTTTTGTCCACGGTATCCAACAACTTCGTCAATAAATGCATCTCCGGAATCACCGCTAATGTGGAGCGATGCCGAGAATTTGCAGAGAAGAGCCTAGCTACCTGCACATCTTTAGCACCCAAGGTCGGTTATGACACCGCCGCTAAGCTCGCCAAGAAAGCCTTTGCCGAAGATAAAACCGTGCGACAAGTTGCAGCCGAAATGAAAGTGCTAGATCAGGTCGAACTCGACAGGGTCTTGGATCTTGTGGCCATGACCAAGCCTGGACTTTGAGATCGGTTATCTCGATAGCACTAGTTTTGATTTGGTAACAGTACTTGCTCCGCGGTGGTCAAGTGCTCTAATTTGCAAGTTCGCAGCTTTGGTAACTCGCACTTTGATATTGAATTCTCCAAATCCTAAGTCGCGTGTTTTAACCACTCGGGCACCTTTTGATGTTAGCGCTGTTACTGTGAAGGCGTCGTCTAGATCTGTGATCTCGACCTGAATAGCATTTACCTTGCCCCTTGAAACTTTGTATTTTCGCTTAGCCTTAATGACAGGCGGTGTATTTGGGCGTATGGGCGCGAACACCTCACCGGTAGGCGTAGCGGTCGCAATTGGCGTCGGCGTATTGCTAGGCGAGACTGTGACAGTCGGGGTTGGTGTGCGCGATGGTGTTGATGTCTGAGTCGGCGTGCCAGTGCGACTAGGGGTCCTGGTAGGCGTACGAGTCGCCGTACGCGTGGGCGTTCTGGTAGCGGTGGCAGTAGCAGTCGCGGTCATGCCTATGGTCATGGTCGGCGTGGCAGTGCGCGTGGGCGTTCTGGTAGCGGTCATGGTTATGGTCGGCGTGGCGGTGCGCGTGGGTGTTCTGCTTGGGGTTGGAGTCACAGTTGGAGTACCACCCGCGGGCGTTCGTGTTGGGGTCGGAATGGGAGCGTTCTGATATTCAAAGGCACCAATGTCGATGCGCCCACCCGGATAATTTGTGCCGTAGGCAGGGTCGCCGGCGTCTCTGTACGGAGAATCTGAGCGTAGATTTAAATCTACAAGAGGCTTAGATCTAAAGGGAGGCTTGCAGTTTGAGTATACCCCCGCGTAATCCGGGCCAAATGTTTCCTCACAAGGATAATTTAAGTTCTCATAGATATTCTCTATATTCGTCAACATTTCTTTGGGCGTCACAAATTTGGGGTCAACTTGGAATAGGGTGGAATGTTGATCTTGATTTATTTGGGGGCGATAACTTTGGGTCTTCCATTCGGTTAACGAAAAGGGAGCATGAGTGTCGTTAATCCAAGTTTGTACGTCACTCCAGTAGGTCCAAAAATCTAACCAGTGACCAGAAAAGCCCTCTATGTTTCCGTTCCGATCTATATTGAAGTTGGTACAGGCGTTGTAATCGGAGTCTAGCGAGTTTTGATACTCGGGGCCGAGGTACATACAGCTCCCGGTCAATCCTGCCGAAGTTCTAATCACAATGTTATTTCTAAGAATCACCTGTTCGGCGGGGTTATACCAATGATTTGTGTCACAGTAGGTTTGTAGCCAGAAATTAGTCAGAAGGTTGGTCTGATTCTCAACCAAACCACTAAACTTCGGACCGCCTTCGCATTTTCCGCTTATGTAAGGAAACTGTTGGCCGCCCGAGGCCACGTTCCTTCGATAGGTAAAACGTTGGGTGCAGAGATGTCCCAAATGTTCTTGCCCAAAAAAGATATGGTTATTCTCGGCCAAACAATCGGTGCTATCGTAGGTATCTTGTAGGTTGTTGCGGCCACCGTAAATCAAGCTACCTTTGAGTGTGAGGTCGTCGCACTGAGTACTCTTGATTAGGGTTGCCCAAGTTTCTAAGCTTTCACCATCGTAGTCGGGCCGTTTTTCAAGCGCATAGTTGTTGTCTAAGTTGATACTAAACACCTCACTATCTAAGATTTGGGCTTGATCGGATCTATATAAAATTAGTGGACGCGCCCCCCCAAAATCACGACCACTTCTCTGCTCCGGATCCACAAAAATGATAGTATCTCGCAGGGTCCAGTATTTATTATTTCGCGCCATGAATCCGCCGTCGTCCCGGGCATAAAACCCCTGCATCTCCCAATAATCGCTCTCTACATCAATGACAGCTTTGGTCACAAAGACTTGGTGATCGTCATCCTGTACTTCTGGCTCATTGCCCAGTCCAACGATGTTGTTAGATTGTGCGATCAATTTAATTGGGGCAGAACTGGTTCCTGAGTGTGTGGTCTTTACCACCTGGTAGGTGCCGCTATCATCGCTGATTGTAATTACTCCAGGCCCCGTACTCAGATTATAGGTACCTGGTTTCACGTATCCGGTATCACCAGCTTGCAAGGTAATCAGAGCTTTGTTGATGGTGCACCAGGGTTGAGCAATACTCCCCGGTCCAGTATCAGAACAAGCAACTTTGTTATCAATGTAGTACGTGGCAGCGTGCGCGCCTGCCACGTAAAGTGTTAGACTTATTATGAAACCAGCGCAAAGCTTCCGCGCCAAAACTAGGTACTTACACATACAAACTGACAACCAAACGGCGGACTTGAAACCTAATAACTAAGTGTAGGCATTTTGCGTGCCAATTTGGTTTGGCGGCTGGGAAGGAATGTCACCGCAAAATTTGCGTGGATTTCTATTGGCCTTTCTGTTGAGTACTAAAAACGACTATTAACGATTATCAAGGGCAAAGAGTAGTAGGCGTGCGGCTATAAATGACGGAACCTATCTGGTAAGTCTTTATCTATATACAGTTTCCGAAGTCGGGATGTAGAATTGGTAAGCGTTCATCTTTCTCTATTGGGCATATGACACAACTATACGCATTAGTCGTAGACGACAAGCCTGACAACCTAAAGATCGTGGGCAAATTGCTGGACGCTCTTAACGTTAAGGTCCAAAGTACCACTAGCGGAGAAGAAGCTGTGAAGTTAGTTCTCAGTCCGGAACCAAACAGCCAAGCTTTCGATTTTTTGGTGCTCGATATTCACATGCCTAATATCGGCGGAATAGAAATCGCAAAGACCGTCCGTGCAGCGGGCTACAAAGGGGCCATCTTTGCCTTTACGGCGCATGCTACCATGGAAGCCAAGAATCGAGGGGTGGATAGCGGAATCAACGCATTCCTTAGTAAGGCGACTATGAAAAAAGAGTTGCTGGCGGCGTTAATCGCCGAGCACGTGAAAGACCGTCCGCGCCCCTGTTAAAGCTAAATTGTTTGGTTATGTAAGTAGATTTTGTACAGGGGCTATAGGCTTGGTGAAAAACCAAGGCGGGTTCGGCGTTGGCTCACTAAATCTATATAAGCCTGCTTTAGGGCGTCTGAGAGGAAACTTGCCGTTATTAGCTCTATCCAGTGTGAGTAAGCGGCCTCCAAATTTGCTAATTCAGCCTGTAATATCTTGGGCGCAATCGTAGGCGCTCATCGCCAAGGTAAGAAATCAGGTCGTTTTTCGTCAGGCATTAGGTTGATTGAAGAACTGGCGCGCACATGAGAGTGTATTTCAACAATTTAGAACTCATCCTAAAGTTTCTTGACTAGTGACCTTTAATACGTTATCACTTTGAGAATGAAACTTACTTGTTTCAAATTCTCCGTATCCATCTGGCAAGTCTGGGCTTAGTGCCCAATAATATTTCGCGATCATATTTGGCTGGCCGCAGCAATTTACACCAAAATTCGCGGTAAAACATAAATTATTGATAGTTTCGAAGATTTCAGCATATGAAAAAGGCTGAGGACACATTTGTATTATTTGACCTAAGCGTCGAGGTTATACGGACCTCCAGGGACTTTGTCTGCTCGCATATCGAGGGGCAGAAATTTATTGTGCAGGGCGAAAATTTGATTTTCAACTCGCCCCCGCACTCATTTTCTTTCTACTCGCTTGCAGCTTTACTGCCACTGCTTTCAGCCAAGCAAAGGAAAACTTCACAGTACGATTGGATCACGACTGATGCCGATATCGCTTGTCCTGACCCGAATTGCGGAGCGATCTTTAGGATTACGCGATTGGCAGAACGAGAGTACAAGCATAGCGAAGTCACACGGGTTCCTCTCCCCGAAGAACGTTGGCGACCGTAATCGGCGCACCTAACTAATACCATCCATTTATAATCTTTTAGGATCAAGGAATTTTTATGTTCAAAATATTAGGCGCTCAAAATCAAATGCCACTGTGTGAGGCCGACCAACGGCGTCCGCATGGCAAACGTCACGCTGATCTTTACCCGCTGGGTTGTGTCAGTGAGGCTGTGGTGCACACGTTACCGAAGAAGATCGGTGATATTATAGCTGGCAAAGCTCGTTCGACGAAGATCGAGCAATTTGTGGCGAAACTTCTTAAGGAAAAGTCCCTCGTGGAGCGCATTGGCGGGTATTGTGAAGGTAATGAGCCCGCCCGCGCAAAAATTGCGCTACTGGATTTAGTCGTTCTGGACGCGGCGCTTTTTCATTGTCAAGCACGAGAGAATCAGCTCCTTACGGAAATCATTACTAAACTCTCGCAAGCGCTGGGAAGACCTGGCATGTTGACCTATGAACTAATCACGATCATAAACCCGCCTGAAGCGACGCGGGGGTTTCTTCCCGGCAAGGAAGGTAGCGTTGAGAGAGAGTTCTACCTAAGGCACGGCCAAATTGAAGTGCATTTAGCCGATACCTTAACGCATCTGAGAGCTGCGCGAGAAAAGTTACTGCGCTCACCTATTGCAGAAGCGGAGGTGTCCGAATCACTACTTGCAGCGAGAGATCAGTACCGAGAGGTACTGAACCATATGCAGGATTTTTTCGGCCCGTTAAATGCCAAAGCATTTGAGTCTTTTCGAAGATTCAACGCAGGAGTGCGCGGAGCGCCCGGACCGAGTGGGCTGTATTCTGCTAATACATACGCAGTGCAACTTGCAGTTTTTGGCGACACGATAGCGAGTCGCGTCGCCGCCATGCTGGAGAAGAAAGCTCTTCTTCCGCCTGACTGTGTCGAGACTGTGGAAAGCGAGTTCAAGGCCAGCGCTGAAGGACTTTCCATGCTGCGTCTATCCCAACGAGCCGGCATAAGCTCGGCGATTAGGGATCTGGTGGCAGAGCTTATGCAAGATCATATTGCAGTAAGTTACTCCCATCGAAGAGCATTCTCACGGCTAGTGCCACCTTCAGATACGCCGGAGCAGCGTGGCACGGGGGGCGTCTATAATCCGCACAAGTATATTTACGGTGGGCTCACCATGCTTGAGAAGGGTTACCAGGAGTTTCTTTGGGCACGGGAAGACCATCAGCTAATGCGCGGTCCGATAGCGCAAGTTGAAATCGCTGATAACTACTCTGTTTCAAGAGTAATTCGCGGTGCCTGGCAGTTAGCGGGAGGGCACGGCGTTGTGGATCGCGAGTCAGCACTAGGCGACCTCGAAGGCTATGCCCGAGCCGGAATAACCTTTGATTGTGCTGATATTTATACTGGCGTTGAGGAACTTATAGGAGAGGTTAATAGACGCCTTAGCTCTGCGCTTAAGGCAAAAGTGCATACTAAGTTTGTTCCGAACTTAGATATGCTTGCGGATATCTCTAGGGAGTATATTGAGAAGTCAATACGGGGCTCTCTCTCAAGGTTGTCCGTCGACGCCCTGGATCTGGTTCAGTTCCACTGGTGGGATTTTTCTATTCCTGGGCACGTCGAGGCAGCGCTTGAACTGCGGCGCTTAAAGGAACTTGGGCTAATACGGAATATCGGCGTTACTAATTACGATAGTGAACATTTGCGTGAATTGCTCGAGGCGGGTGTGCCGATAGTAAGCAATCAGGTGCAATATTCCCTTCTCGACAGTAGGCCAGAACGGAGCTTGGGGGCCTTTGCTAAACTGCATGACATTAAACTCCTCTGTTACGGCACAGTGGCCGGTGGATTTATAACTGAGAAGTACCTTGGTGCAGTTGAACCTGACTCGCCACTAGAGAATAGGTCATTAGTAAAATATAAACTAATGATCGACGAAATTGGAGGTTGGGAACCTTTTCAAGAACTTTTGAAGGCCGTTCACGAGGTGGCAATCAAACATTCTGTTTCGATGGCGAGTGTGGCATCGCGCTATGTTTTAGAGCGCAGTGCGGTGGCTGCTGTTATTGTGGGAGGTAGACAGGCTTCTCAGCTGCAAAAGAACCAAGAAATTCTGGAATTCGCGCTGGATGAAGAGGATTACGCCAAGCTAAATCGTGTATTAGAGATCTTTATACCTGTGCCAGGAGAAGTGTATGAACTAGAGCGCCAGAGAACCGGCAAGCACGGGGCTATTATGCGATATAAACTCCAAGTGCCTTAACACCCCAGCTTGGTGAATACGAAGCTTTCACCCTGGGGCATACCTTCGCCAGACGGGATCTGAACAGTGAAGCCACAGGCGTCATTGTTCCAGCGTAAGATGAAGCTAGCCCGTCCGGTCGAGCTTGTTTGCCGGGCTTGCAGCAGGTGCAGCACGATCCCAGCCTCGCTGCCCTCATATACCTGGCGATACTGGATCCTATAGGGAGACCGTTTCGTTGCCGACAGAAAATGGTCTCAATTTCCTGCTTGCGTTCTAATTGTAACTGAGTTACAATTAGTCGTAAGTGCAAAAGAAGCCCAAAATTCAAAACCTACCGGCAACGGTTGAGACCTGCATTGAGCGTGGGCATTATTTAGACACAAGACATGCGACTGACCGGCAAACGGAGCGTAGTATCAGTCGAACTGAGATTTTGTACGTTTTGAGAAATGGAAGACATGAGAAGAGTAAGGACCAATACCAAGAAAGATTTAAGGCGTGGAACTACGCTATTCGTGGAAGAACGATAGATAAACGAGAAGTGCGGGTCATCGTTTCCTTTGATGAAAATAATATGCTGATTATTACAGCAATAGAATTAGGAGCAGAACATGGAAAGAAAAATTAAGAGATCGCATGTTGATCACGGCTTTGGTTTTCCGGTGAAGCTTTTAAATGTCCCCATGATTAATGTGAGAGGCGAGTGGACCCCTGCCATCGATTATAACTTGCTTGCAGAAATGGTCCTGAAGGAACTTTGCGAAAAGGAAGGCAGATTGACCGGCAATGAGGTGCGCTTCATCCGACAGCACTTTGAGATGACGCTGCAAGAGTTCGCCAAAAGATTTGGTGTAACCCATCCTGGAGTTCTTAAGTGGGAGGCTTTGAACAATAAGCCAACACAGATGAATTGGGCTACTGAAAAGGATATAAGGCTTTTTGCACTCCTGAAACTCACATCAAAATCCAAAGAGATCGTCGATCTATATAAGATGCTTGAAGAGATTATGAACACCGGAAAACTCGTAACAGTCGAAATTGATGTTCGCAAATTAGCGGCTTAAAGCGAACTGGAGAAGCCAATTGGAGCCACCCCACGGCCATTAAATTAAGAGTGAGCGAAGGGATGTGAACGTTGCAAGCTAGTAAACTCGACTGGTTATTCCATTAAGCTTCCTGGCCCTTGCGCCTGTTAACCGTAAATGATGCTTAACTTAATGGCCGTGGCGTAACTCCAGTTGGATATTAAAATGGCTAAGTCGCCAAAATGGCGCAATGAGGTCCGCAACGATTGTTTAGCTTAATATGATAGCAGGGAAGGTAGTGCCACCGTCCGCGGCCCGCGCGCTCGCGGCCACGCCCGAAGCTCCGGTCCCTCCGGCAGTGGGTTTTTATATCACATGCGCAAAGCAGTGGGCCGTCGGCATCGCGCGCGGGAAGAAAGAACTTTCTATCGCCACCGGTGGAAGTAACTTTCTCTAAAAATAAAATTCGTAAATTCACCCGGAACGAATCGCATCCCAACCAGCACAA